>DASSBA010000206.1:0-3269 GCA_035699205.1 Gemmatimonadales bacterium
AGGAAGCTGTCCCGCAGCTCGCCCGGTGGGACCAGGAAGGCGCTGAACTCCTCCGGGAACACGTCCTGCTCGCCCACGAAGAACCACGGCTCGGCCGCGAATTCCTCCTCGATCGTGGTGGGCGGCGGGATCCGCCGGAAGCGGCACTCGGAGAGCAGGCAGAGCTCGTCGTAGTCGTAGCAGATCACCCGCCCGTTTCGCGTCACGCCGAAGTTCTTGAGGAGCATGTCCCCCGTGAAGATGTCGGCCGCCGCCAGGTCCTTGATGGCGTTGCCGTAGTCGAGCACCGTCTCGCGCGCGACCTCCGGCTCGGCGTCGCGGAGGAACAGATTGAGCGGCGTCACCCGCCGCTCGGTGTACACGTGGCGCACGACCACCCGGTCGCCCTCCACCCGCACCGTCTGCGCCGCCGCCCTCAGCAGATATGCCAGCAGGTCGTCGGGGAAGCAGCGGCGGGGGAACTCGAGATGCTCGAATTCCTGCGCGTCGGCCAGCCGGCCCACCCGGTCGCGGACGAAGACGAAGTGGTACTTGTCCATGACCGCCTGGCGGGTGGTGTTCTTCGGGGGGCCGAAGCTGTCCCTGATGATCTTGAACATCAGGTTGTGGGTGGGGAGGGTGAACACCGCCATCACCATTCCCTCCTCGCCTTCGGCGAACGCGAAGCGCGCGTCGGGGTCGGCCAGGTGCACCATGAGGCTCCGGAACAGCTCGGTCTTGCCGTGCTTGTTGTAGCCGATGCCGTTGTAGAGCTCGTGCACCCGCTTGAGCGGCATGATCGTGCTGAGGAACGCGACCAACGCCCGCGGCTGCGGTGCGTCTACCCGGAAGTACGACCAGCTGAAGCCGAAGACGATGCTCGCCTCGTTCTGGGTCATCAGCACCGCGTCCACGGCGATCCCGCCGTCGGCGCGCAGCAGCGGCAGCACCAGCGGCAGAACGACGCTGCCGCGCCGCACCCGGCCGATCACGTAGGCGCCCTTGTTCCGGTAGAACACCTCGCGCAGCGCGTCCACCTCGACCGGCCCCCGCTCCGCCAGGGCATCGAGCGCGTCGTTCATCAACCGCGCCACGATGGCTGCATCGCGCTCGAGCGACGCGTACGGCACCGACCAGGGGATCCGCTCCAGGATCTCTCGGACCAGCGCGGCGTCCACCGCGTCCACCCGGTAGCTGTCGTAGAGCGGCGCGGCGTCCGGCCCGGCCGGGGCGGGCGACGGGTCGAGGTACTCGATCGCGGCATCCACGCCCACCGTGCTGAACACGCGGCGGGTGACCGAATTGAAGAAGGTCCGGGCCAGCTCGGCATCGGGCCGGCCTTCGATCGCGAGCGCGTGGCGTCCCCGCATGGCGGCCCACAGGGTCCGCTCCATGACGGCGTCCTGCAGGATGTCGTGCACGTCGGCCACGGCGCCATCCAGGTGGGTGCGGTAGAGCGCCAGACGCGCGGTGCCGTCAGCCTGCGCGCCGAGCCAGTCGCAGCGCTCGAACCGCTCGCGGCCTCGGCGGGTGACCTCCTCGAACCCGCGGTGGTACCGCTCGTACGCGGCCAGGATCGCCTCGACCGCTCGGTTGCCGATCTCGGGGCACCCGGCCAGATTGAGCGTCGGCCCGCTGCCGATCGCACTCATCCCGCTCCGCTCCAAGGACTGCGTCCCATGCCGGTCTCCATCCAGGGCGACACCATCACCATGCGCGACGGCCGGCTCCAGGTTCCCGCGCGGCCGGTCATCCCATTCATCGAGGGCGACGGTACCGGCCCCGACATCTGGCGCGCCTCGCAACTGGTGTTCGACGCGGCGGTGCGGCGCGCGTACGACGGGGAGCGGCAGATCGTCTGGCAGGAGGTCCTGGCCGGCGAGAAGGCCAAGGACCGGCTCGACAGCTGGCTGCCCGACGAGACCCTGGCCGCCATCGACCACCAGCTCGTGGCCATCAAGGGGCCGCTCACCACGCCCGTCGGCGGCGGGTTCCGTTCGCTCAACGTGGCGCTCCGCCAGAAGCTCGACCTGTACGCCTGCGTCCGGCCGGTGCGCTGGTTCCAGGGGGTGCCCTCGCCGGTCAAGGCGCCCGAAGCCGTGGACATGGTCATCTTCCGCGAGAACACCGAGGACATCTACGCCGGCATCGAGTACAAGGCCGGGAGCCCCGAGGCGCGCCGCGTGGTGGACTTCCTCCAGCAGCAGATGGGCGCCCAGTCCATCCGGTTCCCGGCCACGAGCGCCATCGGCATCAAGCCGATCTCGGAGGAGGGGTCGAAGCGCCTCATCCGGTCGGCGCTGGACCATGCCCTCGCCCGGAAATCACCCAGCGTGACGCTGGTGCACAAGGGCAACATCATGAAGTTCACCGAGGGCGGCTTCCGTGACTGGGGCTACCAGGTGGCGCGCGAGGAGTACGGCGCCATCGAGACCGACGGCGGCCCGTGGTGCCGGCTCCCCTCCGGCGTGGTGGTGAAGGACGTCATCGCCGATGCCTTCCTCCAGCAGATCCTCACCCGCCCGCGCGAGTACAGCGTCATCGCCACCATGAACCTCAACGGCGACTTCATCTCCGACGCCCTGGCCGCCCAGGTCGGCGGGATCGGGATCGCACCGGGCGCCAACATCAACTACGTGACCGGCCACGCCGTCTTCGAGGCCACCCACGGCACCGCGCCCCGCTACGCCGGCCAGGACAAGGTCAACCCCGGATCCCTCATTCTCTCCGGCGAGATGATGTTCCGCTACCTCGGCTGGGACGAGGCGGCCGACCTGGTCATCAGCTCCCTCGAGAAGACCATTGCCCAGAAGCGCGTGACCTACGACTTCGAGCGGCTCATGACGGGGGCGACGCTGCTCAGGACGAGCGAGTTCGGGGAGGCGATGGTGGAGAATATGTAGGCGGGGCTTCAACGTGAGCCGACACTGTCATCCCGAGCGCAGCGAGGGATCTAGCCGGGCCGAGTTCGAGCCGCGGGTGAGTAGATCCCTCGCTGCGCTCGGGATGACAGTCCCGCTCCCCCGCCGCCCCCCGCTCACCACCTCCCGCTCACCGCTCACCGCCGTCCCCTCAACCGTTCGATCTCCCTCCGATCCCGCTTCGTCGGTCTCCCCTTCTCGGGCGCGGATGCCGCATGTAGCACCTTCAGCTGTTGCGCCGTCGCCTCGCGGGCCGCGCGGCTCTCGGGCCGCTCCTCGTACAGCTCGGCCGCCTCTGCGGCCGGCCCCCGCCGCCCCGAAAGCGCCCGAACCATCACCACGTGCTCGTAGGGGCCCAGCCGCACGCGG
>DASSBA010000207.1:0-1181 GCA_035699205.1 Gemmatimonadales bacterium
CTCGCCCGTCACCCCGGGGCACTCGTCGTCATCGAGGCGTGCGCCAACGCCGGCTGGGTCCACGATCACGCCGTCGCCGCCGGCCACTCGGTCCGCGTCGCTAACACCGCCGCCGAGAGCTGGAAGTTCCAGCACCTCAAACGCAAGACCGACCAGGACGACGCCCTGCGGCTGGCCGAGTTGGAAGCCATCGGCCAACTGCCGACGGTGGCCCTGCCCGACCCGGCGACCCGGCAACGGCGAATGCTCATCGCGTTCCGCCAGGAGTTGGTCGGCCGTCGGGTGGCGTGCCAGAACCGTATCCGCGCCCTGTTCGCCGGGCAGGGTCTGCCGACCCCGCGGGGGGCGGCGGCGTGGACCGCCCTCGGGCTGGCCGGGATCGAACAATTCGCGCGACCGCTGGCCGAGTGCGGACCGACGGAGTTGTGGCGTGGGATGCTGCACCTGGCGGTAGCCGAGTACCGCGGGCTGGTCGGGCACATCGCCGCGACCGAGGCGACGCTTGACCGGTTGGCGGACGCGGACCCGGCGACGCGGCTACTGGCGACGATCCCGGGGGTCGGGCCGCGGACGGCGGAGGCGGTGGCGACCCACCTGGGTGATCCGCACCGGTTCGCCTCGGCCAAGCAGGTGGGGGCGTATGCGGGGTTGGTGCCCAAGCAGTATCAGAGCGGGGTGACGGACCGCAAGGGGCGGATCACCCGGCGGGGGCCGGGGGTGCTACGGAAGCTGTTGGTCGAGTGTGCCTGGTGCATGTTGCGGTCCAACCCGTGGGCGCGGTCGGTGTACGCGCGGCTGACGGCCGGCGGAGTGAGCCGGAAGAAGCCGGCGGTGGTGGCGTTGGCGCGGAAGCTGTTGGTGCGGTGCTGGGCGATGCTGCGGGACGGGGTGCCGTGGCGAGCGGAGGCCGCGGCGGCGGGTGGGTAGTCGAGTGACAGCGGGTTGTCACGGGAGTGGACCAATCGACCGGACCCGAGGGGGCCTGTCCGCGTCAGCTCGGAGCTGGGTCTGGGGGAGTGACACTCCGGTGTCAGTCATCTCGGCCGAACGAATGGGCGGCGTGGCGGATGGGATGGGTGGGGCCGGGCGCAGGCCCGCGACCTCGGATAGTCGAGTGCGGTCCTCGCGTGGTCGGTCGGAAGTGGGAGCAGAGTCCCGGTCGGGAGACCGGGCACGGGGGT
>DASSBA010000208.1:0-7861 GCA_035699205.1 Gemmatimonadales bacterium
TGATCCAGGAGCCGACCCGCTTCCTGCCGCCCCGGAACTCGAAGTGCTCCTCCGCCATCAGCCGCTCTCCCTGCGGCGTCGCCGGCGCGGTCAGGTGCCACAGCAGCAGCTGCTGGCCGATGGCCGACGCCGCCATCCAGATTCCCGGTTGGACGCCGGGGTAGAGGGCGGCGTACTCGGGCTTGAGCCGGGCTTCGCGGATATTGCTCTGCACGCTGCTCCTCCGTCAGGGTTGACGCCGCATCCGGGGGCCGCTCACTTGGTGTCCATGGACGACGCGGCGGCCGACACGCTCTGCAAACGTGCCATGGTGGAGCTGGTCTTCCTACTGGCTCACCAACGGCAGCCGAGGACGCGGGAGCGCCGCGACTGGTCGCTCCTCAGGAGCCTGGTCCGCGAGGCGCTCGCCGCCGCCCCCAGGCCCGATCAACTGCAGGAGGGGCCGTGGCGCGTGGGACAGCGGCCGCTCCGGAAGCCGGGCCGCCACGGCCTCCGGTTCGTTCCGCTCGTCACCCGCGGCAGCACCCAATTCATGATGCCCACCCCGGCGGAAGCCGAGGAGCTGGTGGCGT
The DNA here is from genome assembly GCA_035699205.1 of Gemmatimonadales bacterium. Lineage (GTDB taxonomy): Bacteria > Gemmatimonadota > Gemmatimonadetes > Gemmatimonadales > GWC2-71-9 > CAVVWJ01. The sequence goes on from DASSBA010000208.1 coordinate 573, forward strand.
TTCTCAACTGGTGCGGAATGCCGGAGCTCGGAGAGCGTTAGGCGATGATGCCGAAGATGCGGCCGAAAGGGACTTCGCGGAAGGGCTCCGCGTCAGGCCGCCGGCGGGACGCTAAAGCAGCACTGCGGCTTCGGCTCCCGAGCGCAACACTGTTCGACCTGGACACCCGTGACGTCGGACAGCAACGCCTGAACCAGGCGACAGGTCTCGGGCCGCCGCGACACGGCCGCGGACAGCGGGCAGCCGCACCCTCGCACCAGGAAACCGGCACCGTCGGGCTCCAGTGAGGCATCGCCGCCAAGCTCGTTGAGCAGGGTCACCGCATCGCGGGCGCGATCCTCGAGCGTTTCGCCTCCCCGCGGCCCGGCCGCCGCCAGGCGACGCCCGACCGCTGACAGCAGTTTCTCGGTTTCCTCCCCCGGCAACCGCTCGACCAGTTCCTCCAACAGTGCCGCGAGCACCGGCGCGTAGGCCCGCGAGAGGCGGAGCTCCACCTCCTCGGTGGCCGCGTAGACCTGGGCTGGCTTGCCGGCACCCGAGCCGCGACGCCGACCTTCCTGCCTGACCAGGCCGTCGCGCTCGAGGGTCGCGAGGTGCGCGCGGATGGCGTTGTCGGTAAGCCCGAGCGCGCGGGCGAGCTCCTCGACCGTGCGGGCGCCTCGCCGCAGCAGGCCGAGCACCTGCCCGCGGGTGGTCTCCATGAAGCGCTGAGACAGATCGGTGGGCATCTGGCGTGGCTCCTGAGTGGACGGGTCTGAATGTAGGTGGTCACGGGGATTTGTCAAGATTATCAAGAAAAACATTGACAAATTGTCGATCCTGTGGCATTGTAGCTGGGCCAGCACGCAGGCCCACCTATCTCCCGCAGGAGGTTGTAATGCGCAGGTCGCACCTCATCGCCGCCCTCGGCATCGCTTTCCCGCTCGTCACCGCCGCCGTCCAGAGCGGCCCCGCCACCCGGGCCGAGGCACCCGCCCTCGATGACGCTACCATCGTGGCCATCTTCGACGCCGCGAACACTGCAGACATCGAGACCGGCAAGCTGGCCGCCGAGCGCGGCTCGGCCAAGGAAGTCCGGACGTTCGGCGCCATGCTCGCCCGGGACCACCAGCAGGTCCGGCAGCAGGGCCGGGATCTCGCCGCCAAGCTCCACGTCACCCCCACGCCGCCGGCGGATGACCAGGGCGCCAAGGCGCACGCGGCAGCCCTGGCCGAGCTTCGGTCGCTCAAGGGCGCGGCGTTCGACCAGGCCTTTCTCGAGCACGAATACACCTTCCACCGGGACGTGATCGACGCGATCCAGAAGACGCTGCTTCCCGCCATCCAGAACGAGGAGCTGAAGGCGCTGGTCGTGAAGGTCGCGCCGGCGTTCCAGGCCCACATGCAGATGGCCCAGCAGCTCCAGAAGCAGCTCGCCAGCAACACGAACTGAGCACGGGCGGGCCGGCGGGTCGGTCCAGTGGAGGTCCGGCGGCCCGCGTGAACTCGGCTTCATCCGGGCTTCCCGGAGGTTTCATCGGCTGGGCGCATCTTGGACGCACCGTCTTCCGGAACGTCCCCGATGCGCCTCCTGCTTCTCATCGCGGCGATGGTCGTCGCCGCCCCGCCCTCCGCGGAGGCAATCCCCGCCTTCGCCCGACGCTACAAGGTGAGCTGCCGGCTGTGTCACGATCCCGTGCCCAAGCTCACGCCCTTTGGCGAGCAGTTCGCGGCCAACGGCTTCCGATTCGGCCCGCGCGAGGTGCCGGCGGACACGCTGGCGGCGGGGGACCCGCTCCTGACGCTGCTCCAGGACGTGCCGATCGCCTTCCGGCTCGATGCCTACATCCAGGAGTTCACCGGCGGACGGGCCGTCACTGATTTCCAGACTCCCTACGCCCTCAAGCTGCTCTCCGGCGCTCCGATTTCCCGGACCATTTCCTACTATCTCTACGCGTTCTTGTTCGAGCGGGGAGAGGTCGGGGGCGTCGAAGACGCCTTCATCACCGTCAACGACATCGGTGGCGCGCCGGTGGACCTGACGGTGGGACAGTTCCAGGTCTCGGACCCGATGTTCAAGCGGGAATTGCGGCTCGAGTTCGAGGACTACGCGATTTACCGCGCACGCATGGGCGACTCACCCGTGGATCTCACCTACGACCGTGGGCTCGTCGCCAGTGCCGACGTCCTCGGCTTCGGCGTGACCGGACAGGTCGTCAACGGGAACGGCCGTGGCGCGGCCCAGGCCAATCGCCGGTTCGACAGCGACTTCGGCAAGAACTTCGCACTCCACCTGACTCGTGATCTGGCGCGGGGGGTACGGATCGGCGGGTTCGGATATATCGGACGTACGACAGCCGACGACATCGAGAACGAGACCACGATGTTCGGGCTCGACGCTACGCTGGAGCACGGCCCGCTCGAGCTCAACCTGCAGTACCTCCACCGGAACGACGACCGGCCCACCTTCACCTTCCCGAGCCCGCGTACGGACGTGGATGGGGGCTTGGCGGAGCTCGTGGTCCGTCCCGCCGGATCGCGCTGGCACGGGTTCGCGCTGTACAACCTGGTGAGGGCCGACACGCCCATCCTGAGCGTCCGCCTGGGTGAGCTGGGGCCGCTTCGCCGGTACGAGACGATGACCGGTGGAGTGGGCTACGTCGTCCGGCGGAATTTCCGGGTGACGGGCGAGGCGACCCAGGACCTGACGCAGGGCACGACCCGCTGGACCCTGGGATTCGTCTCGGCGTTCTAGGACGATCTCGACGTCTCAGCGGCTCTCCAGCCGGTACATCGCGTGACACGCGTTGCAGCGGCCGGTGATCTGTCCCAGCCGCGCGAGGATGGCCGCCGCCTCCGGGCCGGCGCTGGGCAGCGAATCAAAGGCGCGGTGCGTGTCGAGCGCGAGCGCCATCCAGTCCGCAGGCAGCAGTGCCTCGAGATGGGGATCGGCGGCCATGGCCATACCTGCGGGTCGGGCGGCCGCCCGCACCGCGGCCGTGTCGCCCCTCGCAGCCGCTTCCAGCACCCCCTGGACGGACTGGAGCATGATCCGCATCTCGGCGAGGACCGCCTCGCGAGCGGCGGTCGGGAGCGTCAGCGTCCGGCTGGGCGACTGCGGGACGGCGTGCGTGGCGGAATCAGCGCCGGCAGGCGGTCCGTGTGCGTGGGCATTGGCCGCGGAGGCGGGTTCCGCGTGGCGCCGGGCGGAGAGCGCGATGGACCAGCCCAGGTTGGCGGCCGTCCAGAGGGCCAGGGCGACGAGGACGACCTTGCGGACAGGGAGCATGCGGGCGCCTCCATTCGATGAGGAAAGCGAATATCCATCTCCCTCCCGCCTTCTTCAAGCGCGGGCGGGAAGGCGTGGGCAGCCCGCCCCTTGACCCTCTACCATGGTATAGGGTGTAAGCTCTCTGCAGGCGACAAAGAGAGCCCCCAGCACGGGCCGCGTCGCTGGGGAGCTCACGATCCCGGGAGGAATGATGCGCCAAGCAGCGTCCACCGAACCCGACATGACCATCGGCCAGCTCGCCCGGCGGGCGGGTGTAGGAATCCAGGCGGTCCGTTACTACGAGCGGCGGCACCTGCTCCCGGCCGCGGCCCGTCGTGCTTCCGGCTACCGTGAGTTCAAACCGGCGGCGCTGGCCCGCCTGCGATTCATCCGGCGGGCGCAGGAACTCGGTTTCACCCTGTCCGAAATCGCCGAGTTGCTCGCGCTCCGCCTCGATCCGCACACCACCGCGGCCGACGTCAAGGCGCGGGCGGAGCAGAAGATCGACGAGATCGACGGAAAAATCCGTGACCTCGAGCGAATCCGGCACGGGCTGACCCGCCTGGCCGGTCGCTGCCGCGGCGGCCGTGGTCCCACCGGAGACTGCCCGCTGCTCGACGCGCTCGGACCGCTGAGCGGGCCGGGCGGATATGGACCCGATCACCCTGTCACACCCGATTCAGGAGACTGATCATGTCAACCACGGAACACGAACTGGACTGCACCTCGACCGTGCACGAGCTCATCCACCACCATCCCGCCACCCGCGCGGTATTCCAGCGCTTCGGCGTGGACACCTGCTGCGGCTCGGCCGTCAGCGTTCAGGGGGCTGCACGGCGCGACGGCATCGATCCCAACCGGCTCTGCAGCGAGCTCCGGGCCGCGGTGGAGGCGAGGTGAGACGCCTCAGATCCCGAGCGATTCCATCGGATTGAGACAACCGTCACGCCGGTGCCGCGCCGGAGGGGCGATCGTTGGATCCAGTGTGGGGAAGGAGGCACGGTGCACGGAATGACAACTGCAGACGTCGAATCCACGGGCACGGAAACCACGGATTCCAGCGAGCTCACCGGCGCACGGGTCCGCGAAGCGCTGGCTACCGTCCGATACCCGGGGCTCACACGCGATCTCGTCTCCTTCGGGATGGTGGAGCACGTGAGCGTCTGCGACGGGCGAGTGAAGGTGCGTCTTGCCATCGCTACCCGGGACCCGGCCATTCCCACGAAGCTCCGGGCCGGCATCACCGATGTGCTCCGCCCGCTCGGCGCGACCAGCGTCGCCGTGGAGATCGCCCCGCCGAGCTCCACGCCGAAGCCCACCGCGCGCGGCACGCCGGACCCATGGGCGGAGCAGGTGCGGCTCGCCGCGGTCCGGCACGTGGTGGCGGTGGGGGCGGGCAAGGGCGGTGTCGGGAAGAGCACGGTCGCGGCGAATCTCGCACTGCTGCTGGCGCGCGAGGGGCTGCGCGCCGGCCTGCTGGACGCCGACATCTACGGCCCAAGCCTGCCGTTGCTGCTGGGCATCGAGGACGGTGCCGGGCGCGTCCGGATGACACCCGACAAGCACATCCTGCCGCTCGAGGCGCACGGCCTGCCGCTCATCAGCTTCGGCTTCTTCCTGGGCGAAGGCTCGCCCGCCGTCTGGCGCGGGCCGATGGTCTCGAAGGCGGTGAAGCAGTTCGCGCGCGGCGTGGCCTGGCCCGAGCTGGATGTCCTGGTGGTGGACCTCCCGCCCGGCACCGGCGACATCCCGCTCAGCCTGGCGCAGGCCGTGGTGCTGTCCGGCGCGGTGGTGGTCACCCAGCCGGCGCGCGTAGCCACCGCGGAGGCACGGAAAGCCGCCCAGATGTTCCAGACGCTGGAGGTGCCGGTGCTCGGCATCGTGGAGAACATGACCGGGGCGTTCGGATACGGAGCCGGCTCGGCGATCGCGGCCGAGCTCGCGGTGCCGTTTCTCGGCTCGGTCCCGTTCGACGGGCGCATGGTGGCCGAGGGAGACGCCGGCGCGCCGACGGCGCTGGCGCGTCCGGACAGCGAGGCCGCCCGTGCATTGGAGGTGATCGCGCATGGCGTCGCCTCGGCGCTGGGGTGGCAGCACGTGGCCGACGCGCCGGCGTCCGGAGGCGAGCGGTGACCCCCGCGACGCCGGTGGCGCCCACCCGACCGGCCTTTGCACCCGGGGCGATTGCGCCCGGCGGGCTCGCGCCCGCCGCCGGCTCCATCCGCCTGGCCGCCGAGCACTTCGTGGCGGCGACGCTCTACCTGCTGGCCGGCGCGCTCGGGCTCCTCTGGGTGGCGCCGGAGCTGGCGGCCGGTGCGTACCTCTCGCCCCACGTCGCGGGGGTCACCCACCTCTTCACCCTCGGCTGGCTGACGATGACGGTGTTCGGGGCGCTCTGCCAGCTGCTGCCGGTGGCGCTGGGTACGCCGGTGCGCTCGACCCGCCTGGCCCACGCGGGCTTCTGGGCGTTCGCGCCCGGCGTCGGCCTGTTCGCGGCCGGCGTCGCGACCAGTCAGGTGGCGCTGCATCACGCCGGAATTCTTCTGATTGCCGTCGGCATTCTGCTCGTACTCTCGAACGTCGGCGGTGCGCTCCCGCGCGCCCGGACACGGGACGTGACCTGGGCCGCGATCGCGCTGGCGCTCGGCTTCCTCGCGTCCACGCTGGTGCTCGGCATCGTCCTGCTGCACAACCTGCACACGGGCTTCATCGGCGGCGCGCGGGTCCGCGTCCTCGCGACCCACCTGCACGTCGCGATCGTGGGCTGGCTGCTGATGATGATCGTGGGTGTGTCGCACCGGCTCCTGCCGATGTTTCTCCTCTCGCACGGCGCGGACACGTCGTGGACCCGGCGGGCGCTCGCGTTGCTCGCCTCGGGCGTGGTGGTGCTCGGGACCGGGCTCACGCTGCGGCAGCCGGCGGCGGCCTGGGCCGGCGCGCTGCTGCTGCTGGGCGGCCTGGGCTGCTTCTTCCGCCAGGCGTACGGGTTCTACCGGGCGCGGGTCCGGAAGAAGCTCGACGTCGGCATGCGGTTCGTCGCGACCGCGCTCGCCTTCCTGGCCACGAGCGCGCTCCTGGGCGTGGCGGTGCTGGCGTCGAGCGCGTCGCACCCGCGCCTGGCCACGGCCTACGTGATCACCGGCCTGCTCGGAGGGATCGTGCTCTACGTCATCGGGTTCTTCTACAAGATCGTGCCGCTCCTCGCCTGGACGGCCCGGTTCCGCGGCCGCATGGGGAAGGAGCCGGTGCCGACGGTCGCGCAGCTCTACTCGGCCCGACTGGGCTACGTGCAGCTCGCGCTCATGGCCGGCGGGGTGGCGATTCTGAGCGCCGGCACTGCCGCGGGCTGGGCGCACGCCGCACGCTGCGGTGCGGTCCTCTTCCTCGGCGGAGTGCTGGTCTTTCTGGCCCAGCTCGGGCGGGTGGCCCGCGGACGGGGAGCGGCGGCATGAGCGGCGGCGTGGGGGTCCGGCCGGTGGCGCCCGGCGACCGGGTGAGCGACGTGCTCGCGCGGGACGAGGCGCTGGTGGAAGTGTTCGTGCGCCAGTCGGTGCACTTCACGAAGCTGCGGAACCGCGCCATGCGCAAGGTCATGGCCCGGCTCGTGACCGTGGAGGACGCGGCGCGAATTGCGGGCGCCGACGCGGCGGCGCTCGTCGGAGAGCTCAATGCCGCGCTGGGGATCGCGGCGGAGCCCGGGGCGGCCATCGGCGGCGGCGAGGCGCGCACCATCCGTTCGGAGGCTCCGCCCGCGAGCGGCGCGGCAGGACGCCCGGCCGGCGCGAGAATCCTGGAGGTGGACGTGCGGGAGGATCTCCGCGCTGGCCGGGAGCCGTTCTCCAAGATCCTGGCTGCGGTCCGGGAAATCGGCGCTGGCGAGGTGCTCTGGCTGCGCGCGACGTTCGAGCCGGTGCCGCTCTACACCGTGCTCGCGAAGCGCGGATTCCTGCACGAGGCGCAGGCGGAGGGGCCGGATGATTGGTCGGTCTGGTTCTGGCTGCCGGACACTTCCGCCGGAGATCTGGCTGCTGCGGCTCCG
>DASSBA010000209.1:0-68892 GCA_035699205.1 Gemmatimonadales bacterium
CCCGTCGCCCCCGATCCGGCCGCTTCCCACCCGCTGAACGGCGGCGCGCAATTCGACGCCAACACCGAGCTGGCGGCGGAAGTTCGCTCCGGATTCTCGGGCACGACCACGCCGCAGCTTCAGGTCACGGGTGACTACACGAATGGCTGGACGCTCAGCTATGACGACGGTTTCGTCGGGCCGGGCGAACCGGACTTCAATGATCTCGTCATCACGATCAAAGCCACACCTGTAGGCCCATAACGTCATCCATCTGAGGGGGGAACCTGCCTCCGGGCGCTCATCGCCCGGGGGCCACCCCCGGGGTGCGCCCGCGAGCGCGGCGCATCAGTCCATCACCCAGGCAGGAGGATCGTATGCGAGCGGTTCAGTGGTGTCGTGCCCGCGTCATCACCGCCGGCTTAGCGGTTGTCGGGCTCGGCGTGGTGGGTTGCGGCAAGGACTCGAACGGGCCGGATCCGGACGACAACAACGCGGCGCCGACCGCCGACTTCACCAGCTCCTGCACCGCCCTCACCTGCGCGTTCACCGACCTGAGCAACGACCGCGACGGCCAGGTGACGAAGTATGCCTGGGAGTTCGGCGACGGACAGAAGGCATCCACCCGGAGCCCGAGCCACACGTTCGGCGCCGGGGGCGACTTCAGCGTGAAGCTGACCGTCACCGACAACCTCGCCGGCCAGGGGTCGCGCACCAAGATGGTGACGGTGGCCGTTCCCGCGAACGGCGCGCCGACCGCCGACTTCTCGGTGAGCTGCTCCTCGCTCGATTGCACCTTCCAGGACCTGAGCGCGGACGCCGACGGCACCGTCGTGCAGTGGGCCTGGGACTTCGGGGACGGCACCAACGGCGCGGGGCAGCACCCGGCGGCCCACCACTATGACGCGACCGGCCGGACGCTCTACAGCGCAACGCTCACGGTGACGGACGACGCGGGGCTCTCCAGCTCCAAGACCACCGAGTTCACCGTGTCTCCGGCCGCCACGCTCGAGTGCGAAGATGCTCCCGGGACCGGCCATTTCGCTTCCTGCGCGCTCGTGCTCGAGGAGGACGCGACCGTGACGGTGAAGCTGGACCAACGGTCGTGCGATGCGCACGGCAATACCTTCCAGATGACCGCGCCGACGGCGGAGACGCTGTTCACCGACGGCTGCTACGCGCCCGCGCTCGGCACCCCGTTCGATCTGAGCGGTGGCGCGGTGTTCACCGCCGGCACGCGGCTCGAGGCGCAGGTGATCTCGGGCGCCAGCAACCAGGTGACCGCGCCGGCGCTGCATGTGAGCGGCTCCTATCCCACGTGGACGCTGGCCTTCGATGACGGCAGCGTCGGGGGGGCGAACGAGCCCGACTTCGACGACCTGGTGATCACGGTGACCGCGAACCCCGTCCCGTAGTTCCGGACGGACCGAAACGAAGCCGCCGTCGGGTCTGCTGCCCGGCGGCGGCTTCGTTTCATGACGATTGGCCCTGGTGGATTCGAACCACCATTAACGGATCCAAAGTCCGCTGTCCTGCCGTTGGACGAAGGGCCAGTGGACCCAAACGTACACCCCAGCGGCCATCGGGTAAACCGATGTTCGTTCGGCCGTGCCGGCGCCGCGCTAGAGCAGCCGGCGGTACACCGCCTCGGTCGCGGCCGCCGCTGCGTCCCAGTCGAACTGTTTCACGCGCTCGCGGCCGAGCGCGCGGAGCCGCGCCGCCTCCGGCGGCATCGTCGCCCGCTCGAGGCCGTCGGCGATGCTCGTGACGTCGAACGGATCGACGAGGATCGCCGCGTCCCCCGCGATCTCGGGTGCGGCGCCGGTCGTGGACGTCACCACGGGCGCGCCGCAGGCCATGGCTTCGAGTATGGGCAGCCCGAACCCCTCGTAGATCCCCGGGTAGAGGAACGCGGCCGCGCCGGCGTACAGCCGCGGCAGCTCGGTCTTGTCCACGTACCCGAGCAGGGCGACATGCTCCGGCGGCGTGGCGCCGTTCCGGAAGAAGTCGCTGTCCAGGGAAGTGCCCGTGATGAGCAGGCGGTACGCCCGGCGGCGGCCGCCCCGCTCGCGCCAGCGGGTGAACGCGTCGATCAGCCGCCGCGTGTTCTTGCGGGGGGACACACCGCCGACCGCGAGCACGTACGGCGGGGCCTCGCCGGTTTCCATCCCGCCCGGCGGCGCCGTGAACAGCGGATCGAGCCCATGGTGGACCACATCGATCCGGGCCGCGGGCACCCCGGCCCGGCGGACCAGGTCATCCGCCGTATAGCGGGACACCGCGATGAACCGGTCGGCCCGGCGCACGACCCAGGGGAACAGGGCGCGGTACATCAGGCGCACGCGCTGGCTGTAGAGCTCGGGATGCACCTGCCAGCCGAGGTCGTGCACCGTGGCGACGCAGCGGTCTCGCGCGCGCAGCGCGAAGGGGAGAAACCCGTCCATCCCGTGGAACAGGATGCCGTTCTTTCTCGGCACGGATCGCAGGCAGCCCCACTGGTCGAACCAGAGCTTCCACAGCGTCGCCTGCAGCGAGGCCTGCGGGAAGTCCGGCCGACGGGCGGACACGACCTCGCGGACGCCCGTCAGGCCGAGGTCGAGCGGTGCCCAGCTCAGCACGGTGATATGGACGCGGCCGCGCCGGGCCAGCTCGCGGAGGAGGGTCTCCATGTACACCTCGATGCCGGTCCGGGGTCCGGTGAGGTGCCGGGCGTTGACCACGAGCTCCAGCCGGCCGCCTGCGTCCCCGTCGGGCATCAGCAGCAGGCAGTCCGGGCGAGCGGGGGCGCGGTGCGAGAAGGCATTCGCTTCCTCAATAGAAGCTTCATGAGTCCGGAGTCTATCGTGCGCGGAACGTACACCGGCCGCCGGCATCGCGGCGATTGTCGAGGCATGGCCCCACCTGAGGTGCGAGTGCCACACTCCGGGACCAAGCAGGCCGGCTTACATCTGGCGCAAAAGCTGCAGCTGATCGAAGTTACGCAGCAGGACTCCCGCCGGATCCACGACCGGGTTCAGCCACCGCGGGACGAGAGGTCAGCCGACCATCGATGCGTCCGTCGCTCCGAGATGCAATGTCGCAGGTGACCGGAATTCGCCGGCGCGCGCCCGTTCCCCGGGTTCGTGCCGGCGCTATGCAGCAGTTCTCTCCTCTGGTTTCGGGTTCCTCATGATGACCATCAAAAGCGCACGGGTCTGGTTGCTCGGGATCCTCGTGGTCGCGGCCTCGGTCACCTGCCGGGAGGACGTCGCCGGGCCCCTGCCGCAGCCGGCCACGGTCCGGATGGTTGGGGGCGACAATCAGGTCGGGCAGCTCGGTCAGCCACTGGCAGACTCGCTCGAGGTGAAGGTCGAGGATGATCAGGGACAACCCGTCGCCGGCGTCGCCGTCGATTGGACGCTGGCGGGCGGCGGAAGCGTGAGCCAGTCCCGCGGGCTCAGCGGGACGGATGGCGTGGTCGAGGTACAGCGGGTCCTGGGTGGCACCGCGGGCCCGCAGACCACGACCGCCACCGTTTCAGGCCTGCCCGCCGTGGTCTTTACCGCCATGGCGGAGGCGGCCGGGCAGCCCCGGTTGACGGTCGTCACGCAGCCGTCGGGTGCGGCGCAGGATGGTGTGTCGCTCGAGCAGCAGCCGGTCATCCAGGCGCAGGACGCCGCCGGCCAACCCCTCGGTGCCGGAGTTCCCGTCACCGCCACGACCGAGGGTGGCGCCGCGCTCTCGGGAACCACGGTGGTCCAGACTGACGGATCCGGGATGGCGCGGTTCGGCGACCTCGCGCTCAGCGGCCCCTCCGGCAGCTACACGCTGACCTTTTCCGCACCCGACCTCGGCGCCGTCCGGTCCACCCCGATTTCGCTCAGCACGACCATGGGGGCCCTCGGCCAGTGGACACCGCCCTTCGCCTGGCCGATCGTGGCTATTCACGTGGTGCTGCTTCCGGATGGCCGGGTGCTCTCCATCGGACGCACCGGGACACCCGAGGTGTGGGATCCTGCGACCAACAGTTTCACCTCGATACCCAGCCCCGCCAGGCTGTTCTGTGCCGGGCACGTCCTGCTCGCCGACGGCAACGTGCTGGTGGTGGGCGGCCATATCAAGGACGGGTTCGGACTGCCGAACATGACGGTGTTTTCCGGCGCCAGCAATACCTGGACGTCGGATGCGCCGATGCCGCGCGGCCGGTGGTATCCGACCGCCACCGTCACGGGTACGGGCGAGGTGGTCATTCTCGCGGGCACCGATGAGGACAGCGCCGACGTCAGCATCCCGGAGGTGTGGAACAACGGCTCCCTGCGGGAGCTCACCGGTGCGGACCACACGTTCGGTTGGTATCCTCGTGCCTTTCTGACGCCGGACGGCAGGATCTACGTGGCAGGGGCGGCCATCCGCACCCGTTTCCTGTCCCTCTCCGGCTCCGGGTCCTGGACCAACGGTCCGATGCGGCTGTATGGAATCCGGGACTACGGCTCGGCGGTGATGTACGATGACGGCAAGGTCATCTATGCAGGCGGCGGATTGACGACCAACACCGCGGAGCTGATAGACCTGAACCAGGCGACCCCGTCGTGGCAGTGGACGGGCTCGATGGCGTATCCCCGGCGGCACCTGAATCTGACCGTGCTTCCGACCGGTGAAGTGCTCGCGACGGGCGGGGTCGCCGGCACGACGTTCGACGACGTGACCAAGCCGGTGCATGCGGCGGAGCTGTGGGATCCGGCCACCGGCAAATGGACCACGCTTGCAAGCAACGTCGTGACGCGCGGGTATCACGGCACCTCGCTCCTCCTGCCCGACGGCCGGGTGCTGAACGCCGGCAGCGGCGAGGGGGCCGGTGCGCCGGACGAACGGAACGCGGAGCTCTTCGCACCGCCCTATCTCTTCCGCGGCCCCAGGCCGGAGATCACCAACGCGCCTTCCGAGGTGTCCTACGGCGCGCACTTCAGGATCGAAACCCCACAGGCGTCCGCGATCACCCACGTCAGCCTCATCCGGCTCGGTGCGGTGACCCATGCCTTCGACCAGAACCAGCGGTTCCTGCACCTCACCTTCACCGCGGACGCGAGCGGACTCACGGTGACCGCGCCGAGCGAGCCGAATCGGGCGCCGCCCGGGCATTACATGGTGTTCATCCTGAATGGGAGCGACGTGCCGTCCGTCGCCCGGATCGTCCGGCTGTTCTAGCAGGAGGCCGTCGCCAGGACCCCCGCGCGCGCGGTGGCGCGCTCACCGTGCCGGACGTCGCGGGCCCGACGACGCCTCGAGCACCCGCAGCGTCTCGGCGGCGCAGCGGCTCCACTGGAACGCGGCGCTGCGCTCGCGCCCGGCGGCAATCAGCCGCTCCCGCAATCCCGCGTCGTCCAGCACCTGGCGGATTCCAGCGGCGATGACGTCCACCGATTCGGGGTCCACCAGCACCGCGGCGCCCTCGGCCAGTTCCTTGGTGCCGTAACGGTCCGCGGTCAGCACGGGGCACCCCGCCGCCATTGCTTCCAGTACGGGCAGACCACACGACTCGAACAGGGAGGGGAGGAGCAGGGCGTCCGCCATCGCGTAGAGTCCCGCCAGGTCGTCCTGCTCCGCCCAGCCGGGCCAGCGCACCCACTCCGTGATGCCCAGCGCCTCGGGCTCGCGGAGCTCATGCTCGGAGAGGAACCGGTTCTCGCCGCCGGCGATGACCAGCGGGATGCCGCGCTCGGGGCCGACCTCGGCGTAGGCGCGGACCAGGCGGGTGAAGTTCTTCGGCGGATAGATGGCGCCGGCGTACAGCAGGAAGCGCTCGGGAAGCGCGTACTTCCGCCGGATTTCGTCCAGGCGCGCCGGCCCGACCGGCCGCCGGAACACGTCGTCCACGCCCGAATAGACCGTCACCACCCGGTCCGCCGGGACGTGCAGGTATTCCATGACGTGGCGGCGGGTGACCTCGGAAACCGCGATGATCGCGGCCGCCCTCGAGGCATAGCGCGGGACCAGGAACCGATGGCTCAGCCGGTCGACATAGCGCGAAGCCCACGGCATCACATACCAGTCGAGCCCGTGGCAGACCCAGACTGCGGGGCAGCCGGAGCGGAGCGGGATGGAGTACTTGGGATTGAACAGCACGTCGATGCGGTGGCGCGTGACGGCGCGGGGAACAGCAAGCTGGTCCCACTCGACGACGGACCGGGCCGGCAGGGCGATCTCCTCGACCCCCGGCTCGCCCCGGTAGGTGCCGACCAGGTCGGGATTGCGGTACAGCAGCACGAACTCGTGCCCGCTCCGCAGGTCGAGCAGCGACCGCAGCAGCTTGCGGGTATACACACGGACGCCGCCCTGATGCTGGTCGTAGTGCCGCAGCATCACCCCGATCCGCACGACGGCTTCTCCCGGAAAGTCTTCATGTTTCCTCGGCTCGCCTGACCTACATTATGCTTTCGGCGGCGCGCTGCAGGCCACCGGACAGCCCACGCCTCGGGTACACCTTCGTGCCGAGGGTTCGCGAATGACGATCCCACGTACCATCCGCAATTGGGTTCTGGCCGGAACGCTCGCGGCCGCCTCGTTCACCTGCGGCGGGGACACCGCGTCGCCGAACGGCGAGCCAGCCGCGCTCGAACCGGTCTCCGGCAACGGCCAGGTCGGCCTGCCCGGCCAGCTCCTGCCCGATCCGCTCGTCGTACTGGTCAAGGATGGCCAGGGGCGACCTTTACAGGGCGTCGCCGTCACGTGGAGCGCGGCGGACGGCGGCAGTGTGAGCCAGTCCAGCGTCACCACCGGGAGCGATGGCCTCGCCTCGGTGCAGTGGACGCTGGGGCCGACCGCCGGGCAGGAAACCGCGTCCGCGGCCGTATCGGGCCTGTCGCCCGTGCAGTTCACGGCCATCGCCGGAGCGGGCAGCGGGATGACGCTCGTGGTCACGCCTCCCTCCTCGGCGCTGGACCACGAGGTGTTTCGTCCCGACCAGCAGCCGGTGGTCTTCGTGGCCGACGAAAACGGCGCGCCCGCTCCGGGCGTCACCGTGACGGCCGCGCTGGCCTCGGGCGGCGGCGGCCTCGAAGGCACCCTCAGCGCGACGACCGGCGCCGACGGCCGGGCTGCCTTTGGAGACCTGGGCCTGACCGGCTCCGGCGCCCAGACGATCGAGTTTACCGCTGGCACCCGGGAGGTCGTCTCCGGCCCCGTAACCGTGGCGCCGCTCTCCGCGGCCGCCACCACCGGCGCCTGGGGACCCGTCGTGGACTGGAGCGCGAACGGCGCCGACATCGTGCCGCTTCACATGCATCTGCTGCCCACGGGCAAGGTGCTCGCGTGGGGAAGGGCCGGGCAGCCGTGGGTGTGGACGCCCCCGGCCGACGGAGACCCCGCGGGCGCGGGGAGCTTTCAGGAGTTCCCGGTGGACACGATGCTGTTCTGCGCGGGCCACGCGTTCCTGCCGGACGGGCGCCTGCTGGTCTCCGGCGGCCACTTCAACGACGATCAGGGACTGGAGGTCACCCATACGTTCGATCCGTTCGCCGAGCGCTGGAGCGCGCGCGGCGAGCTGCCCGACATGCACTCCGGCCGCTGGTATCCGACCGTGACCATCCTGCCCGACGGTCGGGCGGTGACGGTCGCCGGGCGCGACAAGCAGGATACGGTCATCGCCGTGCCCGAGCTGTGGGATGGGAGCCAGTGGATCCAGCTCACCGGCGCGGCCAAGGCGTTCCCCTACTACCCGCGCGACTTCGTGGCGCCCAACGGGCTCGTCTTCTACGCCGGCGAGCGGGTGCAGTCCTGGTGGCTCGACGTCAACGCGAACGGCGGCGCGGGCGGCTGGACGGCCGGACCGAGCCACGTCTGGAAGTTCAACCGGGACTACGGCTCCGCGGTAATGTACGCGCCCGGAAGGATCCTGTACGCGGGCGGCGGCGGACACCCCGGCACCAACAACCCGCACGACGCCACGTCCGCCGCGCCGACCAACACGGTCGAGCTCATTGACCTGAACGACGCAAATCCGCAGTGGCGCTCCACCGCCTCGCTGCAGTACGCCCGCCGGCACCTCAACGCCACCATGCTGCCCGACGGCGACGTGCTCGTCACCGGTGGCCTGAGCGCGGGCGGGTTCAACACCCTCGCGAGCGCGGTGCATGTGGCGGAGCTCTGGAGCCCGGGAACCGGTCAGTGGACGCAGCTCGCGAGCAACGCGGTGGACCGCGGCTACCACGCCGTCTCGCTGCTCCTCCCGGATGGCGCGGTGCTGCATGGGTCGAGTGGGGACGCGAATGCCCCGCCGGGTGAGCCGGGTGCGGGCACCGCCTACCCGCGACAGACGAACCACGAGATCTTCTCGCCGCCGTACCTGTTCAAGGGAAACCGGCCGACCATCGACGGGGTCTCGAGCCCCGAGGTGGGCTACGGCCAGTCCTTCGACGTCCAGACCGCGTACGCCGCGCAGATCACGAAGGTGAGCCTGGTGCGCCTGGGCTCGGTGACGCACGCATTCGACCAGAACGGGAGATTCATGGAGCTGCAGTTCTCCCGCGGCGGCGGTGGGCTGAGCGTGACCGCGCCCGCCAGCCCGAATCTCGCGCCGCCGGGCCACTACCTGCTGTTCGTGCTGAACCGGAACGGCGTGCCCTCGGCGGCCAAAGTCATCCAATTGCGCTGATGGGAGCGGCCAGCGTCTCCACCGCCTCGAGCCGCCCGTGCTTGCGGCCGAGCATCAGGCGGGCGTCCTCCCGGTCTCCGGCGGAACGGTACACGGCAAACAGGGTCGAGCCCGAGCCGCTCATCCGGCACACGAGCGGATGTGTACCGGCCAGCGCCTCGAACGCGGCCCGTATCCCGGGGACGCGCTCGAACACGGGCGACTCGAAGTCGTTTCCCGCCATCCTGCCGATGTCGCCCCAGCGGGACAGGGCGTCGAGGTCGAGCGCTACCGCCCCGCGCCGGGCGGCGGTCTGTCGCGTCTGGTCCACCCAGGCGTAGGCGTCCGCGGTGCCGATGCCGGCAGGCGGCGTCACCAGCAGGGCGGGGGCGGCGGGCAGCGGAGGGAGCCGCAGCAGGCGCTCGCCGCGGCCCCAGGCCAGCGCGAGCGGCGCTCCGGTCACGAAGAACGGGACATCGCTCCCGAGGCGCGCCGCGAACTGGAGCAGCTCGTGCCGGGGGACGGCACCGTTCGCGAGGGCGTTGACGGCGTGGAGCGCGGCGGCCGCGTCGCTCGAGCCGCCGCCCAGGCCCGCCCGGACCGGAATCCGCTTGGTCAGCGTCAGGTGCACGCCGAAGCGATGCCCCGTGGCCTCGAGTACCAGCGCGCCCGCGCGCGCGGCCAGGTTGTCCTCGGGCGGTCCCACCTCCGCACCGTCCACGTCGATCGAGATGCCGCGCTCCGCCCGGCGCTCGGCGCGCAGCGTGTCCGCCAGGCTCACCAGGCAGAAGAGCGTCTCGAGGGTGTGATAGCCGTCGCGCTCGCGGGCGAGTATCCGGAGCAACAGGTTGAGCTTGGCCGGAGCGGAGACCGTGACGGCGTCGGCGCTCATGGCTGCTGGGGCGCGCGCAGATCGCTGAGTGCCACCGGCGTGCGCGCGAGCGACCAGGCGCCGAGCAGGATGATGGGAACGAACGTGGTCGCATGGAACGCGATGGCGAACGACGAGGCGAGGTCGTTGGCCACGCCGAAAAGGGCGAGGCCGGCGACGATCACGGCCTCGAACTGCCCCAGGAAGCCGGGGGTGAGCTGGACCGTGATGCCGAAGACGAGGACACCCTGCACCAGGAGCGCCCCTGGATAGTCGACCGGAATGTCGAACGCCGTGAAGCCCACGTAGAAGGCCAGGGCGTTCGTCATCCAGAGCACCAGCGACCAGAACACGACGCCGGCCAGCAGCCAGGGCGAGCGCAGTACCGACAGCCCGTGACGCAACCCCTCGATCAGATTGACGAGACGCTCGGTCAGGCCCCCGGCGGGGAGCACCCGCCGGACCAGCCGCTCGGCGCCGAGCGGAAACGCGACGACCAGCACCGCGGCCATGAGCGCAGCCACCCCCATGGCGCCGGCCACCTGAGCCGCGTGGCGGACCGGGACCCCCCCGACGGCCACGCCGGGTGGAAGCTCCGACGCGAGCAGCGCGAAGCTGAGCAGCAGCACCACCGCCAGTCCGTCGAAGATCCGTTCGACCGCCACCGAGGACAGGGTGCTGCTGAAGCGCGCGCCCGTGAGCCGGGTGGCGGCCAGCACCCGCACCAGCTCGCCGGCGCGGAACGGCAGCATGTTGTTGGCCATGAAGCCGATCGCCACGGCGTGCCACAGCGGGGCCGCAGGGAGCGGCCCGCCGCCGGTATCGCGGAGGAGCAGGCGCCAGCGGATCAGCCGGATCGGGTAGGTGAGCGTTGCGAGGACGACGGCGGCCACGAGAGGAACCGCGTGCGCGTTCCGCAGGTGGGTCAGGACCTCCTGCGGGTGGACGCCCCGGAGCGCCCACACCAGCAGCACGAGCGCGATGGCGGCCCCGAGAACGGCGGAGAGCGTCCGCCGCCGTCCATTCGGCGCCGCGGGCTCAGGATTCGGCAAGCGCGAGCGGGACGAGGTCGAGGAGCTCCTGCAGGAGCGGCTTGATCGACTCGAGCCCGCCGTCGCGCGAGAGTTCGGCGGCAAGCTGCTGCCGCACCGCCACCGCCCGCTCGAGCGCGGCCCGGCCGCTGTAGCAGAGGACGCCGATCTCCACCGTCACCGTGTCGCCCGCGGCGGCGGGGGAGGGTGCTGCGCGTCCGAGCAGCGCTTCGAGCGAAGCCGGGACGGTGCCTCGCTCACGCCTGAGCGAATCGTACGAGCGGAAGCTGGCCTCGAGGCCGCCGCCGGGGGCCAGTGATTCGATCGAGACCACCTCGCCGGCTTCGTCGTCGTAGCCGAGGCTTTCGACGGGCACGATGGGGAGCTCCGGCTGGGCGGCCGCAGCCGCAGGCGACGGCTCGTCGTAGAGCAGCGACGCGATCGGGACGATCGGCAACTCGGACCCGCCCGCCGGCGCGGGTGAGTGCGCGGGCGCGGCGGCAGGAGCCGGAGCCGCCGCGTGGAGAGATGGGGTCGTCTCGGCCAGGCGCAGGCCGTCGAGCCGATAGGCGGCGTCGAGGATGCGGCGGGAGATGAGCATGCGGTCGTCCGCGTCGGCTACCGCACGAAGCAGCTCGCCGGCTTCGCGGAGGCAACTCACCAGCGCCGGGGTGGCACGGGCGGCCACCCCGGCCGCCAGCGCTTCGCGGGCCGAACGGGCGAAGACCACCAGCGCGCCGGCGACGGGGTCGGGCCCCGCCGTGCCCGCCACGCGCAGCGTGCCCAGCAGGTGGTAGAGCCGGAGGTCGCGCTCGATGGCGGAGCGGGAGCGCTCGATGAGGTCGGCGCTCTGGCAGAGGTGCTCGCCGTGGCTCACGAGCTCGAGCGGGCCGAGTGGCGCGGGCGCGGCGAACTGCGGCTGCGCCAGGGGCGGGGTCATCGGCTCGGGATCGCCGGTGAAGAACAGCGACTCGATCGGCACCACGTCGCGCTCCACGGCAAACGCCCGAAGCAGCAGCTCCGTGAACTGGCGCGCCTCCTCGGACTCCGGCTCGGGCCGGCCCTGCTCGGCGATGTCGCGCGAGATCCGCGTGAGCGCCAGCGCCGCCGCCGCCATGACTTCGTCCACGCCGGGCGGCGGCGCGAAGAGGCGGGTGAGGTCGCCCACCGCGAGCTCGATCCCGTCGAGGATTTCGGGGAGGGGGACGAGCTCGCCGAGCTCGGCCAGGCCGCGGAGTGACTGCATGCGGCGGATCACGGTGTAGAGCGGCTCGCGGTCGGCGGGCGCGGCGCGGAGCGCGCGGGCCGCGCGGTCGAGCGCGCTGGCGATGAGCGCGCCCTCGCGCGCCACGAAAGCCCGGACCCCGGTGTGGAGCTCGCCGTGCTCGTCGCGCCGCGGCATGGCGTCGGCGGTCCGGCCGGCGAGTGATTCGAGGCTCAGGCCCAGACGCACGCTCCGGGCCGTGTCCGCCTCGCTCCATTCGCGCACCCGGCGCACGAGCAGCCGGAACTCCTCGACCGCCTGGGTCACCTGCTCGCGGGTGGCCGCATCCCACGGGCGGCGGCCGTCACGGTAGGCTCGCGCCACGCCTTCCAGCCCCGCGGCCGCCCGGGCGATCGGCTGCTGACCCGCCATCAGCGCGGATCCGCGCAGCACCCGGGCGGTCCGCAGGAGCTCCTCGGCGGCCGGCTCGTCCGGCCGGCCGGCCAGCGACTCGAGGCGATCGAGGCACTCGCCCGCTTCGAGGGCGAAGAAGTCCGCCGCGGCCAGGGGATTGGTCATGGGATCATGTAAGCTATCAGCGCCCCGCGCCCCGCACCAAGTGGAGCATCTCCTCCACCGCGCCGCGCATTCCCACCATCACCGCCCGGCTCACGATGCTGTGGCCGATGTTCAGCTCCTCGACCTCGGGGATGGCCGCGACGGGCACGACGTTCCGATAGGTAAGCCCGTGGCCGGCATGCACGAACAGGCCCATGTCCGCCGCGTGGCGGGCGGCCCGCCGGAGCTCGTCGAGCGGCGCGTCGCTCTCGCGCCAGCCATTGGCATAGCGGCCCGTGTGCAGCTCGATCGCGGGAACACCCAGGTCCTTGGCCGCGTCGAGTGCCGACGGGTCGGGGTCGATGAACAGGCTCACCCGCGCGCCGGCCTCCTCCAGCCGGCGGATCGTCTCGCGCAGCCGGGGACTGGGCCGGCTCAGGTCGAGCCCACCCTCGGTGGTGACCTCCTCGCGGCGCTCGGGCACGAGGGTGGCCTGGTAGGGCCGGAGCCGGCAGGCGACCGCCAGGACGTCGGGGCTGGTCGCGAGCTCGAGATTGAGCACGCGCACCGCGGGCGCCAGCCGCTCGACGTCCGCGTCCTGGATGTGGCGCCGGTCCTCGCGCAGGTGCACCGTGATGCCGTCGGCGCCCGCGGCCTCGCACAGCCGCGCCGCCGCGAGCGGGTCGGGCTCATCGGTGCGGCGGGCCTCCCGGACGGTCGCGACGTGGTCGATGTTGACATAGAGTCGCGGCGGTGTCATTCCGGCATCATTGCTCGGGGCTCCACGGCCGGTTAGTTTCGCACGCTGTCACTCGCCCAACGGGATACTCGTGATCAAGCGACGGTGGTACGCGGCGCTCGTGCTCCTGGCCGCATGCGGCGGTGGGGCTGGTGCCGGAGCGGTGCGTCCGGCCAACACGCCAGCCACGGCGGTCCAGGAGTTCATGCGCGCGGTGGCGGACAGCAACCTCGACAAGATGGCCATGCTGTGGGGGACCGCCAAGGGGCCGGCGGCGCGGACCCGGCAGCCGGCCGACTACGAGCGGCGGATCGTGATCATGCAGACCTACCTGAATCACGACGATTCGCGCATCCTGTCCGATACTCCCGACGGCTCCGAAGGCCGTCACATGCTGCAGGTGGAGCTCCGGCGTCAGGCCTGCACCTGGACCGTGCCGTTCGGCCTCGTCCAGCTCGCCGACCAGAGCTGGATCATCCAGCAGATCGACCTCACCGCTGCCGGGAATCCGGCGCGGCCGTGTAATCCGTCGGCGCAGGACGCCTCGCCCGACAGCACGCGCTGACGCGGGAACCGGCCGCCCCGCACCTCCTGTTATCTTATTCCGTGAGCTCGAGCAGGATGCCGGCGGTCGCCTTCGGATGCACGAAGGCGACCCGGCGCCCGCCGGCCCCGACGCGCGGCACTTCGTCGATGAGGCGATACCCCGCACGTCGGCAGGCGGCCAGCGCGGCGTCGAGGTCCGGCACGCGATAGCAGACGTGATGGATGCCGGGGCCGCGGCGCGCGAGGAACCGGGCGATGGGCCCGTCGGGCGCGAGCGGCGCGAGCAGCTCGACGTCGGACTCGCCGAACGGCAGCGACACGATGGTGGCGCCGTCCGCCTGCTCCGGAGGAGGCGGCGCGAGGCCGAGCACGTCCCGGTAGAAGGCGAGCGCGGCCTCGAGGTCCGGCACGGCAATGCCGACATGCGCGATGCGGGGACGATCAGCCACGCGTTCCCTCCGTCGAATTGGACGAGATGGCAACACACCACAGGGAGAATATTATCATGGCCGCGACGAATGCCCCGACTGTCCACGTCACCGATGCCTCGTTCGCCAGCGAGATCGAGCAGGCCGATGGACTCGTGCTGGTCGACTTCTGGGCGACGTGGTGCGGCCCGTGCCAGATCGTGGCCCCCGTGCTCGAACAGCTCGCCGGTGAGTACGCCGGTCGCGCCAAGGTCGCCAAGGTGGATGTCGACGCCAACCAGCGCACCGCAATGCGCTTCAACGTCCGCTCGATCCCGAGCATCCTCTTCTTCAAGAACGGCCAGCACGTCGATACCGTGATCGGCGCGGTGCCGAAGGCGACGCTGGAGGGGAAGATCAAGCAGCACCTGGCATAGACGGAAGGACGGAAAGACGGAAAGACGGAAGGTGCGGCCCTTTCGTCCTTCCGTCTTTCCGTCTTTCCGTCCTACCTTTCTCCATGCCCGGCACCCTCTACGTCGTCGCGACCCCGCTGGGGAACCTGGGCGACCTCTCGCCGCGCGCGGCGGAGCTGCTCCGGACCGTGCCGGTGGTGGCGGCGGAGGACACTCGCCGGACCCGTGGTCTGCTCTCCCATCTCGGGGCCGCGCCCAGGCTTCTCAGCTACCACGCACACTCGGACGGCCGGCGGCTCGAAAAGCTGCTCGGGATACTGGCGGAGGGGCGCGACGTCGCCCTCGTCTCCGACGCGGGCACACCCGCGGTGAGCGACCCTGGCGCCGACCTCGTGGCGGCGGCGCGCGAGGCCGGCGTCGCGGTCGTGCCCATCCCCGGCCCCTCGGCGGTCGCGACCGCGCTCTCGGCCGCGGGCCTCGGCGGCGACCGTTACCTGTTTCTCGGCTTCATCCCGCGCAAGGGCGGCGAGCGGACCCGACTGCTCGCACGTGCGGCTGCGGAGGAATCGAGCGTCGTGTTCTTCGAGGCGCCGCCCCGGCTGGCAGACCTGCTGGCGGATCTGACCCGGGCGGCGGGACCCGGACGGCGCGCCGTGGTGGCGCGGGAACTGACCAAGCTCCACGAGGAGTTCCGTGCGGGGACGCTCGAGGAGCTTGCGGGCTATTATTCGGAGCATCCGCCGCGCGGGGAGCTCACCATCGTGCTCGAGGGAACCGGCACGCCGCCCGAGCCGCCGGACCGCACCGAGGATGCCGTGCAGCAGGCCGCTCTACTCCTCGCGGAAGGTCTTACTCGCCGGGAGGTGGTGCGCCGGTTGAGCCAGAGCCTGGGCCTGTCGCGGAACGATGCCTACCGGCTGGTGATGGAGCTGCCGTGATGAGACTGCGCGCGCTCGCGCTCGTGCTGCTGGTCGCGACCGCCGCCGCCGCCCCGCCGCCCCCCGGCGACGCCGGCGCGGTCATGACCATCGGCCGCCTGCACTACGACGGCGGCGGGGACTGGTACGCCAACCCCTCGAGCCTGCCGAACCTCCTCACCGCCATCCGGACCCGCACCGGACTGCGGGTCACCGCGGAGGAAAAGGTCGTCACGCTCGATGACGACGAGCTCTGGAACGTGCCCTACATCTACATGACCGGGCACGGCAACGTGCACTGGAGCGACCGGGACCTGGCGACGCTGCGCCGCTATCTCCTGCAGGGCGGGTTCCTCCATGCGGACGACAACTACGGGATGGACGCGTCGATCCGCCGAGAGCTGGCGCGACTCTTCCCCGACCATCCCCTGGTCGAGGTCCCGCTGGACCACCCGGTGTATCACCTGGTATTCGACTTCCCCAAGGGGATTCCCAAGATCCACCAGCACGACGGCAAGCCGGCGCAGGGATTCGGCATCTTTCTCGACGGCCGCCTCGCCGTGTACTACTCCTACCAGTCCGACCTCGGGGACGGGTGGGAGGATTTCGAGGTGCATCATGATCCGCCGGCCAAGCACGAGGCGGCGCTCCGCATGGGTGTGAATCTCTTCGCCTACGCCGTGGGGTACGGGGGGTGACGTCGCCGGCCACCGAGCTCGCCCTCCGGCGCCTCGCGCGGCCGCTGCGGGCTCGCGCCGCGGCGGGCTGGGTTGCGCTGGCGCTCGGCGGTGGCGCGCTCGTGCTGGGCGCCGCCGCCTGGGCCGTGCGGATCGGCTGGCTGGAGGCGCCCTATTGGGTCCTCGCGGCCTGGGGCGCCGTGACCGCGCTGCTGGCCGGCGCGGCGTACGGCGCGTGGAGCCTGCGGGGGCGGCTGTCGGCCGGCGGGATCGCCGGCCGGCTCGAGGAACTCGGGGCCTGGCGCAGGGGCGCGTTGACCACCCTGCTCGACCGATCCGCCGCCGGCACGAGCGACGTGCTGCTGGCGCTGGCCGACCGGGTGCAGGCGGACGCCGTGGCCAGCCGCGGTCCCGCGGCCGCCGCACCGCTGGCCCGGCCGGTGCGCGCCCTCGGCCTGGCCGGCCTGGGAGTGCTCGTTGCCGGTGTGGCGGCCTTCGGCTCGGCCGGGCCGGTGCACGGGCCCGCGGCCGCACTCTGGCACCCCCGCCGCGCCTGGGCGGCCACGCTGGCGCCGCTGCGCCTGCGGCCCGCGCAAGCGGTGGTTGATCGCGGCGACTCCACGGAACTGGCGCTCGAGGCGTTCGGCCGTCGGAACGCAACGCTGTGGCTGCGCGCGCCCGGCGAGGGATGGCGCCCCCGTCCCGTCCGCCTCGACTCCCTCGGTCGGGCGACAGTGACGACCGGACCACTCCAGAGCGACCTCTCCGCCCGCCTCACCAGCGGGAGCCGCTCGTCGGACACCGTGCTCGTCCGGGTGCGCCTGCCCGTCTTCCTCGGGACGCTCAGCGTCACCGCCCATTACCCCGCCTACCTGGGCCTCGAAGCCGAGCCGGTGCCGACCGGCGGCGACACGCTCCTGCTTCCGGCCGGGACGCGCCTGGAGACCCGCGGCGCGGCCACCGCGCCCCTGGCCAGCGCCGCCTGGGCCGCCGGAACGCGCACGGCCACGCTCCAGGTGAAGGCGGGTCACTTCAGCGGCAGCTTCGTCCCGGTTGCCTCGGGGGAATACCGCCTGGCCCTGGCCACCGCGGGCGGCGTGCCGCTTACCTCGGACACGGTGAGGCTGCCGATCCGTCTCGTCGCCGACAGCGCGCCCCGGGTGGACGTGCCGGTGCCCGGTGCGGACACTCTCGCGCCGATCAGTCTCCAGGTTCCGCTGGTGCTCGACGTCCGGGACGACCACGGCATCACGAGTGTCGCCATCGAGAGCCGACGCATCAGCCGGCTCGGCCTGGTGGACTCCGCGCGGCGGGACGTCGTCGAGCTCCCCTCGGGCACCCCCGACCGCGCCATCCTCACGCACACGCTCGACCTCACCCGCCGCGGCCTGCTTCCGGGCGATACGGTGCGCTATTCCGCCGTGGCCGCCGACAACACGCCGCGGCGCCAGATCGGTCGCTCGCGGGAGTATGTCCTCCGGCTGCCGACGATGAGCGAGGTGCGCGCGGCGGAGCGGCTTGCGACCGAGGCTGTCGGCAGCCGGCTCGACTCGGTGACCGCCGCCAGCCGGGAGCTGGAGCGGCAGACCGACGACCTCTCACGCGAACGCCTCCGCTCCTCGGACGCTCGCGGCCAGAGGGACGCCCGGTCGCTGCCGTTCCAGGACGCCAAGCGGGCCGAGGCGGTAGCCCAGTCGCAGCAGGCGCTGATGCAACAGGCGGAGGGGCTGAAACAGTCGCTCGAGGCGCTCCGGAAGAGCGCCGAGGCGGCGGGCCTGGGCGACACCGCCTGGCAACGGCAGCTCGCCGAGATCGGGCGGGAGCTGGACCGCGCGCTTTCCCCCGAGCTGCGCGCCCGGCTGCAGGAGCTGCAGCAGGCGCTCAAGCAGCTCGATGCCGAACGGACCCAGGAGGCCCTGCAGCAGTTGGCCGAAAAGCAGCAGGAAGTGCGCGAGGCGCTGGAGCGGAGTCGCGAGCTCTTCCGCCGCGCCGCGCTGGAGGGCGACCTGGCCAACCTGGGCAGGGAGTCCAGGGAGCTGGCGCAGGAGCAGCATGAATGGAATCGCCACGTCGAGCGCGCGGACTCCTCTCACTCGGCTCAGGCGGAGCGTCAGCTCGCGGAGCGGGCCGACTCGCTCGCGGCCGCGCTCGACCGGCTTGGCAAGGCGGTGGGCGACTCGGGACGCCAGGCGCGGCTCGATGCCGCCGGCGAGCAGGCCGGGCGGGCCGGGAGGCAGATGCGGCAGGCAGCCAGCGCGAGCGAGCGGGGACAGCGGCCGCAGGCCAGGCAGCAGGGGGAGCAGGCCGAACAGTCGCTGGCACCCCTGGGCGAGCGGCTGCAGCAGGAGCGTGAGGGGATGCAGCAGGAGTGGCGGCAGGAGGTCGTCACCGCCATCGATCAGGCGCTCGCGGAGACCAGCCGGCTCGCCGAGCGCCAGCTCGCCGTGCAGGAACAGCTTCAGAGCGGCGGCGACGCCGGGAGCGGTCTCAGGGCGGAGCAGGGTGCCATCGAGGAAGGCGTGCAGCGACTGCTCGACCAGATGCGCAAGACGGCCGGAAAAAATGCGCTGGTATCTCCGGGGATCGGCACCGCACTGGGCGCGGCCCAGCGCCAGATGCAGCGGACTCGCGAGGCGATTGCGAGCGCCATCCCCAACACCCGCGAGGGCGCCGAGCAGGCCGGCGGGGCGGTGGACGCGCTCAACGCCACCGCCTACCAGCTCGTGCGGGCACGTGGGGACGTGTCGGGCTCCGCCTCGGGCTCGGGGCTGGCGGAAGCGCTCGAGCGCATGGCGCAGTTGGCCAAGCAGCAGGGCGGGCTGGGGCGCCAGGGCGCCGGCCTGCTTCCGATGGCGGGCAACGGCGCCATCCGCGAGCAGCTCCGCCAGCTGGGTGCCCGGCAACAGGCGCTCGCCGAGGAGCTCCAGAAGTTGCGGGGCGGCGGGAACCTGCCGGGGGCGGGCGAGATGGCCGAGGAGGCGGAGGACCTCGCGAAGCGGATGGAAGCCGGAAGAATCGATCGCCGGATCGTGGAGCGCCAGGAGCGGCTGTTCCGCCGCATGCTCGATGCGGGCCGCACGCTTCAGGGAAGGGAGGAGGACGAGCGCAAGGAGCGGCAGAGCACTCCCGGCATCGAGGACAGCGTGCACCTGCCGCCGGCGCTGCGTGCCAGACTGCTCGGCGACGACGACCGCCTGCGCGTGCCCACCTGGGAAGAGCTGCAGCAGCTCTCGCCCGAGGAGCGCCGGCTGGTGGTGGACTACTTCCGCCGGCTCTCCGAGCCGGAGGCGCGGTGAGAGCGCGGACCGCGGCGCTGGCGCTGCTCCTCGCGGGGCTCGCGCCCGGTGCGCTTCATGCGCAGGACCCGGGGATGTCCCGGGCGTTCGAGCTGGAGCGGCGGGGCAGCTACGCCGCGGCAGCCGAGGCCTATCGGGCCGTGCTCGCCTCCCGGCCGACCAACGCGGCGGCACTGCTCGGGCTGGAGCGCGCCCTGCTGCCGCTCGACCGGTCCGCCGACATCCTGCCGGAGGTACGCGCGGCGCTCGCGGCCGGGCCGCCGGGCGCGGCGGTGTACGGCGTGGCCCTGCGGGCGTGGGCCGCGGACGACGAGCCCGACAGCATGCGCGCGGTGGCCGAGCGCTGGGCGGCGGCGGACCCCGGCGACGAGGCGCCGTACCGGGAATGGGGCGCCGCCGCGCTTGGCCGCCGAGACCGGCCCGGCGCGACCGCCGCGTATCTCCGCGGGCGGGAACAGTTGCACCGTCCCGACGCGCTGGCCGCCGAGCTGGCGCAGGTGGCCGTGGCCGACGGGAACTACCGTGCCGCACTGCGGGAATGGCTCGCCGCCGTGCGCAGCTTGCCCGGGTATCGAGGCACCGCGGCAAGCACGCTCGCTCAGGCGCCGGACTCGCTGCGCCATGACCTGCTGGAGCAGCTCGGGCACGAGCGCGACCTCCCGGCCACGCGGCTGGAAGCCGATCTCCGCACCCGCTGGGGCGACCCACTCGGCGGGCTGAACGCGCTGGAGGTGGCGTTGCCGGACCAGCGCCCCGCCGCGGTCGAGGCACTGCACGGCCTCCTCGATCAGCTGCGCACCCAGCGCGGGCGCGATGCGCGCGCGGCCCAGGGGCGCGCCCTGGAGCTCATCGCCGAGCGCAGCCCCCAGTCGCAGCAGGCGCGCTTCCGGCTCGAGGCGGCGCGGGCATATACCCAGGCCGGCGAGCGAGAGGCCGCCCGCCGGATGCTCGTCGGGATCGCCGACGACCGGGGGGCGCCGCCGGCCGTCTCCGCCGGCGCCTCGTCCACGCTCGTGCAGGTGCTGATCGGCGAGGGCAAGCTGGACGAGGCGGCGCGCCGGCTCGCCGAGCACCGGAGTGCAATGGCCGGCGACGAGTATGCCGGGCTGCGCCGCCGCCTCGTGCTCGGCTACCTCCACGCCGGCGACCTCACGCGCGCGGATTCCCTGCTTGGGGCCGACAGTACCGTGGACGGGCTCGCGCTGGCCGGCCGGATCCGACTCTACCAGGGCGATCTCGCGGGAGCCGCCGAGCGGTTCACGGCAGCCGGGCCCTTCGCGGGAGACCGGGACGAGGCCACCGAACGCACCGCACTGCTGGCGCTGTTGCAGCCGATCGAGGCGGACACCCTTCCGGAGCTGGGGCGGGCGCTGCTGCAATTGGCCCAGGGCGACACCGCCCGGGCGATCGCGGGGCTCGATCGGGTGGCCCGCGCGCTGCCGCCCGCTCGGGGCGCGGCCGAGGTGCGGCTGCTGGCGGGCCGGCTCGCCGCGGCATCGGCCAGACCGGGCGACGCGGAGCGGCTGCTCCGGGCCGCCGCGGTGCCCGACGCCCCGGGGACGGCGCCCGCGGCCGAGCTCGCCCTGGCCGAGGTGCTGCTCGACCAGAAACGGGCGGCGGAGGCCGTGGCGCAGCTCGAGCACCTGATCCTCACCTACCCCGGGAGCGCGCTCGTCCCTCAGGCCCGCCGGCGGCTGGACGAGGCGCGCGGCGCGGTGCCGCGAACATGAAGCGGCGCGACTTCCTGGCGCGGGGCGGTGCCGGGCTGCTGGCGCTTTCGCCAGCGCTCTCGCCCGTGCTGTCGCGGCTTCGCCTTCCGTCGGCGGCTCCCTGGCTCCTCGTCCCGATGGACGACACGCAGGCCGATCACCTGAAAGCGTATGGCCTGGCGTTCCGCCTGCTCGAGCGGGGTGGCCGGGGGGAGTGGTTCCTCAACTACCGCAACGGTTCGTTCCTCCTCCCGGCCGACGGCGCCACCGCGCGCGATGCGGCGCTCAACGGTGTGACGACCGAGCCGCTCGACGACGGTCAGCTCGTGCAGCTCCGGGGCGAGGTTCAGGGCGGCAACATGGACGCGGTGCCGCTCGAGAAGGCGCCGAAGGTGGCTGTCTACGCGCCGCCGAACGCCGCACCATGGGACGATGCCGTCACGATGGCGCTCAATTATGCGGGGATCAGGTTCGAGAAGGTCTGGGATCCCGAGGTGCTCGGCGCGAAGCTCAGGTCCTACGACTGGCTGCACCTCCACCACGAGGACTTCACCGGCCAGTATTCGAAGTTCTTCCTGAACTACGCCGGCGCCTCCTGGCTGGTGGACATGGTGGACCGGAACCGCGGGATGGCGCGCCAGCTGGGGTATCCGTCGGTGCCGGCGGAAAAGCGCGCGGTGGCCGTGGCGATTTCCGAGTTCGTGCGGCGGGGCGGGTTTCTCTTCGCCATGTGCACGGCCACGGAAACCCTCGACCTCGCGCTCGCCGCGGACAAGGTGGACATCGCCGCCGCCTACGCCGATGGCACGCCGATGGACGCCGATGCCTCGGCCCGGATGCGATGGGACGAGGCCCTGGCCTTCCAGAACGCCGAACTCGAGTTGAGCCCGACGATTCCGGTCTACTCCGACATCGACGGCCACCAGGTCAACTCGCCGGAGCGGCGCCAGCCGCTCGGCTCGTTCACCCTGTTCAACTTCAGCGCCAAGATCGACCCGGTCGCGACGATGCTGGTGCAGAATCACCGGCAGGTCATCCCCGACTTCTACGGACTCACCACCTCGTTCACCCGGAAGCGGCTCAAGCCGAGCGTCACGGTGCTGGCGGACGAGCCCGGGGCGCCATGGGTCAAGTACATCCATGGAGAGCATGGGCAGGGGACGTGGACCTTCTTCGGCGGTCACGATCCGGAGGACCCGCAGCACCAGATCGGAGACGTGCCCACCGATCTGTCGCTGCACCCGCACTCGCCGGGGTACCGGCTCATCCTCAACAACGTGCTGTTTCCGGCGGCCAAGAAGAAGGAGCTGAAGACCTGAATGGTATTATGTTGGAGACGCTTCGCTCAGGGTGACTCCGTAACCTGCACGATCAAGGATCATCGACCGTGAGCGCAGCCCCCTCCGAACGCATCGCCCCCGGCGTCCGGGCCTTCCTGGCCGGCGAGATCGCCGACGCCGGCGGCCGCGAGGTGTCGTTCGTCGCCCAGGTGGACCGGGACGGCGTCGTGACCGCCGCGCGCGCGGTGGCGCGCGGCACGGTGGACATGGTGCTCGCGCTCCCCGGCATAGCCGTCCGCGGCGAAATGCTGCTGCACAACCACCCGAGCGGCCGGCTCGACCCCTCCGGAGCCGACCTCGACGTGGCCGCCCGTCTGCACGACGCCGGTATCGGCTTCGGGATCGTGGACAACGGGGCCACCGCCCTCTACGTGGTGGTGGAGGTGCCGCACGATCGGCCGGTGCTCCGGATCGACCCCTTCGAAGTGATCGCCACGCTCGGCG
This sequence comes from Gemmatimonadales bacterium, assembly GCA_035699205.1. GTDB lineage: Bacteria > Gemmatimonadota > Gemmatimonadetes > Gemmatimonadales > GWC2-71-9 > CAVVWJ01. The sequence goes on from DASSBA010000209.1 coordinate 22,743, forward strand.
AGCGCGGGCCCGTTGCCGGGCAGCTCGGCCAGTTCGAGGACCGGCGCAGCCAGCGCGACATGGCCGCCTACGTCGCGGACGGCTACAACGACGGCGGGGTGCAGCTGCTGGAGGCGGGCACCGGGGTGGGGAAGTCGTTCGCCTACCTGGTGCCCGCGCTCCACTGGGCGCGCGTCAACGGCGAGCGCACGGTCGTCAGCACCAACACGATCAATCTCCAGGAACAGCTGGTCGGCAAGGACCTGCCGCTGCTCCGGCGCGCCCTCCAGACCGCCGATTACAAGCCGACGTTCGCGCTGCTCAAGGGTTGGCGGAACTATCTCTGCCTGTCGCGCATGCACCAGGCGGTGGCGTCCCAGCGGACGCTGCTGGAGCAGGAGAAGCTCGACGAGCTGGTCGGCATCGCCGAGTGGGCGGGGCACACCGCCGACGGTACGCTCAGCGATCTCCCGGTCACGCCGTCGGGCGAGGTGTGGGACGAGGTGAGCGCCGAGGCCGACCTCTGCACCCGCCTCAAGTGCACGCACTTCGACAAGTGCTTCCTGTTCCGGGCCCGGCGGCGCGCCGCCGAGGCGGACGTGGTGGTGGTCAACCACCACCTGCTCGCCGCCGACCTCTCGGTGCGCCAGGCGCAGGACAACTGGGAGGAAGCGGCGGTGCTGCCGCCCTACCGGCGGCTCGTCCTGGACGAGGCGCACCATCTCGAGGACGTCGCGGCCGCCCACCTCGGCACCCAGGTGAGCAGCCGGGCGGTGCGCCGCCTGCTCGCGCGGTTCGAGCGGAACGGCCGCGGGCTGGCGCCGACGCTGGCGCACGAGCTGATGGGCCGGAGCGATCTGCTGAGCCGGGCCAGTCTGGATCTGCTCAAGCAGCGGCTGCTGCCGGCGCTGGCCGACGCGCGCCGCGCCGGCGAGGCGATGTTCCTCCGGCTGTACCAGCGGCTCGACGGATTGCCGGCGGGGCAGCTCCGGCTGGCGGACGACTTCGCGACCGACGAGATCTGGGACCAGGGGCTCGGCTTCGAGCTCGACGCCACGCTCGGGGCGTTCCGCTCGCTGCGGGAGACCGTCGAGACCATCGCCGACCGGCTGGCGGAGTCCGAGGAGACCGAACGCCGGGGCGCCATTCTCCAGGAGCTGCGCGCGGTCATGCGCCGGCTGGACAGCGTCTCGGACGGCCTCAACCGCACGCTCCGGCCCGGCGCCCGGGCGAACGGGGCCGGAGCACCGACCGTGCGTTGGATGGAGCGGAGCCAGCGCGGGCAGCAGGTGAGCCTCTCGGCGGTGCCGCTCGACCTCGCGCCCGTGCTCCGGGCGCTCCTGTTCGACCGGCTCGACACCGTGGTGCTCACGAGCGCCACGCTCGCCGCGGGCGGGGAGTTCGGCTTCCTGGAGTCGCGCCTCGGCCTGGCGGGCGAGGACTCCCCGGTCACGGTGCGCGAGGCCTTCGCGTCGCCGTTCGACTATCCCTCGCAGTGCGTGTTCGGCATCCCCAACGACATGCCCGAGCCGCGCGAGGACGAGCACGCCCACGCCACCGCGGTGGTGCAAGTCGTCACCGACCTGGCCTACGCGTCGGACGGCGGGATGTTCGTGCTCTTCACCAGCCACGCGGCACTGCGCAAGGCGGCACACGAGGTGCGGGCGGTGCTCGGCAGCCGCTGGCCCATCCTGGTGCAGGGAGAGGGGCCGCGCGACGTCCTTCTCCGGCGGTTCCGCGAGGCGGAGAACGCCATCCTGCTCGGCACGGATTCGTTCTGGGAAGGGGTCGATGTGCCCGGCCGCGCGCTCCGCACGCTGGTGCTCAACAAGCTACCTTTCAAGGTGCCCAGCGAGCCGCTCACGGCGGCGCGGCTCGAGCGGCTGGCGGAAGAGGGGCAGGACGGGTTCATGAACTATCTCCTGCCCCACGCCGCGCTCAAGCTCAAGCAGGGCTTCGGCCGCCTGATCCGGAGCCGGCAGGACATGGGCGTCGTGGTGCTGCTCGACAGCCGGGTGGTCACCAAGCGCTATGGGCCGCTGCTCCTCGGGGGCCTGCCGCGCGCCGAGCGGATCATCGGGAGCTGGGCGCAGGTCCGTACCAGGTGCGAGGACTTCTTCGCCCGGCACGGCATCGGGGCGGTCGCGTGAACGTGGTGCGTCCGTCGAAGATCGTCTGCGTCGGGCGGAACTACCTGGCCCACGCGAAGGAGCTGGGCAATGAGGTTCCCCCGGTTCCGATGCTCTTCCTCAAGCCGCCCAGCGCGCTCATCGGCCCCGGCGAGCCGATCATGCTCCCCGGCGTGTCGCGCCAGGTCGAGTACGAGGCCGAGATCGGCGTGGTCATCGGCTCGCGGCTGCAGCGCGTGGACGAGGCGCAGGCGGAGCGGGGAATCAAAGGTTACGTGTGCGTGAACGACGTCACCTGCCGCGACCTCCAGAAGACGGATGGCCAGTGGGGCCGCGCCAAGGGGTTCGACACGTTCTGTCCGGTCGGCCCCGCGGTGCGGAACGGCCTGGACTGGCGGGCGCTCGAGGTGATCTGCCGGGTCAACGGCGCGGAGCGCCAGCGCGCGCCGGCCACGGACATGCATTTCTCCATTCCGGCGCTGGTGGCGTTCATCAGCGGCATCATGACCCTGGAGCCGGGCGATCTGATCGCCACCGGCACGCCGGCCGGTGTCGGCCCCCTCCACCACGGCGACGTCGTCGAGGTCGAGATCCCCGGCGTCGGCGTCCTCTCCAACCCCGTTCGCGACGGCACCGCCCGATGATCGAATTCAGCCAGCGTCTTCACGCGCTCCCCGGCTACCCGCTCGCCGAGATCCCGACGCTCAAGCGCCGGCTCCTCGAGGCGGGGGTGGACGTCATCGACCTCGGCGCGGGCGACAATGACGCGCCGCCGCCGGACGCGGCCGTCGCGGCGATGACCGAGGCGTTGCGCGATCCGGCCTACAGCAAGTACGGCTTCCAGCAGGGGCTGCCGGCGTTCCGGCAGGCGGCTTCGCGTTGGGTGGAACGGCGGTTTGGTCTCCGCTTCGATCCGTTCACCGAGACGCTGCCGCTCATCGGCAGCAAGGAAGGGCTGTCTCACCTGCCCCTGGCGGTGGTGAACCCGGGCGATGCCACCATCGTCCCCGAGCCGGGCTACCAGGCCTATGCGGGCGGCTCGATCCTGGCGGGCGCGGAGCCGTACATCGCGCCGCTGCGGCCGGAGCAGGATTTCCTGCTGGAGCTCGAGCGGGTGCCCGAGGCCGTGCTGCGCCGGGCCAAGCTGGTGTTCGTCAACTACCCAAACAATCCTACGGCGGCGGTCGCCACTCCGGAGTATCTCGAGCGCACGGTCGCAATCTGCCGGCGGCACGGCATGCTCCTCGCCTACGACAACGCCTATTGCGATCTCACGTTCGACGGCTATCGCGCGCCCAGCATCTTCGAGATCGCCGGGGCCCGCGAGGTGGCGATCGAATTCTTCTCGCTCTCCAAGAGCTTCTCGATGACCGGCTGGCGGCTCGGATTCGCCGTGGGACGTCCCGAGCTGATCAGCGCCCTGACCCGGGTCAAGTCATACGTCGATACCGGGCCGTTCCTGGCGGTGCAGAAGGCGGGGGCCGCGGCGCTCGACCAGGCCGAAGCGCTGGTGGCGCCGATCCGGACGGAGCTCGAACGGCGCCGCGATGCCGCGGTGGCCGCGCTGCGTGAGGCCGGGTTCTCGCTCGAGGCGCCGAAGGCCGCGATGTATCTCTGGATCGCGCTGCCGGCGGGTGTCCTGTCGGCGGCGTTCGCGAAGCGTGCGCTGGAGGAAACGGGCGTCGTCGTGCTGCCGGGCAGCGGGTTCGGTCCCGCGGGCGAAGGGTTTTTCCGAATCGCGCTCACCGTCGGTGCCGATCGCCTGCGGCTCGCAGCGGTCCGGCTCGGCCAGACGCTCGGCGCCATGCGTCGAGGGGAGCTTGCGCCCACTCGCTGAGCTCGGGCTGCCGCCCAGGCGGCCCTGGCCATGGATCGCGATCCTGGCCAGTCTTGCCGTGCACGGCCTCCTGCTGTTCGGCTTCCTCGAAGCTCCTCGGCCCGCACCCCCGCACCGGAGCTCCGCCATTCTCCTGCTGCTGCCTCCCGCCGAAGGACCGGCCGCCGTGCCGATGCCGTACCGCACGCCAGCCGCGCCCGGTCGCACGCCGACCGGGACCTCCACCAGGCGCTCGGCGCGCCCGGCGCTTCGCCCGCCGCCGCGGACGATCACCGCGTTGCCGGAGCCCCGGCCGGAGCCGGCGCCGGTCGACACCGGCGGGGCACCCGCGTCGCGCCCCCGCCCCTCCATCGGCCGCATCGGGCCGGGGCTCGCCAACGGCCGGCTGTGGGTCCGCCCGCTTCCGCTGCCGCCCAAGGAGTTGGCCCAGCGGCTCAGCCGGGACCACGTGCAGCTGGTGGACAGCGCCGTGACCGCGATCGTGCAGGCGTACCTCGACTCGATCGCCAACGAACCGTCGTCGCGGGGGCAGACGCTGCCGAGCTGGACGACCGAGGTGGCGGGCAAGAAATTCGGCATCGACTCGAAGAGCATTTACATTGCCGGCCTCAAGATCCCCGCGGCCGTCCTGGCCTTGCTGCCGATCGGCGGCGGGAACATCGATCAGAACCGCGCGTACAACCATCTCATGGACATGCGAGCGGATCTGCAGTACGCGGCCCAACGGGCGGAGAATCTCGAGGAGTTCAAGACGATGATTCGGGAGATGCGGCTTCGCAAGGAGCGGGAGCGCGAGTTCGAGCGGAACCAGCGCACGGCCCCGCCGCCCGAGGAGCCGGCCACCCCATGATCGCGGAGAGGACGGCATCACGATGAAGCTCGTGGACACCGAGGAGACGGTCGTGCTGGTGACCGGCTCGTCCGCCACCGCCGAGGAGCGAGACCGGCCGCTGGCCGACCTGCTCAAGTCCGAAATCGACCGCCGCGGGGCGGGGCACGCCTACCGCCGCGCGGTGGTGGTGGGCGACGTATGGTACCTGGAGAACCGGCTGTTCCACCTGAACCCGACGATCGCGATCGGGGGGCCGGGCGTGAACGGGGTTGCCCAGGAATTCAGCGGCTTCCTCGCCACGGTCTACAGCCGCGAGGAGGAGGTCTTCGTTCAGGCGGACTTCGAGGGCGAGCTGAAGCGGGCGGCGTTGTGGGGGGTGAACTCGACGTGCACCGCCTCGGCGGTCGAGGCGTTCAGCGCCCGGGGATTCCTGGATGAGCTGCTCGGGAAGATCTGGAGATTTCGGGTGGGGATGTTCGTTTGAGGAGGTGAGCCCGCTCAGTTCTCACCGCCTTCCAGCCCCAACAGATCCGCCAGCGCCCGATCCACCACTTCCGACGTCTCACCCTCGATGATTCTGCGCAGCACGTCCACCGCCTCGAGCGGCAGGCTCTCGGGGTGGACCCGGTCACGCTCGTAGCGGACGATATTGCCCAGCGGGATCGGCGCCACGGCGGGGTCCTCGTCCGGCTCATCCTCATCCTCTTCCACCACCGACTCGTAGGATGACCCGGGCACGCTCGCGCTCCACGGCTCGTCCTCCTCGTCCTCCTCGTCGGGCAGCGGGACCATCGCGTACAGTTGGCACTGGAGGCCCGGGGGCGCCGTGCGTGCCACCAGAACGACCTGGACCGGCTCGTCGAAGATCCCGTAATCGTGGATCTGGCCCCATGCCTCCGGCGGCAGCACCGCGCGCGCCACCAGGCGCCCGTTGCGGTAGCTGCCCATGCAGACCATGCCGTCGGGGACGCGCTCGTCCTGAAGCAGGCCGACCGTGAGCTGCACGGGGTGCTCGGTGGCGGCGATGGCGGCGGGAGCGGGGCTGTCGCCGCCCGCCGGCCGGGGGGAATCGCTGGTCATCGAGAATCAGTAGGCGGATGCACGGGCGGTGGCAAGCTCGAATCGGCAGCGGTGATCACGCCATCGGCGGCGATCCGCGCGCCGGACGGGCCGAAATCCTCGGCCGAGAGCCGGCGCAGCTCGTCGATTGCCGCGCCGTCCGGATCGGGGGCGGGTCCCTCACCGGGGTGCTGCACCATTGGCACGAGCCGGGCGAGCCGGAGCCGCCGGTCGGGCCCGAACTCGAGCTGGAGTACCCCGGTGACGCCGCGCGGGCCTTCCAGATTGAAGCCGCGATAGGTGACGAAGTTGCCCAGCGAGTAGACCACCGGCTTACCGCGGTAGAACTCGATTCCCCGGAGTACGTGCGGCCCATGGCCGACGACGGCATCCGCGCCGGCGTCGATCACGGCGCGGGTCCACCGGCGGAGGTCGCCCCGCGGCTCGCGGCCCAGCGATTCGGCGGCCTCCGGCACGTGCAGGGCCCGCAGGCCCTCCGCGCCGCCGTGAAACGTGACGATCAGCAGGTCGACGAGCGGCCGCAGCGAATCCACCACGGCCGCGCTCCGGCCGATGTCGAGCAGGTCGTACGAATGGGGGTAGGTCGCGAACCCGAGCAGGCCGACGACCGTCAGGCTGTCGCCGCGGCGAACGCTGTCGATCGCGATGCGTCCGAGCGGGCCGTAGAGCCGGATGCCCAGGCTGTCCAGGATCCGCTCGGTCGACTCGCGCCCCGCGGACCCGTAATCGTTCGCGTGATTGTTGGCGAGGTTCAAGTGGGTGAAGCCGGCCTCCACCAGGCGCGGCGCGAGCGCGGTGGGTGTGCGGAAGGCATAGCAGCCCGGCACGGCGGCAGTGGTGTCCGTGGTGGTGTGCCGCTGGGCGCGGCGCGGCGGCGGAGGCGGCTCGCGGAGGATCTCCGCGCATTTCTCCGACGTGCCGGTGTCCGCGAGCACGCCCTCGAAGTTGCCGATCACCATGTCACCGGCGAGCGCGGCACGGGCGCGCGCGAGCAGGCCGCGGCCCGTATCCGGCGGCACCCCGTCGGGCAGCGTGCTGGTGCCGAGGTTGATGTCGCCGACGAAAGCGAGCCGGACGGGCGCGAACCGGCGAAGCGGCGGCGGGGGAGGGCGCATGGGTCTGGGGCTCAGCTGCGGGCGCGCCGGCGCCGGCCGCGCCGACACGCTGTCGGGCGCGGGCCGCGGGCTGGGCGGGATCGGATGGCTGGCGCACGCCGCGATGCCCGCGAGGGCGAGCGGGAGGCCGGCCCGGCCCATCATCCGTGAGCGACGCGGGCGTCGCCGCCGTGGCCCCAGCGGGCCGCCACCTCACCCAGGCGGGCCAGCGCCGTCGACCGATCCATCACGGCGAGCAGCTCGTTCACCGGCTCGGAGACGGTGGACCCGGTGAGTGCCACGCGCACCGGCTGCATCGCATCGCCCAGCTTGAGTGCGTTCGTCTCCGCGACCCGCTTGAGGCAGTCGAGGATGGGTGCGGTGGTCCAGGCGGTGGGCGGGAGCTGCTCGAGCGCCGCCGCCGCGAGGCGCAGGTTGGCGGCGAACGCGCCGCCCATCTTCCGGATGAGCGCCTCGCCCCTGGAGTCGAGCGTGCCCCGCGCGGGGTCGAGCCGGACCGCCACCCGCTCCGCGATCTGGAGCATCGTCCGCGAGCGGGCCTTCACCGCATTTACCAGCGGGGCGAGGTCCCGGCCCGCGGCCGGCACGTTCATGCGCGCGAGCTCGCGCTCTACCGCCGGTACCAGCTCCGCCGCGGGCAGCGCGGAGAGATACTCCCCGTTCATCCACTCGAGCTTGGTGATGTCGAAGACGGCTGCCTTCTTCTGGATCCCCTCGAGCGTGAACAGCCGGATCATCTCGGCGTCCGTGAGGATCTCCCGGTCGCCGCCGGGCGACCAGCCGAGCAGGGCGAGAAAGTTGCGCATGGCGGCCGGCCAGATCCCCAGGTCCTGGTAGTCGCCCACCGCGGTGGCGCCGTGCCGCTTCGAGAGCTTCTTGCCATCGGTGCCCAGGATCATCGGCACGTGGGCGAACACCGGGGGCGCATGGCCGAGCGCACGGTAGAGCGCGATCTGCTTCGGCGTGTTGGAGATGTGGTCGTCTCCCCGGATCACGTGGCTAATCCCCATGGCGATGTCGTCACTCACCACCGCGAGGTTGTAGATGGCGGTACCGTCGCTCCGGAGGATCACGAAATCGTCGAGATCCCGGCCCTGGAAGCTGATGCGGCCATGCACCGCGTCGTCCCAGGCGATCTCGTCATCCTGCAGCAGAAAGCGGAGCGTGAACGGCGTGCCGGCCGCGAGACGCGCCTCCAGTTCCGGGGCAGCAAGGCGGCAGCACCCGCGATCGTATCGAAACGCGCTGCCGGACGCCTCGGCCCGCGCGCGCTGGGCCTCGAGCTCCTCGCGGGTGCAGAAGCAGCGGTAGGCCTTGCCTTCGGCAAGGAGTCGCTCGGCGTCGGCGCGGTGGCGCGGCCCGTACTCGCCCTGGAAGAACGGTCCCTCGTCCCAGGGGATTCCCAGCCACCCGAGGCCGTCCAGGATCACCCGCGTGTGCGCCTCGGTGCTGCGCTCCCGGTCGGTGTCCTCGATGCGCAGCACGAAGGTGCCGCCGGTGTGGCGCGCGAACAGCCAGTTGAACAGCGCCGTGCGGGCCCCGCCGACGTGCAGGTAGCCGGTGGGCGACGGGGCGAAGCGAACGCGCGGAGTGGTCATGGGGCCTGCCGGATGCGTGAAAGGTGAAAGGTGAGTGACTTCACCTTTCACCTTTGGGTGTGGTCGGACGGAGCGGGAGGGATTCGAACCCTCGATAGGGGTTGACCCCCTATGCCGGTTTAGCAAACCGGTGCCTTCAGCCACTCGGCCACCACTCCAGAGGCGTGCAAAATCGCCGGTCTTCGACATCCAGGCAAGGGTTCGGCCATGTCTCCGGGACTTGCGGTGGCTCCCGGACCGTACAAGGTTTGACCTCCCACGAACTCCCAACCCGGACCGCGACGAGGACCCCCCCGCTTGATCGCTCCCGTGCCGCAGGGCGAGCGCCCTCCCGGCGGATACACCGTCCTGGTGGTGGACGACGAGGAGGCAGTGCGCCGGCTGGCGGTGCGGATGCTCACCTGGACGGGCTATCAGGCCATCGAGGCGCGGCACGGGCGCGAAGCGCTGGCGGCCATCGAGCAGCACAGCGGTCCGGTCCACCTCGTGCTCACCGACATCAAGATGCCGGGGATGAACGGCCGCGAGCTGGGCCGTTGCGTCGAGGAGCGGTGGCCCGGGAAACCGATACTGTACATGTCGGGCTTCGCGTCGGAGGTGTTTCAGGGCGGGCTGCTCGAGCCCGGGGCGCCCTTCCTGGCCAAGCCGTTCACGCAGGAGGATCTGACCGCCAAGGTCCGCTCCCTGCTGGAGTCCGGCGCCTAGCCACAGTTCGGTGTTGCGGGATCACGGCATACCGGTGCCGGGCGTGGCGAAGCTCGCCCGGCCACGAGGGCACGGATGCCGGCCAAGTGGCATAAATGTTGATCTTTCAGGCACGTCCCCATAGGCTTCGCCTCTGTTGGACGACCTGTCGAGGCAGTGAGATGACGTCACTCGAGGTGGCGGTCCAGTCCCGGAAGCGGCCTTCGCTTCCGGGCAGGGGCCCCAGAGCATCCTTGCGCATCATTTGCCCCACCTACTGGTATCCCCAACACGCCGCCGATACCCAGGCCACGTACGTCCACGACATTAACCGCCACCTGGTGCGTCGGGGACATCGGGTCACGGTCGTGACGCCCGGGAACCCATCGATCGCGGCGAGCGACAGCTTCGACGGCGTCGACGTGGTCCGGTTCCCCATGGAGCTCCCGGTGGACCTCACCTATGGCCGGGTGGCGCAGAGCCGGGTAAACATCTGGGGGAAGTTCGCGCGCCTGGCGGTCATGGCTCACTATCTGGAGGCGCAGTACCGGGCCACGCTCGCCGCCGTCCATGAGCGGGGAGCCGATGTGGTCCATGCGCACTGGGCCATCCCGACCGGGCCTGCCGCGGTTCATGCCGCCCGGCGGCTGGGACTCCCGAGCGTCATCACGATGCATGGGGGCGACGTCTACGTGAATCCGGCGCAGGGCTATGACTTCCCGACCCGGTGGTACGTCCGGCCGGCTCTCCGGTGGACCCTCCGGCACGCCGCGGCCCTTACGGCGATCACCGAGGACTGCCGCCAGCACGCGCTCCGGGCAGGCGCCCCCGACCGGTCGGTGCACCTGGTCTTCAACGGCACGGATCTGCGGCGGTTCAGCCCGGCGCCGAACGGCAGCCGCGCGGTGGATCCGCGGTACGGGGCACACATGATTTTCGCGTGCCGCCAACTGTTCCCCCGGAAGGGGATCCGTTTTCTCATCGAGGCCGCGGCGGCGCTCAAGCCGCGCTTCCCGGACGTGAAGGTGGTCATCGCGGGCGACGGCTTCGAGCGTCCGGAGTTGATCAGTCTCGCCGAATCCCTCGGAATCGCCCGCGACGTGACCTTCCTGGGCTGGGTCCCGAACAGCGAGCTGCCGCCGTACTACCGCGCCGCCGCGGTGTCGGTCATCCCGTCGCTGGAAGAGGGGTTCGGCATCCCTGCCGCGGAGGCGATGGGCTGCCAGACGCCGGTCGTCGCGAGCGATGCGGGCGGGCTGCCCGAGGTGGTGGAGAACGGCGTGACCGGTCTGGTCGTCCCCCGCGGCGACTCGAGCGCACTCGCGGACGCCATCGGCACCCTGCTGGCCGATCCCGCGCGGCGGGTGCAGATGGGCCGCGCCGGCCGGGAGCGGGCGCTGCGCTTGTTCGACTGGGACCGGACGGCCGAGCAGCTCGAGCGGATCTACGCCGACGTGCTGCCGAGGGCGGGCCGGTGACTGATCGGCTGTTCTCGTTTCGCTGGGACATCGATCACCGGGTCTGCATCACCGACGGGCTGCCGCGCATTTCGGCCGTCTGCCGCGACTTCGGGGTGCCCAACACCTTCTTCGTCAATCTGGGCCGCTCCACCAATCTCCGCGAATGGCTGGGGGACGGGATCGCCCGCTCCAAGGCCAAGCTCGCCGACCGCGAGGCGGTCCACCTGATCAAGAAGACGGGCTGGCCCCGCTTTCTCATGGAGACCGCGCTCGCGCGGCCCGTGGGCCTGCGCTTCATCCCGGTGCTGCAGGCGCTGCAGGCGGAAGGTCACGAGCTGGGACTGCACGGCGGGATGGATCACGTCATCTGGAGCCGCCGGTTTCACGAGCTCGCCGCCGACGAGCTGAGCGCCGATGTGGAGCAGTCGCACGGGCACTTCATCCGCCACTTCGGCCCTCCGGCCGGATTCTCCTCGCCCGGCTTCTACTCCGACCAGCGCGTCATGCTGATTCTGGACCGGCTCGGCTTCCTGTACAACGGCGACGGGATCGGCGGCGAGCCGCATCGCGCGATGGCCGTCGGCCGCGCGCTGCGCCACTGGACCATCCCGGTCACGCTGTCCGGGCCCCGCACGATCCCGTTCCTCGAATATCACGGCGCGCGCGAGACGCCGGAGGCCGAGGTGCTCCGGCTGCTGGACGAGCACCTCGAGGCGCACGACGAGGTCGTCCTGTACGGCCATCCCTGCTACGAGGGCGTGCGGGAGGCGATGCTCCGCAAGGTCTTCGCGCGCGTGATGGAGCACGGGTTCCGCTTCGTCACGATGCAGACGATGGCGGAGCGGCTGCAGGCGGCCACCTCCGCGCGATGATTCGCGTCCTGAGCGTCTTCGGCACCCGGCCGGAGGCGGTCAAGATGGCCCCGGTCGTGCGGGCGCTTCGCGCCGCGCCCGAACGGTTCGAGAGCGTCGTCTGCATCACGGCCCAGCATCGGGCCATGCTCGACCAGGTGCTCCAGGTGTTCGAGCTGGAGGCGAACGCCGATCTCGACCTCATGGTACCGGGTCAGTCGCCGGCCGAGATCGTGGCCGGCGTCCTCGCCCGTCTCCCGCCGCTCATCCGCCGCGTCCGCCCCGACGTCGTGCTGGTGCAGGGCGACACGATGACCACCTTCGCGGCGGCCTTCGCCGCGTTCCTCGAACGGGTGCCGACCGGCCACGTCGAAGCGGGTCTCCGCACCGGGGATCGCTGGCAGCCGTTTCCCGAAGAGATGAACCGGGTGCTCGCCACCCGGATCGCCGCGCTGCACTTCGCGCCGACGGCCGCATCCCGCGACGCCTTGCTCGCGGAGGGGGTGCCCGCGGCCGACGTCTATCTCACGGGCAACACCGTCATCGACGCGCTGCTCCAGACGGTCCGGCCGGGTTATCGGTTCCGTACCCCGGCGCTCGCGGCGCTCGAGCCTGGCCGGCGCCTGGTGCTGGTCACGACCCATCGGCGCGAAAGCTTCGGCGCGCCGCTCCGCTCGATCTGCGGCGCCGTCCGCGAGCTTGCCGGCCGCTTCCCCGATCTCCAGTTCGTCCTGCCGGTGCACCCGAATCCCCAGGTGAAGGCCACGGTCGAGGAGTTCCTCTGTGACCTTCCGGCCATGCACCTGATCGAGCCGGTGGACTATCTCGAGTTCGTGCATCTCATCGCGCGGGCGGATCTGGTCCTCACCGACAGCGGAGGCGTGCAGGAGGAGGCGCCCTCGCTCGGCAAGCCGGTGCTCGTGCTGCGCGAGGTGACCGAACGACCGGAGGGGGTCGCGGCCGGTACCGCGCGCCTGGTCGGGACCGGGCAGGACCGGATCGTCGCGGCGGCCAGCGAGCTCCTGACCTCACCCGAGGCGTATGCCCGGATGGCGAACGCGGTCAACCCGTACGGGGACGGCCATGCCGGCCAGCGGATCGCCGCGGTGCTGGCCGAGCGGTTCGGATGAAGCTGCTGGTCACCGGCGGGACCGGGTTCATCGGGTCTCACCTCGCGGAGGAGGGACGGCGGCGGGGGGCGAAGGTGGTGGCGCTCGGGCTCACCGCGCGGCCGGAGGACGCCGCCAACGCCGAGCTCCTCGCGCGGCAGGGGGTGGAGATCCTGCCCGGCAGCATCACCGACCCCGAGCTCTGCGAGCGAGCCATGCGCGGCGTCACGCACGTGTTTCACCTCGCGGTCGCGATGCGCGAGGGCGGGAAGGGCGACGAGTTCTTCGAGGCGGTCAACCTCGACGGCACCCGGCGGCTGCTCGAGGCCGCGGGCCGGGGCCGGGTCGAGCGATTCGTCTACTGCAGCACGATCGGCATCTACGGCCACCGCGCCCCGGGCATCACCACCGAGGAGTCACCGCTCCGGCCGGGGAACATCTACGAGCGCACCAAGGTGGCGGCCGAGCGACTGGTGCGCGAGCTCGCCCCCGGTGGTGCGGTGCCGTTCACGATCCTCCGTCCGGCGGACGTGTACGGTCCCCGGGATCAGCGGCTGCTCAAGCTGTTCCGGGGCGTGAGCGCGGGGCGTTTCCCCCTCTTCGGGGCCGGCGCGGGCCGCCGCCACATGGTGTACGTGGACGACGTGGTCTCGGCCTTCTTCAGGGCATGCGACCGGCCGGACGCGGTCGGCGAGGCGATGATCGTCGCCGGGCCGCGCACGTGCACGCTCCGCGAGCTGATCGAGCAGGTGCGCCGCGCCAGCGGAAGCCGGCGGTTCGGCCGCCGGCTCCCCCTCGCGCCGATGCTCGCGGCGGCGGCCGTGGTCGAGGACGTCTGCCGGCCCCTCCGCCTCGACCCGCCGATCTACCGCCGCCGGATGGATTTCTTCACCAGCGATTCCGAGTTCGATACGTCGCGCGCGCGCCGGCTGCTCGACTGGGCACCGCGGGTGGAGCTGGAAGAGGGGGTGCGGCGGACGTACGAGAGTTATCGGGCGGCGGGGGCGCTGGACTGATGGGTCGTGCATCAGTCGCCCGGGAGCGGGTCGAGGGCCGCGGAGCGGATCCTTCGGAGAGCCGTCGGGCAGGTGCCCGCGTGCGGCAGGATTCGTCGCTGCGCGTGCTATCATTCACCGGAACCGTCCCACTGGAGACCCCCTCGTGACCGGGCCCTGGCAGCTCCAGCTCTTCCGGCGCTCGCTCAAGAAGCGGCAAACCGTCGACGCGCTCATGGAACACCTGCCCCCGGTGGAGGGCCGCCTCTGCCTCGAGCTGGGCTGCGGCACCGGGCTCACCTCGCACTTCCTGCGCGAGCGCGGCGGCACCTGGGTCAGCTGCGATTTCGAGCGTGACCATGTCCGCTCGGCCAGGGCGCTGGTCGGCGACCGCGTGGTCCAGATCGGCGAGCGCGAGCTCCCGTTCCGGCCGGCGGCCGTGGACGTGGTGGCCGCGATCAACTTCCTCGAGCATATCGAGGACGACGAGCGCTTCTTCGCGGAAATGGTGCGCGTGCTCAAGCCCGGCGGCAGCTTCCTGTTCATGGCGCCCCGGGGGGACCACGGACGACCCGGGTTCGCGCTCAAGCGCGTGCTCGGGTTCACCGCGGACCAGGAGGGGTTCGGCCACGCGCGGGACGGCTACCCGCTGCCGGCGGCGCGGGCGATCATGGAGCGCCACGGGATCGAGGTGCAGGGGCAGGAGAGCTACTGCCGGCTCTTCACCGAGTCGCTCGAGGACCTGCTCAACTACGCCTATCATCGCAAGGCAACGCAGGGAAAGGACACCGCCGAGCAGGACTTCCACGGTGACACGGCCCCGATGTCGGCCGATGCGCTGAACAAGGTCGGGACCGCGTACAAGGTCTATTCCGCCGTGTACCCGGCACTCCGCGCGTGGACCATGCTCGACCACCTCATCCCCTTCTCCGGCGGCTACATGATGGTGGCCTGGGGAAAGAAGGTCCGCTGACATGTGCGGCATCGTCGGGGTCGTCGGCCCGGGAACGGTGGTGGAGGCGGAGCTCGCGCGCATGTGCGACGCGATCCGCCACCGCGGGCCGGACGACTGGGGTACGTTCGCCGAAGAAGGTGTCGGGCTCGGCATGCGCCGGCTCAGCATCATCGACCTCGCCGGCGGGCATCAGCCGCTCGCCAACGAGGACGGCAGCGTGCAGGTGGTCCTCAACGGCGAGATCTACAACCACGAGGCGCTCCGGCGCGAGCTCGTGGCGCGCGGGCACACCTTCCGCACCCGATCCGACACCGAGGTCCTGGTCCACCTGTACGAGGACGAGGGCGAGCGGATGCTCCAGCGGCTCCGCGGCATGTTCGCGCTGGCCCTGTGGGACCGGCGGCGCCGGCGCCTGCTCGTGGCGCGCGACCACTTCGGGCAGAAGCCGCTGTTCTACACCGAGCACGGCGGCCGGCTGACGTTCGCCTCGGAGATCAAGGCGCTGCTCGCGAGCGATCCCACGCTCGCCACCCTGTCGCCGTTCGCGCTCGACCAGTACCTCACGCTCCGCTTCGTCCAGCCGCCGGATACCTTCTTCGAGCGCATCCGCGCGCTGCCTCCGGCCCACTTCCTGGTGCATGAAGACGGGAGGACACGGATCGAGCGCTACTGGGACCTCACCTACGGACCCAAGTGGACCTACAGCGAGGCCGACACGCTCGACCGGATCGACGAGCTGCTGGCGGAGACGGTCGCGCTCCACCTCACGAGCGACGTGCCGGTGGGCGCGTTTCTGAGTGGCGGGCTGGACTCGACGCTCATCGCGTCGTACGCGGCCAGGGTGCTCGGGCCGGAGCTCCGCACGTTCTCCATGGGCATCCCGTACCGCGACCTGAACGAGCTCCCCGCGGCGGCGGCAGTGGCGCGGCGCTACGGCACGCGGCACTTCGCCGAGGAGGTGACCCCGTCGGTCGGCGCCGACCTGCCGCGGCTCATCGCGGCGCTGGACGAGCCGGCGGACCCGCTGTCGATCTGCCTGCTCCACCTGGCCCGAATGACCGCGCGCGAGGTGAAGGTGGTCCTCGGCGGCGACGGCGGCGACGAACTCTTCGGCGGCTACGACCGCTACGCGGCCGACCGCTGGCTCGATGCCTACCGCGCGGTGCCGGCAGTGGTGCGGGATCTGGTCGCGAATCAGGTGCTGCAACGGCTCCCGGACCAGTTCACCTTCAAGAGCTTCACCCACAAGCTCCGCTGGGTGGACCTGATGGCGCGGAAGACCGGCGGGGAGCGTTATGCGGAAAGCCTGCAGTATTTCTGGTTCAACGAAGCCCGCCGCGCCGAGCTGTACACCCCCGGATTCCGCGCCCGCCTCGACGGGCGCCGGCCGGAGTCCTGCCTGCTCGATCTGTACGCCACCCGGAACGCGGACGAGGCGGTGGACCGGATGATGTACGTGGACGTGATGTCGCGGCTCCCGGGGCAGTCGCTCATGATCCTCGACCGGGCGACGATGGCGTACAGCCTCGAGTCCCGCTCGCCCTTCCTCGACCCGCGGTTCGCCGAGTTCATGGCCCGCGTGCCGGTGGGCCTCAAGATCCGGGGGCGCCGGCTCCGCTACCTCGAACGACGGCTGGGCGAGCGGCACCTGCCGCCCGAGGTGCTCCAGCGGAAGAAGCAGGGCTTCGCCTCGCCGCTCATGTACATCATGGACGACGAAGTGCGAAAGCTCGCGCCGGCACTGCTGCTCGAGAGCGAGCTGGTGCGGGACGGCTACCTCGAGGGCGCCGCCGTACGAGTGCTGGTGGACGAGCACCTGGCGCGCCGCCGGGACCATGGCAACCGGATCTGGCTGCTGCTGAGCGCGGAGGTCTGGTACCGCCGCTACATCGGTGGGCGAACCACCGCGGATCTCGAGGTGGAGCTGCAGGAGGCCCGGCCGCGCACGGCACCGGCGCTCGCGCGGAGCGCCCCATGAGCCAGACGCTGGCGACCCGCCCCGCGGACGCGGCCAGGGGTGGCGCCACCGCGGCGCAACTTCTCCGGTCGGCCTACGACTGGGAAAGCGCGCGCGAATCCATCACCCTGGGCGACGCCATCCGGCGATTTCGCAAGGTGAACGGCTACGTGGGCCTGCCCGTGCCCGCCCGGCCGGCGTTCCTCAAGGTGTTCCGCCGGCTCATCAACGGGCGGAGGCCGCCGGAGCAGATCTATCTGGTGCACGACGCATCGCACGTGCTGACCGGCACGACCTTCACTCACGACGAGCCGCCGCTGGTGCTGCTGGCCGCGGAGGCGGTGGAGCAGGGATTCTACTTCGCGTCGAGGGGCACACCGAGGCTCGTGGGCTGGGTCCTGTTCTATGGCGGGGCGTTCGTCGAGTGCGCCAGGCGGATCGCCTCGTTTCGGCAGGTGTTCCGCGGGATCCGGCTGGGTCTGTTCAACCGCGCCTACGACTATGCGGCGCGCACCCGGCTCACCAATCTCTTCGACATCCCCGAGGAGGAGTTCCGCGGCCTGACGGTGGCTGAGGCGCGCCGCCGGCTGGGGATGCCGGTCGGCGGGCCGGCGGCGGAGCTGTACGCCGAGATCCCGATCCCGGTGCCGCTGGCGAGCGCGCTGCGCCGGGAATGGGAGGAGTTCGGGGTGAGGCGTTAGGCGGTTCCGCGTCAGCTCGCACGGCGGCGGTTGTCGAGGCTCGCCGGCCCGGCGCCGTTGCCCAGGAGGAACAGGAAGACCAGCATGTAGAGCAGCGGCACCTCGCCGCCGTTCTCCAGCGGCACGCCGCCCTTCGGCAGATGGGCCTGGAAGAACGCCACCAGCATCTCGCCCGCCAGCACGAACGCCACCGGCCGGGTGAACAGGCCGAGCAGCAGCAGCAGCCCGCCGAACGTTTCCAGCACACCAGCGAGTCCCATCTGCGACCAGAGCGTGACGGTGCCGCCGGGCGTTGCCCCGACGCCGCCGAACATGCCGAACAGCTTCTGCAGCCCGTGCTCCATGTAGAGGAGGGCGGCGCCGATGCGAAGCAGCGCGTGAGTGACGGGGGCGAGCCGGGCGAAGCCGGCCGATCGGCTGGACAGCGCGGTATCGCGCGGGACGGTTGTCATCGTGCGTCCCTCCGGAACGAGGTTCGAGCCTGGGCGGAAGCTGACCGGCTCCGGACCGTCGGACAAGGCCAGGTGCGGCCTCCGCCACCTGAGGGACGACGGAGGAGACCCGGGGCGGCGAGATGCCGTTGGAGAGTGCCGGTCGAAGGAACGCTGGAGGGTAGCCGAGGCAGGTCGGCAAACGAGGGGGCATCGACGGCGTGGGTGAGATTCGAACTCACGAAGGACTTGCGCCCTTGGCGGTTTTCAAGACCGCTGCCTTCAACCACTCGGCCACCACGCCTGGTGGGTACAACGTATTCTGGCCCAACGAGTTGTTCAAGTGAGCTACGAGACAACGCGAAGTCGCTGGCTCAGGTGTGCTTGACGGTGATGGTCTCGAGCTCGTTGGCCACGTCATCGCACGCGTCGAGCGTATCTTCGAGCTGGTCGTACAAGGCCTTCCACCGGATTACGTCCACCGGCTCCGGATTCCCGGTGAACAGCTCCGTCACCGCCGCTTCCCAGACCGCATCCCCTTCCTCCTCGGCCCGCTTGATCGCCTGGCACCGGGCCAGCACTTCGTCACCCGTCCGGATGTGCCTGACCGCACCTTCGATCTCGCGTACGGCCCGGACCAGAATGCGAGCCAGCACCACGGCAGGTTCGCGCCGTGCCGTGGCCCGGAGGCTCACGGCGCGTCGGGCCGTTCCGCCGATGAACTCGGCCACCTGACCCAGTCTCGTGGACAGCAGGTGAATGTCCTCCCGGTCCATGGGCGGGACGAAGAGCTTGTCCACATTGACGTCGAGGTCGTGCGCGGCCTCGTCCGTTTCGTGCTGGACGCGATCGATCTGCGCGAGGAGGGCCGGTAGCCGCGCCGGGTCGTCCAACCCCTCTTCCAGAAGGGTGGCAACCGTGGTCAGGCGCGTGGCGATCCCGCTGAAGTGGTCGAAGAACTTGCGCTCGTCGGGAAACAGCCAGCTCATGGTGTGCTCCGATGTCCTGCCGGCGAATGCGGGCCGGGATGGCCTCCGGCGTCAGGTTGGAATCATGACCCTGCGCATCACCACGGCCGATGTGGGGCAGGCGCCACGGAACTCGACCGACGCCTTCACGCCTGCGGGCACTTCCTCCCGGGCAATGCGGTCGAACCCGAAACGCGGGAAGTAGCGCTCGGCGGTCGTGGTGAGGAGGTAGACGGCCCGGACGCCGCGCTCGCGCGCATGGCCCAAAATGCGTTGGACGAGCGCCTGGCCGGTGCCGGTGCCCTGGGCAGCAGCCTCCACGACCGCCGACCGAAGCAGGGCATCCGGCCCGTACAGTTCGAGTCCCACCGCCCCCACTATGCGCCCCTGGTCCTCCGCCACATAGAAATCGGTGAGCGTGGGCGATACACCCGTCACGGGGAGGTTGGCTGCCTCCAGCAAACCCACCACGCCCCGGTAGTCGGCTCCGGTGGCGCGTCGCACCGCTGCCAGCGGCCGGGCGTCGCCAACGGCGATCACGCGGCCCGTGCCGGCTTGCGGGCGCGGATGAATGCCCCCATGAGCCGGCCCCCGACTTCGCGGGCGAGCACCTCGGTGTCGAGGCCGCTGCCCGAGAGGAACACCCTGGCGTCCTCGAACTCGTAGATGCGGGTGGGCTCGATCCCGATCTCCTCGAAGCCCGCCTCCCGCAGCAACCGCTCAAATTCCTGCTCGGTGAGCGCGCCGGCGACGCAGCCCACCCACAGCTCCATGCTGGACCGCACGGCGGCCGGGACCTCGCCCCGCACCACCACGTCGGACACGGCGAACCGGCCGCCGGGCTTGAGGACGCGGAACGCCTCGACGATCACCTTCCGCTTGTCAGCCGAGAGGTTGACGACGCAGTTGGAGATGATCACGTCCACGGAGGCATCGGGGAGCGGGATGTCCTCGATCTGGCCGCGCAGGAATTCAGCATTCTCCACGCCGGCCTTGCGCTGATTGTCCCGCGCCAGCGCCAGCATTTCGTCGGTCATGTCGAGCCCGTACGCCTTGCCCGAGGCACCGACCCGCCTGGCCGAGAGCAGGACATCGATGCCGCCGCCCGAACCCAGGTCGAGCACGACCTCGCCTTCGTGCAGCTCCGCCAGCGCGGTGGGGTTGCCGCATCCGAGCGAGGCCAGCACGGCCTCGGCCGGGAGGACCGCGGTCTGGGCGGCGCTGTAGAGGTTGGACGTGATCGGATCGTCGGACGACGTCCCGCACGAGCCACCGCAGCACGACGACCCGGCCCCGCTGGTCACCCGCAGCGCCGCCTCGCCGTAGCGCGCCCGCACGGTGGTCCTGATGTCCACTCCGCTCATCCGATACCTCATCAAAAATGGTTGATATGTGACCGAAACAGCGGGCGGCTCAACAGCAGCCGCTCCGGCGCTCCGCCGCCGAGGGTGTGGAGGCGAGCGCCTCCAGCAGTTCGGCCGTTTCCGCCAGCG
Source organism: Gemmatimonadales bacterium (assembly GCA_035699205.1). GTDB lineage: Bacteria > Gemmatimonadota > Gemmatimonadetes > Gemmatimonadales > GWC2-71-9 > CAVVWJ01. Next base: position 42,917 of record DASSBA010000209.1, read on the forward strand.
CCTCGGCGTTTACCGTGTAGTACATCCAGCGGCCCTCCCGGCGGTCCGTCACCAGCCCGGCATCCTTGAGCACCTTGAGGTGGAACGACAGCCGGGACTGGGCGGCATCGAGCGCATCGGTGAGGTCGCAGACGCACCGTTCGCCGTGGCGCAAGCGATTCAGGATGGACAGCCGGGTCTGGTCGGACAGCGCCCGAAACAGGCGGACCGCCCGCTCGGTGTCGGGCCTCGTACGAGTTGCCATGGCCTGAATATATCAACGAGCGTTGATGTGTCAAGGACGGTGGCGGCGGTTCATGGCGGCAGTCCGCCGCGCTGGCGACGGCCGGGACCTTCGGGTATTCTCGCACGTACCATGCGGCCCGAAAGCGACTTCCAGGACAGCGGCCCGTGGCCGCGGGGAGCGGGACCACGTCATCCGATCCTCGTCGGCCTGGTCATGATCGTGGTGGCCGCGGCCGTAGGGTTCCTGCTGCTCCGCAATCTCGACGCGGCTGGAGGCGCCGGCCTCGTGTCGCCCGGCGGGGTGGCGATCGCGGGGCCCAACGACTCCGCCGGGGCTCCCGCCGCGCGGCCCGATTCTCCGTCGGCGCCGAACGTCAGTCCGTTCCGCCGGGCTCACCCGTGGGCCGCGCCGCCGGGTGGCCGGTACTACTACCGGAGCGACTGCCGAGCGGTGCTGGCGCGTCCCGACCTCGTGTTCTTCCGGACCGAGCGCGAGGCGCGCGCCGCCGGATTCGTGCCCGCGCGTCGGCCGGAGTGCTGAGGGTCATAACGCGCCGCGGCCGCTGAGTTCCCGCGCCACGTCCCGCGCCACGCCGGTCGCCCTGGCCGCCAGTGCCGAGTCGCCCCGGGCCTCGAGCACCCGCGCCGACCCGCCATAGACCACCGCGTAGAGCTGCAGGATCGAGCCCGACGGCGCGTCTACCCAGCCGAAGGGCCGCTCACGCGTGGCGGTCTTCCAGTGGTACACGTCCCAGAGGAGCGCCTTGTTCCGCGGCACATCCAGGTAGCCCAGCCCCGGGCTCATCACGACCGACTCGCTGGGCTTCACCGGCACGGGCATCAGCTTGCGCACGAACCCCTGGGACACGAGATACGGGCTCAGCCCGAGGGTCTGGTCGGGATAGCCCCCGTCGCTCCAGCTGAAGAACACCGGGCGCTTTCCCTGGTTGTCGCGGATCAGGAAGATGGCCGCGAGGTCCTGCCGCAGCAGCACGTCCTGGCCGAACCGGATCTGCAGACTATCGAAGGTGATCCCGCCGTTGGCGGGCACCTGCATCGCCTCGGGGAGGCTGTCCACCTCGGCCTGGCTCAGCGTGAGCGCCGGCGTGGTGGGCCGCGGCGGCACCGGCACGGATCGCCAGATGGGATCGGCCTTCGAGGGATCGAACGCGGGCGTCTCGCGCCGGGCGAGCTGGCGGAGGTGCCAGTTGGTATTCATGAGCGAGAGGTTCGCCAGGGTGACGTCCGGCCGGATCCCCTCGACCTCCTGCGCGTACCAGAGGGGGAAGGTGTCGTTGTCGCCGGCGGTGATGAGGATGCCGTAGGGCTCCACGCTGTTGAGCATGTCGTAGGCGAAGTCGCGCGCCATCGTCTCGTGGGCGCGGCTGGCGGTGGCATGGTTGCCGAACAGGGGAATGAGCGCCAGCGCCAGGACCGGCGAGGCGGCGGCCCAGCGCGCGGCCTCCGAGCCGCGGTCGCGGAGGCCATCCGCGATCGACTGCATCAGCGCGCCGAGACCGCATGCCACGAACGCGCCGTAGACGGCGAACGAGCCGATGAAGAAGTAGTCGCGCTCGCGCACCTCGCGGGGCAGGGACGGCTGGCCCGGATACTGGGAGAACCCGTACTTGAAGTTCATGTAGAACACGAGGCCGACCGACAGCGTCCCGAGCAGGGCCAGACCGGCCAGCCCCGCGCGCCGGTCCGACTTCCACAGCGCCCACAGCCCGCTCAGTCCCAGGACCGCGAAGATCGCCGTGGCCACTCCGGAGAGCCGTCCGGGCCAGTCGCGGGCGAACTGCCAGGAGTAGTACTGCCAGAAATTGCCGAGTTGTCCCCAGAAGCTCGCCTGGCGCTCGGTGAGCGGCGGCTTGCCGTACTGCACCCGGTTGAGCACGTCCTGCAGTGCCTGGCTGAAGAAGCCGACCGGCTCGCCCTCGTTGATGGGCGGATACTGGGCCGCGCGCATCGGGAGCCACAGATAGTTGAGCGAAATGCCCACGAGCACGACGAGGATGATCCCCGCGAGCACCCTCGGACGGGTGACGACGCTCCAGTCCGTCCACAGCACGTACACCACCAGCGCCGGCACCGCGAGCACCCCCATGAGGTGGTTCGTGGAGGTGAGCGCCAGCACGTAGGCGATCAACACGAGCCAGCGATCGCGGTGCGGCCCGGGCTCGTCGTCGCCCCAGCGGACCACCAGCCACATGACCAGGGCGATGGAAAACAGCGAGACGGTGTACACCTTCTCGTTCACCGTACTCTGATTCCATACCGACCACGAGGTGGCGCCCACCAGCACGCCGCCGAAGGCCGCGGCGTACCGGGCCCAGCGCACCGAGACGATCCCGCGCAGCCACCGCTCGGCGACGAGAAACCAGAACCCGGCCGCCGCGGCGCTGGTGACCGCCGCGAAGAGGTTGATTCGTACCGCGTACTCCGTGGCGAGCGGGAGCAGCCCGAAGCTGTGGGCCAGGATGACGAACAGCGGGTTGCCGGGCGGGTGAGGGATCCCGAGCACCTTGGCCGCGGCGATGTACTCCGAGGTGTCCCAGAACGCCGTGGTCGGCGCCAGGGTCAGCAGGTAGATCACCAGGACGGCGACGAAGGTGCAGAACGCGAACAGGTACGGCGGGCGTTCCTGCGACGTGGTGGTCATGAGGTCCGGGGCTAGTGTCTGAACTGGCGGTGGCCGGTCATGACCATCGCGATGCCGTGGAGGTTGGCGGCCTCGACCACCTCGGCGTCGCGGATGGAGCCGCCGGGCTGAATGATCGCGGTTACCCCCGCGGCCGCGGCCTGCTCGACGCCGTCGGCAAAGGGGAAGTAGCCGTCCGATGCCAGCACGCTGCCTGCCGGGTCGTGCCCCTGCTGGCGGGCCTTGTGGACCGCCAGGAAGGCGCTGTCCACCCGGCTCATCTGTCCGGCGCCGATGCCGATGGCCGCCTCGTCGCGGGCCAGCAGGATGGCGTTGGACTTGATGGAGGCGACCGCCGGCCAGGCGAACCGGAGGTCATTCCATTCGCGCTCGGTGGGGTGGCGGTCGGTGGCCACCTTCCAGTCATGGTCGGTCGGCTCGATCTGGAACTGGTCCTGCACCAGGAAGCCTCCCCGGACGCGCTTGAGGTCTAGCGAGCCCGAGCCGCGGCTCACCGGGAGCTCCACCACCCGCAGCGCCTTCTTGGCCGCGAAGACGGCGAGCGCCTCGTCGTGGAACGATGGCGCCACGACCACCTCGACGAAGAGATCCTTCATCGCCTCGGCGGTGGCACGGTCCACCACCGTATTGAAGGCGACCACCGACCCGAACGCCGATACCGGATCGGTGGCCCGCGCTTTCCGGAACGCCTCACTGGCGGAGGCGGCCACGGCGATGCCGCACGGCGTGGTGTGCTTGATGACGCTGCAGGCCGGCCGCGTGTTCCAGCAGGCCACCGCCCACATCGCGGCATCGAGGTCGAGCAGGTTGTTGAACGAGAGCTCCTTCCCCTGGCGCTGGGTCAGGTCCCGCATCCCGCGCGGCTCCTCGGTGACGTAGAGCGCCGCGCGCTGACCCGGGTTTTCGCCGTAGCGGAGCGTCTGCACCCGCTCCATGGCGAGGCCCAGCCGCCGAGGGAGCCCGTCCTCGGAGGGCGTGAGAAAGCCCGCGATCGCCGCGTCGTAATCCGCCGTATGAGCGAACACCTTGGCCGCGAATTCGCGACGGAGTTCGGGCGTGAGCCCGCCGGCGCGGAGCAACTCGAGCACCTGCGGGTAATCGGTGGGGTCCACCACGGGCAGCACGAATTCGTGGTTCTTGGCCGCGGAGCGGAGCATCGATGGTCCGCCGATGTCGATGTTCTCGACGGCGTCGTCGAAGGAGACGTCGGCCTGGGAGATCGTCATCTGGAACGGATACAGATTCACGGCGACGAGGTCGATCGGCGTGATGCCATGCTCGCGGAGCGCGGCGAGGTGCGCGGGCAGGTCGCGCCGCGCCAGGAGCGCGCCATGCACGGCGGGGTGGAGCGTCTTCACCCGGCCGTCGAGCAGCTCGGGGAACCGGGTGATCTCGTCCACCGGGGTCACCGCCAGCCCCGCCGCACGCAGCGCCGCGGCGGTGCCGCCGGTCGAGACGATCTCCCAGCCGAGCTGTGACAACCCCTGGGCAAAAGCGACGATTCCCCGCTTGTCGCTGACCGAGATCAGCGCGCGCGGCATGACGGACGGCTCACGGGTGGGACTCCACGGTTTCGGGAAGCGGTACGGGGCGCCCGGCCAGGGCGGCCGCCAGCACCGCCGCGGGCAGCAGCCGGTGCTCGACCGCGAGGACGCGCACGGCCAGCCGGTCGGGCGTGTCATCCGGCAGAACGGGGACGCGACCCTGGGCGAGGATCGTCCCGCGGTCGTAGACCTCGTCCACCAGGTGGACGGTGGCCCCGCTCTCGCGGGCGCCGCTGGCCAGCACGGCCTCGTGCACGCGGCGGCCGTACATCCCGCGCCCACCGAACGCCGGGAGCAGGGCGGGGTGCACGTTCAGGATCCGGTCGCGGTAGCGGGTGATGACGGCGGCGGGGACCAGCTTGAGGTAGCCGGCCAGTACCAGCAGTTCCACACGATGCCGTTGGAGCCGTTCGAGCCAGTCGGCAGCGTCGGACGGGTCGGAGAGCAGCTCGGTGGCCACCATGTGGGCGCGCGCCCGCTCGAGGGCATCCGCGTCCGGGTTGTTGCTCAGCACGAGCACCACCCGGGCCGGAGCGTCGGGTCCCAGCGCGCGCAGCAGCGCCTCGAGATTGCTGCCGCGCCCCGAGACGGCGACGGCCACGCGCATGGTCATGGCCGAGGAAGGTAATCCGGGGCGGCGTGCGGGGAAATCCTGGTGACGCGCGGCCGCGGCACCGCCGAAGCTGACGATCACTGCCCTCGGTCCGCCAGGATCAGCCGGGTCGCGCTGGCGAGATCGCGCGTGGTCGGCCAGAGGCGGGCGTCGGGTCGCTGCGACTCGCGCGTGCCAGCGCCGGTGAGCAGCAGCACGCCCCGGCCGCCGAACGCGCCGGCGGCGGCGATGTCGCGGACCCGGTCGCCGACCCACCAGCTCCGGCTCAGATCCAGGCCGAGATCCGCCGCCGCCCGCTGATAAAGCAGGGGGCCCGGCTTGCGGCAGGTGCAAGGTCCCGAGAGGTCGGGGTGGTGCGGGCAGTGATAGCGGGCCTCGAGCCGGGCGCCTTCGCGTGCGAGGAGCTCGTCGAGCCGCCTGGCCGTGGCGGCGTAGTCCGCCTCGTTCAGCAGCCCGCGGGCGATTCCGGACTGGTTGGTGACCAGGACGGCCGCGCGGCCCGCGGAGTTGAGCTTCCGGACCGACTCCGCCGCGCCCGGGAGGAGGCGGACGCCGGCCGGATCGCGGAGATAGTGGCGGTCCTCGATCAGCGTGCCGTCGCGATCGAGGAACACCGCCGGCCGGCCGTTCATGCCAGGAGGGCCTGCGCGAGCGCGCGGCTGATGATGGGCTCGACCTCCTCGGGGAGGGTGCGCGGATCGAGCAGCACCCGGCCGCCGCCGACGCGTGCCACCACCGCCGGCTCGCCCAGCCGAAGCCGGAGCGCGAGCCCGTCCGGACCGAGGTCGCCGGCGTCGAGGGCGACGAGCGTCGTCGGCAGGATCGCTCCGGGGAACGACCCGCCGCCGACCGCGCTCTCACCGGGCTGCAGCTCGGGCTGCAGCTCCGGCGGGCAGTGAAGGGCCAACCGTTCCGCTCGCGCCGCCAGCGCCTGCTCGCCGAGCGTGAGCATGCGCAGGACGGGGATCTCCCGGACCGCCGTGGCGGGGTCCTCGTAGAGACCGAGCGTGGCTTCCAGGGCGGCGAAGGTCAGCTTGTCGGCCCTGAGGGCGCGCGCGAGCGGGTTGGCGCGACACCGCCCCACCAGGTCGCGCCGGCCGACCAGGCATCCCGCCTGCGGTCCGCCGAGCAGCTTGTCGCCGCTGAAGAGGACGAGACCGGCGCCGGCCGCGACCGCGTCGGCCACGCGGGGCTCCGACGTGAGCCCCCAGGGGGCGAGGTCCGCCAGCAGTCCGCTCCCGACATCGTGGAGGTACGGAATTGCGGCCGCGTCCGCCAATTCCGCGAGCGAGGTCGGCTCGGGCGACGTGACGAACCCTCGCTGCTCGAAGTTGGAGCGGTGCACCGTCAGGACGGCGGCGACGCTTCCGCCCAGCGCTCGCCGGTAGTCGTCGAGGTGGGTGCGGTTGGTGGTGCCCACCTCGCGCAGCCGCGCGCCGCTCCGGGCGATGATGTCGGGGATCCTGAACGAGCCGCCGATCTCGATCAGCTCTCCGCGGGAGATGAGCACCTCCCGCCCCGCCGCCACCGCGTTGAGCGCCAGCACGAGCGCGCCCGCGGCGTTGTTCACCACCAGCCCGTCCTCGGCGCCGCTCACCCGCCCGAGCAGCTCGCGGCAGTGGTCCGAGCGGCTGCCGCGACGGCCGGTGCCGAGCTCGAGCTCGAGGTTGCTGTAGCCGCTCGCGATCGTGACGAGGGCCTGGACGGCGGCCTCGGCCAGCGGTGCGCGGCCGAGATTGGTGTGCAGGACCACACCCGTCGCGTTGAGCACCGGGCGGAGGCTCGGGCGGCGGCGCTCCACCAGCCGCTCCCGGATCTCGGCGGCCCAGTCCTCCGGGCCGGCGTGCCGGACTCGCGCGGCGGCGAGTGCCTCACGCGCCGCCGCCACCACCATGGCGCGCGGCACGCTGACGAGCAGCGCCTCCACCTCGGCCTCCCGAAGCAGCCGGTCCACGGAGGGGAGCCGCCGGCGCCGGTCGGTCACGGGGTCTTCCTGGCGGGCCGGTTGCGGAGCGAGTCGGGGCGCCGCTTCAGCGAGTCGGGCGCGGCCTTCAGCGAGTCGGGCCTCCGACCGAGCGAATCGGCGGCGCGCCGGAGCGAGTCCGGCGGCGGCGGCTTGGGGACCGCGAGCACGCCGCTCGCGTCTCCCGCCGCGCCGGTCACGTTCCGGATGCCCCGGAGATCGATGGCGTAGCGTCCGTCCGGCTTCCACGGCTGCTCGACTCTGAGCACGAGGCGGTCGCTGAGGGGCGGGCGCGTGGTGAGCGGCTTGGGCTCGGCCGCCCCGCGGGCGCCTGGTGCGCCCGGTGGCGCACCCTCCTCGACCTCCGCGATGCCCGGGCGCCGGGCGGCAGCCCGGTTGCGTGCGGCGGTGTCCCGCGCCGTCGTGTCGCGTGCCGTCGTATCGCGGCGGGTGGTATCGCGCGCCGCCCCAGCGCGCTGGTGGAGGCTGTCGTCCACCGGCTTGGGGAGCAGCGAGCTCACCCGCACGGGCGTCGAATCGGGCAGGAGCCGAACCCTGGCCGCGGCGGCGGTCAGGCGCTGCCGCGGGTCGAGGCTCTGGGTGAGCTCGATGGTGGCGGACACGCTGTCGGCGACGGTGATGGTCCGGATGCGCGGCGGCGTCGTATCGTGCACGAACGCCCAGAGCTCACCCGCCGACGTCTTCCCCCGGGCCAGGCGCACGCTGTCGAACGCCTCGCGCGGGTCGAATCGCAGGTTGTGGTTCTGGTCGAGCACCCCGCGGACCAGGTACTCCCCCGCGGGCAGCGGGCCGAGGGAGATGTGACCGCTCGAGTCGGTCACCCCGCGGTAGGGGAGGCTGTCCGGCAGCAGGATCGCCTCGAGCAGCGCGGCCGGCGCCGGGCGGCTGGTGCTCCAGTCCACCACGGTGCCCTCGATTTTCGCCGCCGGCAGGGGCGCGCCGGTCGTGAACGTCACGACGGCCCCGGTGTCGCTCCGGTTGCGCCGGAGATCGGTGACCCCCGGGAGCAGCTCCACCCGGTAGACGCGGTCGGCCCGCCAGCCTTCGCTCGGGCGCACGTCGATGCGGTCCCGGTGCCAGCTCACGTCCGGTACTCGAATGGCGGGCGAGAGGATGATGAGCTTCTCCAGATCGCCCGTGCCGGTGCCTTCATTGGGCGTGGACCCCTCGGAGATGACCTCGTCGAAGCGGAACTCCACGCTCCCGCCGAAGTCCGGGATGCGGGCGAACGAGTCCGGGCGGGTGGCGAGGAGCTGCGGGGGTGAGATGTCGGGCGGGCCGCCGGGGGGCGGCTCGATGCGGGCGCAGGAAAGGAGCAACGGGACGGAGAGACGGAGGGACGGAGCGACGGAGCGACACAAGCCCATCCGGGTGGCTTTCCGCTCCGTCGCTCCGTCGCTCCGTCCCTCCGTCCTCAACATCCCAGCCGCTCCCGCTTCCGCACCAGCACCTGGCGCTGCTCGCTCCAGGCCGCCAGCTTTTCGCGCTCGCGGGCGACCACGTCGGCAGGGGCGCGGGCGACGAACTGCTGGTTGCCGAGCTTCTTTTCCTGCGAGGCGACGAGCGTGGCGAGACGGTCGGTCTCCGCGCCGAGCCGGCTGCACTCGCGCCCGACGTCGATGGCGTCGCCCAGGGGAACGAACACGGCCGTGCCATCGGGCAGCACGGCGTGGCCGCCCACCCGCTCGGTGCTCTCGGCGAGGACCAGCTCCGAGAGCCGGGCCATTCGCAGGATGGTGCCCCGCTCCGACTCCAGGGCGGGCGCGGACCACCCGCCGTCCTGACTCACGAAGGCTCGCACCGTCCGGCCCGGCTGCACGCCGTACTCGGCGCGGATGCCGCGGATGGCCCCGACCACCTGCTGCACCAGCTCGAACTCGGCCAGCGCCTCCGCGTCCTCCGCCCGCGCGTCGGGTCGAGGCCACGGGGCCACCGAGATGGATGCGTCGGCGGGACGGCCGGGAAAGCGCTGCCAGAGCGCCTCGGTGATGAACGGCATGACCGGGTGGAGCAGCCGGAGCGCCACGTCGAATGTCTGCACCGCCACCGCGCGGGCCACCTCGCCGCCGGGGATGTCGCCATAGAGCCGAGGCTTGATCTGCTCGATGTACCAGTCGGCCAGATCGCTCCACAGGAAGCGGTACACCGCGCCCGCGGCCTCGTTCAGGCGGAACTTCTCGTACGCCTCCGTGGCCTCGCGCACGGTCGCGTCGCACCGGGCGATGATCCAGCGGTCGGCCAGGGTCAGCTCGTCGCGCCGGACCGCGTTCGGCGCCCCCGCGAGCGGCCGGAGCGCCGACGCAGGTCCGGCGGGCGCCAGGTTCGAGAGGATGAAGCGTCCGGCGTTCCACAGCTTGTTGGCGAAGTTCCGGCCCGGAGCGAACGACGCCTCGAGGTCGGCCGGATCCAGGATGACATCGGTCCCCACCGACATCCCCGAGACGATCGAGTAGCGGAGCGCGTCCGCGCCGTAGCGCTCGACCACCTCGAGCGGGTCGATGCCGTTGCCCAGCGTCTTGGACATCTTGCGGTGCTGGGTGTCGCGCACCGTGCCGTGCAGGTAGATGTCCGTATACGGCACCTCGCCCATGAAGTGGAGCCCGGCCATGATCATGCGCGCCACCCAGAAGAACAGGATCTCGGGCGCGGAGACGAGCGTGTGGCCGGGATAGAACGCGGTGAGATCGCGGGTGTGCTCCGGCCAGCCCAGGCTGGAGAACGGAACCAGCCACGAGGAGAACCAGGTGTCGAGCACGTCCTCGTCCTGACGGACCGGCCCGCCGCACGCGGGGCAGCTCTCGAGGTCGGTGCGGCTGACGGACACCCGGGCGCAGCTTTCCGCGTCGCAGTACCAGACCGGGATCCGATGGCCCCACCAGAGCTGGCGGGAGATGCACCAGTCGCGGATTCCCTCGAGCCACTGGGTGTAGTCGTCACCCCGGCGCTCGGGGATGAAGTGCAGCGTCCCGTCCCGGTAGGCCTCCAGGGCGGGTCGGGCGAGCGGCTCCATCCGGACGAACCACTGGTCCGAGAGCCGCGGCTCGATGATGGTATCGCAGCGGTAGCAATGGCCCACCGCATGCCGGTGCGGCTCGACCTTCGCGAGCAGCCCGGCGCCCTCGAACTCGGCGACGACCCGCGCGCGGGCCTCGAACCGGTCGAGCCCCTGGAACCGCTCGGGCGCGGCGAGGCTGATGCGCGCCTCGGGCGTCATCACGTCGATCGATGGCAGGCCGTGCCGGCGGCCGATCTCGAAGTCGGCCGGGTCGTGCGCCGGCGTCACCTTCACCGCGCCGGAGCCGAAGGCCGGGTCCACCGCCTCGTCGGCCACGATCGGGACCCGCCGGTCCACCACCGGCAGCAGCAGCTCGCGCCCGACGAGGTCCCGGTATCGCCCGTCGTCCGGGTGCACCGCCACGGCAGTATCGCCCAGCATCGTCTCGGGGCGGGTGGTGGCCACGGTGACGTGGCCGCCGCCGTCGGCCAGCGGATAGCGGAGATGCCAGATGCGTCCCTCGGTCTCGCGCTTCTCCGCCTCCTCGTTGGAGAGCGCGGTGAGGCAGCGGGGGCACCAGTTGATGATGTAATGCCCCCGGTAGATGAGCCCCTCGTCGTACAGCGTGACGAACGCCTCGCGGACGGCGCGGGAAAGCCCCTCGTCCAGCGTGAAGTAGGTGCGGCTCCAGTCGGCCGAGCACCCGATGGCCTCGAGCTGCTGGAGGATGGCGGCGCCGGTGGCGCGGACGTAGGCCCAGACGCGCTCGACGAACGCGTCGCGGCCCACGTCGAAGCGGGTGAGGCCTTCTTTCGCCAGCAGCCGCTCCACCACGTTCTGCGTCGCGATGCCGGCATGGTCGGTGCCCGGCAGCCAGAGCGTCCGGCGCCCGCGCATCCGCTCGAACCGGACCAGGACGTCCTGCACCGTGTTGTTGAGGCCGTGACCCATATGCAGCACCGCCGTGACGTTGGGCGGCGGCATCATGATGACGTAGGGTGCTCCGGCGGGGCCGGCGGGGTTGGCGTCGGGCGAGAACAGCCCGCGCTCCCGCCACCAGGCGTAGAGGGCGGACTCGATGGTGGAGGGATTGTACTGGGGGGCGAGCGGCTCGGTCATGCGCTCTGGTCGGTGGCGCGCGCGTCCCGGGCCCGGGTGAGGTCGTCCTCGCCGCGGACGAGCAGGCTGTTGATGACGCTCTCGATCCCGGGCACGGCCAGGGCGGCCCGACCCGCGATGGCGCGGGCCGCCCGCGTCGGCACCCAGCCGCGGAGCTCCACCACACCGCGGGCGACGGCCATGGCTTCGATCGGGATGCCGGCGAGCCGGGGTTCGGCCGCCAGCGCGGCCTCGACCGCGCGCGCCGACGCCGAGGAGGTGAGCCGTGTCGGGCTACCCTGCCGGAGGCGCCGCGCCACACCCCTGACGCGGACCCGGTTCACCCCGCCCACCCATTCGCTCAGCAGGAAGCCCGCTACCAGACCGGCCCCGACGCCCAGGCCGCTCCAGAGCATCACCTGCATCCCAGTCAGCCGATCGCGTTGGCGCACGCCGTATCCTCTTACGTGAAGATTTGTCGTCCGATTAAGTTAACATTTTCAGCGGGTAAACGCAGGAATCGGGCCTTCTTCCAGGGTCTCCGGATGAACGACCAACGCACGACCGCGCGCGGGCCCGAGCTGGGCCGGTGGATGTTCGTCGCCGCGCTGCTGCTCATCGGGCTGGGTCTCTACTTCGCCTTCGCGCCGAGGAGCGAGCCGCCCGCGCCCGCGGCGGCGCAGGAGAGTCGGTGAGCGACACGATCCGGATCACGCTTCCGGATGGCAGCGTGCGCGAGGTGCCGCAGGGCACGACGCCGCGCCAGCTCGCCGAGGGCATCGGCGCGGGCCTCGCGCGCGCGGCGCTCGCGGCCCGGGTGGACGGCACCGTCCGGGATCTGGACCGCCCGCTCGAGGCCGACGCCGCCGTGGCCATCCTGACCGAGCGCGACCCGGAAGCCCTCGAGCTCCTGCGCCACTCTTCGGCGCACATCCTGGCCACGGCGGTCCGCGAGCTCTTCCCCGGCGCCGGGATCGGGTTCGGGCCGCCGATCGAAGACGGCTTCTACTACGACTTCGAGGTGGACCGGCCGTTCACCCCCGAGGACCTCGCGCGTATCGAGGCCAAGATGGCGGAGGTCGCGGCGCGGGACTATCCGTTCGAGCGGGAAGTGGTGGACCGCCGCGAGGCCAACCGCCGGTTCGCCGACGATCCGCTCAAGCTCGAGCGGATCGGCGAACTGGGGGACGACGAGACCATCACCGTCTACACCGACGGCCCGTTCCAGGACCTCTGCCGGGGTCCCCACATCCCCCGCACCGGCCGGCTCAAGCACTTCAAGCTGCTCTCCGCCGCGGGCGCGTACTGGCGGGGCGATGAGCGCCGCCAGATGCTCCAGCGGATCTACGGCACGGCCTGGTTCAGGAAGGAGGAGCTCGACGGGTATCTCCACCGGCTCGAGGAAGCGCGCAAGCGCGACCACAGGCGGGTCGGACGCGAGCTCGACCTGTTCATGTTCCACCCCTCGGCGCCGGGCGCGGTGTTCTGGACCGAGCGGGGGACGACGCTGTACAACCTGCTGGTCGAGTTCGTTCGCGAGCGGCAGGCGGCGGCGTTCAAGGAGATCAAGACGCCGCTCATCTACAACAAGATGCTGTGGGAGATCTCGGGGCACTGGGGGAAGTACCGGGACAACATGTTCCTGGTGCTGAACAAGGAGACCGGGGAGCATGATTCGTCGCTCAAGCCGATGAACTGCCCGTCCCACTACCTGCTGTACTCCGCGAAGAAGCACTCCTACCGCGAGCTGCCGCTCCGCTACGTGACCTTCGACGTGCTGCACCGGAACGAGGTGACCGGCGCGCTCTCGGGGCTCACCCGCGTGCGCCAGTTCGCCCAGGACGACTGCCACGTGTTCCTGACCGACGGGCAGATCGTGGACGAGGTGAAGTTCCTCATGGACTTCATCCTGGCCTACTATCGCACGTTCGGGCTGGAGCCCAGCCTCAAGTTCGCCACCCGGCCCGAGACCCGGATCGGGAGCGACGAGCTGTGGGACCGCGCCGAGGGCGCGCTGCGCGGCGCGCTGGAGGCGACCGGCATGGGCTACGAGCTCAAGCCCGGCGATGGGGCGTTCTACGGTCCCAAGATCGACTTCGACGTGACCGACTCGATCGGCCGGAGCTGGCAGCTCGGCACCATCCAGCTCGACTACAACGCGCCCGAGCGGTTCGACCTGGTCTACGTGGGCGACGACAACACCGAGCACCGGCCCGTCGTCATCCACCGGGCCGTGAGCGGCTCGTTCGAGCGGTTCATCGCCATCCTCATCGAGCACTTCGCGGGGGCGTTCCCGGTCTGGCTGGCGCCCGAGCAGGTACGGGTGATCCCCATCTCCGACGCGCAGATCGACGCCGCGCGCGGCATTACCGAGCGGCTCGCGGCGGCTGGAATCCGGGCGCATCTCGACGACCGGAGCGAGACGCTCAATTACCGCATCCGCGAAGGCGAAGTCGCGAAGATCCCGTACATGGCCGTGGTCGGCCAGCGGGAGGCGGAGAGCGACAGTGTGGCACTCCGGGTGCGGGGCGCGGGCAGGAAGCAGGACGTGCTGACGGTTCAGGCGTTCCTCGATCGGGTCACCGGCGAGGTGCGCTCGCGCGCGCTGGCGCCCTGAGGCTCGCCCTACCGGGACCCGGGGAGCCCGCCTATCTTGCCCTCGCGAACACTGGACCCGAGGTGCATGTGAGCGATACGACAACGCCGGTCATCGTCTCCGCCGTCCGGACGCCGATCGGCCGCTATCTTGGCGGGCTGGCCTCCTTCGCCGCCCCCCAGCTCGGCGCCCGCGTCATCCGCGAGGCGGTCCGCCGCGCCGGCGTGGACGGCGCGGCCGTGGACGAAGTCATCATGGGGCAGGTGGTGCAGGGCGGCTCGGGGCAGGCCCCGGCGCGCCAGGCGCTCATTCACGCCGGCCTTCCCGCCGCGATTCCCGCGCTCACCATCAACAAGGTCTGCGGCTCCGGCCTCAAGGCCGTCATGCTCGCAGCCCAGGCCATCAAGGCGGGCGACGCCGAGTGCATCGTGGCCGGCGGCCAGGAATCCATGTCCTCCGCGCCACATTATGTGTACGGCATGCGCACCGGGATCAAGGCGGGCAACCAGACCATGGTGGACGGCATGATCCACGACGGCCTGTGGGACTCGTTCGGCTGCTGCCACATGGGTGAATACGCCGAGTACACGGCGGACAAGGCGGGCGTCTCGCGCGAGGACCAGGACCGGTTCGCCTACGAGAGCCATCGCAAGGCCATCGCGGCCATCGAGGAGGGCAAGTTCAAGGCCGAGATCCTGCCGGTCCAGGTCCCGGGAAAGAGCGGTCCCACCACCGTCTCCACCGACGAGGCGCCCCGGAAGGACACCAGCCCCGAAACGCTCGCCCGGCTCAAGCCGGCATTCAAGCCCGACGGCGGCACGGTGACGGCGGGCAACGCCCCCGGGCTCAACGACGGCGCGAGCGCGCTCGTGGTCACCTCCGAGGCGTTCGCGAAGGCCCATGGCCTGACGCCGATGGCCCGCATCACCGGCTACGCCACCGGCGGCGGGGAGCCGCGCGACCTCTTCTTCGCGCCGGTGCTCGCGGTCAGGACCCTCATGGACAAGACCGGCACCACCATCGACCGTTACGACCTGATCGAGGCCAACGAGGCGTTCGCGGTCCAGGCGCTGGCCGACGGCCGCGAGCTGGGCTGGGACTGGGACCGGGTCAACGTGCACGGCGGCGCGGTCGCGCTGGGGCACCCGATCGGCGCCAGCGGCGCGCGGGTCCTCACCACGCTGCTCTACGCGCTGCGCGACCGCGGCGGCTCGACCGGCCTCGCCACCCTCTGCCTCGGCGGCGGCAACGCCGTGGCGCTCAGCGTGGAGCTGGTGTGATGGGGGCCTCGCGCGAAGCGCTCGGCGCCGTCCCCGCACCCGCGCGGATGCGATTGGCGCGGCGCCTGGTCGAGATCGGGCTCGGCGCGCTCGTGGTAGCTGCCGCCGCGCAGGTGCTGGTGCCGGTGCCGTTCAGCCCGGTGCCGATGACGCTCCAGCCGCTGGCGGTGCTGGTGGTGGGCGGGCTCCTCGGCGCGGCCGGCGGAGTGGCGGCGCTGGTGGCCTACCTGGCGCTCGGACTGCTCGGGCTCCCGGTGTTCGCCGGCGGGTCGTCGGGCGTGCTCCACCTGCTGGGGCCGACCGGCGGGTACCTGCTGGCTTTCCCGATCGCGGCGGGCGTCACCGGCGCGCTCGCCCGGCGCGGGGCGGGCGTGCTCCGGGTGCTGCTGGCCTGCGCGCTCGGCATGGTCGTCATCCACGCCGGCGGCGTGGCGCAGCTCGCGCTGCTCGGGGGTGACCCCGCGCTGGCGTTCCGCGTCGGCTTCGTGCCGTTCCTCACCGGCGACCTGCTCAAGGTCGGACTCGCCGCGGCCGTCGTGCTCGGGCTGCGGCCGGTCCTCCGCGGCGCGCGTTGACCGAGCCGACGCCGCCCAGGCGCCAGCGCCCGGTGCTCCGGGCCATCGGCGCCGTCATCTGTTTCTACCTGCTCGGCGTCCTCCTCGTTTCGCTGCTGCTGCTGCCGTTCGCCAGGCAACTGACCTCGGGCGCATCCCCCACCGAGCTGGCCGCGCATCCGACGCCGCTGTTCGCGCTGGTGCAGGGCGTCGCGCTCCTGCTGGCGTTCGGCGCCGCCACCTGGATCGTCGGCGTCCGCGCGCTCCGGTTCGGGGCCGCCGACCTCCGCTGGCGAACCCGGCTGGGCTGGGCCCGGGGGCTCGGCGCCGGCCTGGTCTTCGGCATCCTCCCTGCCGCGATCGCGATGACCCTCGGCGTGTTCACCGCCGGCGCGGGGTGGATTCACGACGGCGGCTCGCTGCAGCAATGGGTGCTGCAGGCGGGGAAGACCGTGCTGATCCTCGCGCCGGCGGCGCTCGCGGAGGAGCTGATGTTCCGGGGGCTCCCCATGGTCATCGCCGGCCGGACGCTCGGCCGCGGCCGCGCGATCCTGCTGCTCTCGCTGCTCTTCTCGCTGGCTCACATCCGGAATCCCGACGTGACCTCCGCCGGTCTCGCCAACATCGCGCTGGCCGGAATCTGGCTCTCGCTCGCGTTCTTCAGCGCGGGCGGCATGTGGACCGCGTTCGGGGCGCATCTCGGCTGGAACGCCACCCTGGCGGCGCTGGCGGCGCCGGTGAGCGGCCTCCCGTTCGACATCCCCTACATCGATTACCGGATGGGGGCTCCCGCCTGGCTCACGGGCGGCGCGTTCGGACCCGAGGGCGGTCTGCTCGGCACGCTGGCGCTCACCGTGACGGTAGTGCTCGCGGCCCAGTGGATCCGGCGGGAGCCGACATGAGTCGCGCCGCCGTCATCGGCGCGGGCACCATGGGCAACGGTATCGCCCACGTCTTCGCGCAGCATGGGTGGGCGGTGGCGCTGATCGACACGGCGCCGGCCGCCCTCGAAAAGGCCACGGCGACCATCCGGGCCAATCTCGACCGGCAGGTGAAGAAGGGGACGCTGGCGCCAGAGGCGCCGGCCGAGGTGCTGGGACGCATCACCACCGCCACCGAACTCGGGGCCGCAGCGGGCGCGACGCTGGTGGTCGAGGCGGCGAGCGAGAATCCGGCGGTCAAATTCGCGGTCTTCGAGCAGCTCGACCGCGAGTGCGGGCCGGACGCGATCCTGGCCACCAACACCAGCTCGATCTCGGTCACCGAAATCGCCGCCCGTACGCGCCGGCCGGGGCAGGTGATCGGGATGCATTTCATGAACCCGGTGCCGGTCATGCAACTCGTCGAGGTGATCCGGGGCCACGCCACGAGCGACGCCACCACGCGAATGGTGATGGAGACGGCCGCCGCGCTGGGCAAGACGCCGGTCGAGGTGAACGACTATCCGGGTTTCATCTCCAACCGCGTCCTGATGCCGATGGTCAACGAGGCGATCTTCTGCGTCATGGAAGGCGTGGCGGCGCCGGAGGCGATCGATACCGTCATGAAGCTCGGGATGGCGCACCCGATGGGTCCGCTCGCGCTCGCCGATTTCATCGGCCTCGACGTCTGCCTGGCCATCCTGGAGGTGCTGCAGCATGGCCTGGGCGACGACAAGTACCGGCCCTGCCCGCTGCTCCGGAAGATGGTGGCCGCGGGGGACCTGGGGAGGAAGAGCGGGCGGGGGTTTTTTCTCTATAAGTCGTGAGTCGTGAGTCGTAAGTCGTGAGTCGTAAGGCATGACTCAGCGCCGATCACACACCGTCCGACTCACAAGGTCGACTCACGACTCACGACTCACGACTCACGACCTGCGACTATCCCATGGACCTCCTCGCCCAGATGCACGCGCTCGGCCACGAGCAGGTACTGTTCTCTCACGACCCCAGCTGCGGCTACTTCGGCATCATCGCCATCCACGACACCACGCTCGGCCCCGCGCTCGGCGGCACCCGATTCTGGCAATACGCCTCCACCGAGGACGCCACCACCGACGCGCTCAGGCTGGCGCGCGGGATGACCTACAAGTCGGCCGTCATGGGGATCAATCTCGGCGGGGGCAAGTCGGTGATCGTGGGCGACAACAAGCGGCCGGACCGGGAAGCGCTGTTTCGCGCCCACGGCCGCTTCATCGAGACGCTCGGCGGCCGCTACATCACCGCCGAAGACATCGGCACCAGCCCTGCCGACATGGAATACATCAAGCTGGAAACCGACCACGTGGCCGGCCTGCTGGGTCTCTCCGGCGACCCGTCGCCGGTGACCGCCTTCGGCGTGTACGTCGGGATGAAGGCGGCGGCCAGGGCCCGCTGGGGGGACGATCGGCTGGAGGGAAAGACGGTGGCGGTGCAGGGATGCGGCCACGTGGCGACGCATCTCTGCCGGCATCTGCACGCGGACGGGGTCCGGCTCATCGTGACCGACATCGACGGCGAGAAAGTCCGGCGGGTGATGGACGAGACCGGCGCCGGCTGCGTGGCCCCGGAGGCGATCTACGACCAGGTCGCCGACATCTATGCGCCCTGCGCCCTGGGCGCCACCATCAACGACGAGACGCTGCCGCGGCTCAAGGTGGAGATCATCGCCGGGGCCGCCAACAACCAGCTCGCGGAGGACCGCCACGGCGACCTGCTCGAGCAGCGCGGGATTCTCTACGCGCCGGACTACGTGATCAACGGCGGCGGCGTCATCAACGTCTATGGCGAGCTGCACCGCTGGCCGCACGAGCGCTCGAAGCAGAAGGCCGGCGAGATCTACGATACGCTGCTCCGCATCTTCGACATCGCCACGCGCGAGCGCATCCCGACCTACCGCGCGGCGGACCGGCTGGCCGAGGAGCGGATCGCGGCGGTGGGGGGGCTGGACCGGATGTGGATGGGCGACGGACGGTGAGCGGTAAGCGGTGAGCGGTAGTTTCCGGGTGCCGCCGCTCACCGCTCACCGCTTACCGCTCACCGTTCCCCCCTCTCCCCCTCCCGCGAATTCTTATACATTAGGTACCGGAAGCCCGAAGTCATTTCCATCGGATCGGACCATGCCGGCGTGGAGTTGAAGGCGCGCCGCGTCGCACCATCGACGAGGAGCAGGAATGAGTCTGGATCACAACGCATCGCTCCGGGAGGCCGATCCGCTGGTGGCGCGGCTCATCGACCGCGAACTGCGCCGCCAGCAGAACGGCCTCGAGCTGATCGCGAGCGAGAACTTCGCCAGCCGGGCGGTCATCGATGCCATGGGTACGCCGCTCACCAACAAGTACGCCGAGGGCTACCCGGGGCGGCGCTACTACGGCGGGTGCGAGGTGGTGGACGAGATCGAGCAACTGGCCATCGACCGCCTGAAGGAGTTGTTCGGCGCGGAGCACGCCAACGTGCAGCCGCACTCGGGCGCGCAGGCCAACTTCGCGGCCTTCATGGCCGTCATCAAGCCGGGCGCCACCATCATGGGGATGTCGCTGCCGCACGGCGGCCATCTCACACATGGCGCGCCGGTCAGCCACAGCGGCGTGATCTGGCGGGCGGTGCACTACGGCGTGAACCCCGCCACCGGCCTCATCGATTACGACGCGGTCCGCCGGCTGGCCCTGCAGGAGCAGCCGGCGCTCGTCATCGCGGGCGGGAGCGCGTATGCGCGCGTCATCGACTTCCCGGCCTTCCGCTCGATCGCCGACGAGGTGGGCGCGATCTTTCTGGTGGACATGGCCCACTTTGCCGGGCTGGTCGCGGGCGGCGTCTATCCCTCGCCGGTGCCGCACGCGCAGGTGGTCACCAGCACCACCCACAAGACGCTCCGCGGGCCGCGGGCCGGACTCATTCTCTCGATCGCCGAGCACGCCAAGGCCATCGACAAGTCGGTCTTCCCCGGCACCCAGGGCGGGCCGCTGGAACACGTGATCGCCGCCAAGGCCGTGGCCTTCGGCGAGGCGCTCACCCCCGACTTCCGCGTCTACGCCCGGCGGGTGGTGGAGAATGCGCAGACCCTGGCCGACGCGCTGATCGAGCGGGGCTTCGACATCGTCTCCGGCGGGACCGACTCGCACCTGATGCTGGTGGATCTCCGGCCCAAGGGCCTCACCGGCAAGGTGGCCGAAAAGACGCTCGACCAGGCCGGGATCACGGTCAACAAGAATACCGTGCCCGACGACCCGCAGTCCCCGTTCGTGACCAGCGGGATCCGGCTGGGCACCCCGGCCCTCACGACGCGCGGGATGGGACGGGCCGAAATGGTCCGCGTGGCCGAGCTGATCGACCGCGCGCTCACCCGTCCCGACGAGGCCACCCTCGGCCGGGTGAAGCAGGAGGTCGAGGAGCTGACCTCCACGTTCCCGCTGTACCAGTCGGCGAAACCCGCCGGCCGCGTGCGGCGGAGCGCCTGAGCTCCGGGGAGCCGTCGCCCGCGTGAACGAACTGCAGTTTGCCGAAGATGTCCTCGCGCGCATCCGCGCGCGGGGCGGTCCCTATCACGAGCGCAGCTTCCTCTTCATGCTCGCCGCCATCGAGTACCTGCAGTCGCGCCTGGACGCGCGGCGCCACGTGGACGGCGCCGAGCTCGCGTGGGCCTGCCGCGATTTCGCCCGGGCGCAGTTCGGCCTGCTCGCGCCGCACGTGCTGGCGCACTGGGGCGTCACGCGCACCGAGGACTTCGGCCGCATCGTCTTCACGCTGGTGGAGGTGGGACTGCTGGTCACCCAGCCGGGCGACCAGGAGGGGGACTTCGAGGGTGTCTTCGACTTCGCCGAGGCGTTCGGCGACGTCTACGAGTGGTCCGGCGTGCGGGGCGCCTGACCGGGGGACGGGGTCCATCATCGGGGGGCACATGGACAAGACCGAATGGCCGGCGTGCCAGAAGTGCTCGCAGGGTACCCTCATTCCGCTCTCCGATTACGGGCGCGAAGGCGCGCCGATCACCTATAAGGCCTGGGTCTGCACCAACCCCGAGTGCGGCTTCAATCTCCGGATCGACAACGGGGAGATCTCCTTCGGGCGGGCGATCGGGCAGAGCTACAAATGAGGAGCGGTGAGCGGTGAGCGGTGAGCGGTATACGCTTCCGTCGCTCACCGCTCACCGCTCACCGTTTACCGCTCACCGTCCACCATGCCCCCCGTCCTTTCCCCCACCCAATCCGCCGCCTGGGACGCGACTGCCGTCGCGGGGGGTATCGCGCTCGCCACCCTGATGGAGTGCGCGGGCAGAGCCGCCGCGGCGGTGATTGCGGCGCGGTATGCCCACCGGCTGCGCGACGGTGTGCTGGTGGCCGCCGGCCCCGGGCACAACGGAGGAGACGGCTGGGTGGTGGCGCGGGCACTCCATCGCGTGGCGGTGCCGGTCTGGGTTGCGGCGCCGCCGGGGCCCGGAGCGGAGTTGCGCGATGCCATGGCGGCACGGGCTCGCGAGGAGGGCGTGCGCGAGGTGCCGCCCGATGGACCGTGGCCCGGCGTGGGTCTCGTCGTGGACGCGCTGCTCGGCACCGGCGCGCGCGGAGCCCCGCGGCCCGCGATGGCCGCGCTGCTCGACCGCATCCTGGACCTGGAGCTGCCCGTCGTCGCCATCGACGGGCCCACGGGTATGGACCTCGAATCGGGGATCGTGCACGGGACCACACGGGCGGACCTCACGATCACCTTTGGCGGTGCGAGGCGGGGACACCTGCTCGCCCGCGACGAGACCGGCACCCTGGTGGTGGTGGACGTCGGCCACCCTCCGCCCGACCCGGCCTGGCCGTCGCTCGTGACGGACCGGCAGGCCGCGGACTGGCTTCGCCGGCTCCGGAGCCGGGACCACAAGGGCGCGCGCGGTCGAGTCGTCGTGGTCGGCGGCGATGCGGGAATGGTCGGCGCGGCGCGCATGGCGGGCCGGGCCGCATTCGGTGCGGGGGCCGGGCTGGTCCACGTGGTCGCACCGCCCGCCTCCGTGGCGGCGCTGATCCAGGCGGAGCCGGACCTGCAGACCCTCGCGCATGCGTTCGACCAGGAGCCCACGGCCGCGCTGCTCGAGCTGGTGGAGCGGGCGGACGCGGTGATCGTCGGACCGGGGCTCGGCCGGGAGCCGGGGCGCCGCGCGTTCGTGACCCGGCTGGTACGGGCCGCACGCGCGGTGGTGCTCGACGCTGACGCGCTGGTCGCGTTCCACGGCGCGGCCGCCGAGCTTCGCGCGCTCGCGTCGGAGCGCTCGCTGGTCCTGACTCCCCATCCGGGCGAGTTCCGCGGCCTGTTCCCCGAGCTGGCTCCGATCCGGGAGCTGGATCCCTGGGGTGCCGCGGCGGCCGCGGCGGAGCGGTCGGCCGCGACGGTGCTGCTCAAGGGGGTGCCCACGGTGATTGCCCGGACGGGGTGGGCGCCGCTCACCGTGGCCGCGGGGAATCCGGGCCTCGCCACCGGGGGGAGCGGCGACGTGCTGAGCGGGCTCGTGGCCACCGCGCTCGCCCAGCAGCTCACGCCCGAGGCCGCCGCGGCCCTCGGCGCCCAGGCGCTCGGCCGGGCCGCCGATCTGGCCGCCCGCCGGACCTCCGCCCGCACGCTCCGGCCGATGGACGTGGTCGCGGCCCTGCCGGATCTCTGGCGTGCGTGGGAGCTGCTCCGCCTCGCGCCACCGCTGCCCCGGCCGCCGATCCTGTTCGAGCTCGCTGCACCCCTGACGGTCTGACTCCCGCCGCGCGGTGACCTCGATCGAGGCGGCGGCCTTCAGGCCCGGATAAATTGCCGCCTATGCGCCTCCCCGTCGTCGCCGCCGCGCTTGCGCTGGCCACCACTGCCGTTCCCGCGGGCGCGCAATCGCCGACCCGGGATTGGCGCCCCGAAGACCGCGCCGTCATCGGCGACTTCAGCCACATCACCTCGGTAGCGACCGCCATCGACCGCGTGTATGTGACCTCCACGGCGGCGGCACTCATCTGGAACCCGCAGTTCAGGCAATGGCGCGGCCCGTTCGATCCGCCCGATCCCACGCTCCTCTCCCGCGTGACGGGCGCGCTGGTGGACCCGCTCGACAACTCGCTCTGGCTGGCCCGGCCCGACGGTTGGATCCACTTCCAGCCCGAGCTGGAGCTGTGGGACCAGGGTCCCGTGCCGGAGGGAGTCCAGACCATCGCCTTTGACGCCGATGATCCGACGGTCGGCCTCTATCTCCGCAGTCGCAGCGGGTGGCTGTTGCTGCCGCGCGGCGGGCTGATCGCCTCGCCCGGGCGCGCGCCGGCCCATCCGACCACGCCGGCGCGGATCGACGACGTGCTCCGCAGCAACCCGACCCTCCAGACCAACGCGGCCCAGATCCTCCTGGACCCGCGGCTCAACACGGCCCGCTTCACCGCCGCGGCGCGCTCGGTCGACAACCTCGGCTGGTATCTCGGCACCTGGGGGGTCGGGCTGCTGTATCTGCCCGACGGTGCCGCGCTGCCGGACCGGCTCTCCTACGGCCTCAAGTCGCCCGTCGTCGGCGCCGTGTTCGGCTGGCCGGACGGCGTCTGGGCCGCCACGGACCGGACGACCCGGACCGACGCCACGCTCACCTTCGTGGATCGCGAGCTCGACGCGTTCCGCACGCTGGAGGGGCTGCCCGCCGCGGGCTTGCCGTTCACGCAGGTGCGGAAGCTCGCGGGCCAGGGGTCGGCGCTCTGGGCCGCCACCGACCGCGGCCTCGCCCGGATCGCCACCGCCGACGGGCGGGTGGAGCTGCTCGACGAAACCCGCGGGCTGCCGGACAGCCGCGTGTACGCGGTCGTGTCGCGCAAGGGGCGCATCACGGCCGGCACGCGTCACGGCATCGTGCGGGTGGACGACGCGCTCCGCGTCGAGCGGCTGGCTCCCCGGTTCGTGGATGCCGTCCTCGCCGTCTTCCCGACCGGTGACTCCGTGTGGATCGGTACCCAGCAGGGGCTGCTGCTGGCCGTGCCGGGCCAGCCCGACGTGGTGCGGCCCGCCGCGCTCGCTTCGCCTTCGCTGCAGGCGCCGGTGGTGGCCCTCGGGTCGCTCGCCGACACCGTCGTGGCGCTCACGCGCGATCAGATGCTCTGGCGCGACCCGGGCAACGGGGCGTGGACGCTCGGTCCCAACCTGAGCGGTCTCCTCGGTGGGCTGGTCGGGTTCATCGCCGACGGCCCCGGGTTCTGGGTCGCCGGCGACCGCGGCGTCGCGTTCGCGCAGCTGAGCACCCCGCCGATGCGTCCGCTGCGTGGAGGTGACCTGCCCGGGATCAGCAGCGATCTCACGGTGGACCGGGACTACCTCTGGGTCGCCACCGACGGCGGGCTCGTACGGTTCCGGCTCGACGCGATCCGGCCGTGACGTCCTCCGGGCGGGCGGTCCCGATGAGCGCGCTCGGGCCCGGGCGCGAGTTCGATCGGGTGCGCCGCATCGCTGCCGCGCTGGGTGCCAGGGCCACGGGGCTGGGCGATGATTGCGCTCTCCTTGCCGTCGGCGACGGGATGCTGGCCGCGAGTACCGACGTGAGCGTCCAGGGCGTGCACTTCCGCCTGGAGTGGCTCTCGCTCGAGGAGATCGGCTGGCGGTCCGCCGCGGCCGCGCTCTCCGATCTCGCGGCGGAGGGCGCGGAAGCCGATGCGGTGCTGGTCGCGCTGACCGTGCCCGCGACCGCGGGGGACGAGGACGTGGTCGCGGTGATGTCCGGCGCCGGCGCCGCCGCGGCCGAGGTCGGCGCCCGGGTTGCCGGCGGCGACCTCTCCGCCGGGCCGGGGTGGAGCCTGGCCGTCACGGCGCTGGGCTGGGCCGCGGAGCCCGTGACCCGGGCCGGCGCGCGGGCGGGAGACGGGCTCTGGGTCACCGGCTGCCTCGGCGCCTCACGCGCGGCGCTGGAGACCTGGCGGCGCGGCGGCGTGCCCGCGGACGACGCGCGGCGCGCGTTCGCCCGCCCGGTGCCGCGGCTGCATGCGGGCCGCTGGCTGGCGCGGCACGGGGCCCGCGCGATGATCGATCTGAGCGACGGGTTGGGCGCCGACGCGGCGCACGTCGCGGCGGCATCGGGCGTGGCGGTCGTGCTCGAGCTGGATCTGGTTCCGGTGGCGTCCGTGGTCGCGGCGGAGGCCGTGCGGATCGGCGTGCCGCCCGAACAGTTCGCCGCCGAGAGCGGGGAGGAGTACGAGCTGCTGGTCGCGCTGCCTGCGGGCTTCGACGTCGAGGATGTCCGCGCCTTCGAGAGCGGCTGCGGCCTCACGCTCACGCGCGTGGGCGAGGCGGTCGAGGGTGCGGGCGTGCACGCGCGGCTCGCGGGCGCCCCCGTCGCCCTGTCCGGCTTCGATCATTTCGCGTCCCACCGTCGTTGACGGCGTTCCGGGCGGTTACTAGGTTGCCGCTTCCCCTGACCCGAGCGACCATGAGCACCATCATCGAAGTCCACGCCCGCGAGATTCTCGACAGCCGCGGCAACCCCACCGTCGAGGCCGAGGTGGTGCTGTCGAGCGGGGCCCAGGGTCGCGCCGCCGTGCCGAGCGGGGCATCCACCGGCGAGCACGAGGCGGCCGAGCTGCGCGACGGAGACGCGCGCCGCTACCTGGGCAAGGGCGTGATCGAAGCGGTGCGCAACGTCAACGAGGTGCTCGGCCCCCGGCTGGAGGGGATGTCGGCCGAGGACCAGATCGCCATTGATGCCGAGATGATGGACGCCGACGGCACGCCCAACAAGAGCAAGCTGGGGGCGAACGCCATCCTCAGCGTGTCGCTCGCGGTGGCGCGTGCGTCGGCGCAGGACTGCGGGCTCCCGCTCTATCGTTATCTCGGTGGCCCCATGGCGCGGGTGCTGCCGGTGCCGATGATGAACATCCTGAACGGCGGCGCGCACGCGTCCAATAACGTGGACGCGCAGGAGTTCATGGTCGTGCCGATCGGGGCGGAAACCTTCCCCGAAGGGCTGCGCATCGGAGTCGAGGTGTTCCACAGCCTGAAGAAGGTGCTCGGCAAGATGGGCCTTTCGACGGCGGTGGGCGACGAGGGCGGGTTCGCCCCGATGCTGCCGTCGAACGAGGCGGCGCTCGACGTCGTGATGCAGGCCATCGAGAGCGCGGGCTACGAGCCGGGACGGGACGTCGCCATCGCGGTGGACGTGGCGGCGTCGGAGCTGTACCAGGACGGCGAGTACGTTTTCAAGAAGGGCGACGGGAGCCGCCACTCGGCCGAGTCGATGGTGGACCTCTACGCCGGCTGGGTGGACCGCTATCCGATCGTCAGCATCGAGGACGGGCTGGCCGAGAACGACTGGGCCGGCTGGGCGCTGCTGACCGAGCGGCTGCACGAGCGGGTGCAGCTCGTGGGTGACGACCTGTTCGTCACCAACGTGGACCGGCTCGGCCGCGGGATCGAGGAGGGCGTGGCCAACGCGGTGCTGGTGAAGGTCAACCAGATCGGGACACTCACCGAAACGCTCCAGTGCATCGAGCTGGCC
>DASSBA010000210.1:0-1024 GCA_035699205.1 Gemmatimonadales bacterium
CCCCCCCCCCCCCCCCCCCCCACGACTCACGACTGCCCCATTGTGACCTCCAACACCGCCCCCCACTCCCCGCCACCGCTTAATACACCCATCATTCTCCGGCCGGGGCTATGTCGAGAGCGTTCGTCAATGAGGACGCCGGCGGGGAGCCGGGGACTCGCTACACGCTCCCCGAGCGAACCGCCCCGGACTACGACCGGGCAGCGGCGCGGGCGTTGCTGCGCGGCGCCGATCAGGGCGACACCGCGGGCGCGGAGGCCGCCACCGGGTATTTCTGGGGCGATCCGGCCCTGTTTCCGGAGGTCGAGCGGATCCTCGCCGAGGCGCGCGAAGATGGGGACGACCGCCTCGAACAGTTGGCAGAGCGGTTCCTGCGCGGGCCCGCCCGCGGGCGCCGCAAGTAGGTCCAAGGGAGGCACCATGGCGGACGTGAACGATTCCATCCCGGCCGCGGAGCAGTCTCGTGCCCGCGAGCACAACCTGGATGTCCTCGGCCAGCGCGGCGTGCTGCTCCTGGGCGACGAGACCGACGAGGAGCTCGCCGACCTCTGGTCGGCGGTGGACCGGTTCGAATCGGTCGTCGAATCGCGCGGCGGGGACACCTTCACCAACGCGCCCGATTCTTCGGAGCCCGACAATCCCGCGTTCGTACTGCCCGAGCGATTGGCCCGCGAGCCGGTGCCGGCGTACGTGCAGCGGATCAACCAGGCGGCCGAGCAGCTCACGCGATTCGAGCGGGAAGACGACCGCTCGACCTCATCCTGACGCCGAGCTGAGCAGCGCGCTCCTCCGATAGGGAAACACGTCCACCACCTCGCCCGCCACAAGCCGGCGCTGCACGCCCTGCCAGAACTCCACGCCCAGCAGGTCCCCGTGCGCCGCGAGGAAGCTGTCCCGCAGCTCGCCCGGTGGGACCAGGAAGGCGCTGAACTCCTCCGGGAACACGTCCTGCTCGCCCACGAAGAACCACGGCTCGGCCGCGAATTCCTCCTCGATCGTGGTGGGCGGCGGGATCCGCCGGAAG
>DASSBA010000211.1:0-2793 GCA_035699205.1 Gemmatimonadales bacterium
CTCCACACCCGCCCGATGGTACCGGGCCCAGCCGCCGCGGGGCACCCGGTGCACGATGATGTCCTCGTGCTTCGACTTGACCACCGCGGCGGCCGTGTCACCGCGCTGGTCGAGCCAGAGCGAGCCGCCGACGAGGAGCCCCAGCGTCACGACGAAGTAGAAGAAGCTCAACTTGCTGACTCGGCGGCGGCGGCGGGGCATCGCTGATCCCTCGCGAAAGGTTGCGTCAGGCTCAGCGCCCGGCGCACGTCCGGACCAGCTCCACCCGCCGGTTGCGGGCCCGGCCCTCGATGGTCGAGTTGGACTCCCGCGGCCGCGAGCTGCCGAAGCCCTTCGTGTCGAGCCGGGCCGGGTCCACCTTGTGCCCGGACACGAGACGGTCCCGCAGCGCGGCCGCGCGCCGCTCGGAGAGCGCCAGGTTGGCGGCGCTCGCGCCGACGCTGTCGGTGTGACCTTCGATCGTGCCGGTCCAGTCGGGGTGGCGCCCCAACACCTCGGCGAGGGCCGCGATCGCGGCATCGGACGCCGGGTCCAGGTCCGCGCTGTTGAAGGCGAAGTAGATCCCGGGCAGCTCGACCCGGCAGGAGGAGCCCAGCGCGCCCTCGAGCGCGCCCGAGCCGCCGAGCAGCGGTTTACCCGTCCCCTTTCCTCGGTCCGGCGGAAGGTCCACCCGAACCGTCTGCAGCACGTTCTCCGGCGCGTCGGGCGCGGAGCCCGCCCACTTGAGCAGGAGGGGATACGTCGTATCGGCGAGTACCCAGAAGTCGGGCGTCCAGCGCCGCCCTCTCGCCGTGAGGTCGCCCCGCAGGTGGAGCGCCGGCACCTCGACCCGCTGGCCGCTGACGAGCAGCCGGAACGGCGCGGGTCCGGCGCCGACCAGCGAGAGTGTGCCGCGGTACCGGGCCGGCACCCTGCGCCCTCGACCCAGCCAGCCGAGACCCGCGGGAGGGCCGCCGCCCGGTGCCTCGAGGGTCATGATCTGAAACGTGTCCGAGCGGGTTGCGAGCAGACGCCGGTAGGTGGCGCGCGAGATCGCCATCATGGTGTAGCCCGGGTGCTCCGTGGGGCCCTTCTGGGAGTGGAAGTCCAGCAGGCGGGCCGACCCGAGCAGGTCCGGCATGCCTTCGAGGAACTCGTGCTCTTCCTGAATCGTGTCGCCCGTCGCATGTATCTCGCGGAAGTTCCAGGTGTAGCGCGACCCCTTCTGCGAGACCTCCCGGAGCGACATGAACGACTCCCGGTCACCGCCGGTGAAGGTCAGGGTCTTGACGACGACCGACCCCTCCGGCAGCGGCAACGGGATCGGGTGAGCCTGCGCCGACATCGCCGGCGGCAGCGCCAGCGAAAGCAGCAGCGCGCCGTTCACCCAGTCCCGAGTCACAGCTTCTCCATCGCCGCGCGCGCGAGCCGGAGGGCGCCTGCACGGTCGGTCGAGCTGGTGACGAATGTGATCTCGAGTATCCGGTCGTTCTTGAGGAAGGACATGTCACCGGTCGAACCGCTGGCGGCCGCTTCCTCCCAGGGGCCTTCCAGCGTGTCCGCCGCGGCCGCCGTATCGTCCGGGGCCACACTGTTCACCGCGGCGCCAACCCCCTTCGTCATCTTGAAGATCATCTTCCCCCCGCTCCAGGTCGGCAGGACCGTGAACGTGTGGTGGCCCGCGGTGAAATAGGTGCAGCTCTCTCCGTTTCGCAGGGCGAGGGGCGAGCCGGCCGACCGATACGGCGGCACCACCAGCTTGCCGAGCACTACCTCCGCCTGGGCCGGTGACAGCAGCGCACAGGGATCGGGCCCGGTCGGCTCGGCATCGAGCCGCGCCCGCACGGATGGGAGAAGCCTCTCCATGTCGGGGTCGCGAGGGAGGGAGAAGGGAAGGTCGGGGATCGCATCGCGCACCCGCGTGGCGAGCGCGGCCGTCCGCTCTGCGGGCAGGCCCGGGGTGAGTGACATCACCGTGACGGCCACGTGGCCGATCCTGCCGCTGAACGCGTTGAAGCCGGTCCAGATCTTGCCGAGCCGGTCCCAACCCGGCGGTGTGGAGGCCTTGGCCGCCGGCGCCGAGCCGCCCGCGGCCGCAATGTCGGACTGGATAGTTTGCCGGAAGCTCTCGGCCATGTTGTCGCCGACGCGCTCGCGGATGACCGCGCCCGACAGGTCGACCTCGAGCACCACGGCGCCAACTCCGACACGCGGTTTGTCGGCCAACGAGTAGCGGCACGCGGTGCCCCGCGGGTCCGGATCGGTTTGCTCGAGGGAGCGCACCACCACCGGCTTCCCGTCGAGCGGGCCTACGATCGACGCCACCTCCGCGGCGGGGAGCCAGCCGCACGCATCGGCCGGGGCGGGGGCGGTGCGCACGGACGAGGCCGCGGCGGCGGTGCTCACGGACGAGGCTGCCGCGGCCGCGGGAGGCGTTCCCTCGCCGCCGCGGGCATCGCCGCAGCCCGCGAGCGTCACCAGGAGGGCGAGTGTGGTCCCGGCGTTCCCGCGAATGCGACCGGAGCCTGGGGGCATTGGCGTCATGCTCATTGTCGTACCGTCTCCACTTTGCGGTGAACTCGGGCTGAGGCGGCGAGGCATCGGCCTGCTGCTGTCGAGGAACGCCCCGATTGGGGACCTGTCGCCTCATTCCGGGACGGCGAAACGAAACTGCGCCGGCTCGAGCTTGGGGTTCACCTGATGCTTGATCGTCGTCGTCCTTCGGCTGATCGCGCCGCGCGGCATCGCTTTCGGCGTGTCCTGCACGATCTTGTGAATGAGGTACGTCTCGGCGTCGATCCACAGCGTGATCGC
>DASSBA010000212.1:0-17240 GCA_035699205.1 Gemmatimonadales bacterium
CGCCACCCACACCCGGTTCGAGCATGGCCTCGGCGCCTATCACCTGACCCGCCGAGCGCTGGCGAGCCTCGAGGAGCGGGGCGAGCTCGACCGGGTGCCCGCGGACGATTGCCTGGCCGTGCGGCTGGCCGCGCTGCTCCATGACATCGGCCACTACCCGTTCTCGCACGCGCTCGAAGAGGCCGGCTTCCCGTCCCACGAGACCCTCGGCGTCGCCAAGCTGTGCCAGGGAGAGCTCGCCGCGCGGCTGGAGGAGATCGGCGGCGCCGGCCTGGCCGGCACGATCGGTTCCCTCATCAAGGGCGAGAGCCCGAGCGCGCTCCAGGGGCTCATTTCGGGTTCGCTCGACCTGGACAAGATCGACTACCTGAGCCGGGACGCCCACATGTGCGGCGTGCCCTACGGCACCGTGGACGTCGATCGCCTTCTCGCCACGCTGACGCTGGTGGAGACGGCGGCAGGGCGGGACGAGGTAGGGGTGCTGGAGAAGGGCGTGAGCGCGCTCGAGTCCCTGCTCTTTGCCAAATATCAGATGTACCGCAACGTCTACTGGCATCATGCCGTGCGGTCGGCCACGTGCATGTTCAAGCGGGCGGTGCGCGGCGCGGTGGCCCGCGGCAGCATTACCGTGGAGGAAATCGCCGAGGCCACCGACGACGGGCTGATGGAGCGGCTGGTTACGGGAGACGGCAACGCGCTCGCCGCCGCCATCCGCGCCCGGAAGCTCTACAAGCGCGCGCTCGATCTCCCCGCGAGCGATGTCCCAACCGACGCCCAGCCGTGGGTCGCCGAGGATCCGGACCTGCTCGAGCGGGTGGAGGACGCGCTGGCCGTGGAAATCGGGCTTGCGCCGGGCGACCTGCTGCTGGACTTTCCGGCGCGATCGTCGATGTTGGGAGTGGACCTGCCGCTCCGCACCCGCGACGGCGCCGTCGAGCGCCTCACCGACGCGGGCCGCGCCGGCCAGCTCGGCCTTCCGCGCGTGGCCGACGAGCTCTACCTGAGCGCGCGGCGGCTCCGGGTGTTCGTGGCCGAGGCGCCGCGCGGCTCGCTGGACGGACTGCCGGAGCTGCTCACCTGGCCAGCCGCCGAGCTCCGCCGGCGGCTGGACGAAGCGAACTCATTGTTGCAGAGGAGAAGCGTTCGATGACCACCCGCCGCACCTTCGTGACCCGGGCCGCCGGCCTGGCCCTCGCGTCCATCGGCGCCCGCCGACTGTGGGGCCTCGCGGCGCCCGGCACCGGAACCGCCATCACCGTCTACAAGAGCGCGAGCTGCGGCTGCTGTGCCAAGTGGGTGGACCATCTGAAGGCCAACGGCTTCACGCCGGCCGTGCACGATGACGAGGGCATGGATGCCATCAAGGACGAGATGGGCGTGCCCCGGGATGTCCGCTCGTGCCACACGGCGCTGCTCGGCCGCTATCTCGTCGAAGGCCACGTGCCGGCGTCCGATCTCCGCCGGCTGCTGGCCGAGAAGCCCGATATCGCCGGGCTCGCGGCGCCGGGGATGCCGGGGAGCAGCCCGGGGATGGCCGCGCCCGGGGCGGCGCACGAGCCGTACGAGGTGCTCGCGTTTACGCGGGACGGGAAGACCACGGTCTTCGCGCGGCACTGATGGGGTTCATGAGTTCCGGTTCACGGCTCCAAGTAGTTCGCTGTCGGATTCCGAGGCGCGGATTCACCACTGCCTGGCCTTCCGTGACTTCCGTGCGTTCGTGGTGAATCGACGAGCGCGCGTAGCCATGCCGATGGCCGAGGTGGTCACCTGGCGCCAGGAGTGGCGGGACGCGTTCGAGCGACTCAACCGCGAGTGGATCGAGACCTGGTTCGAGCTGGAGGAGGCCGACCGGGAGACCTTCCGGGACCCGCACGGGAAGATCATCGCGCCGGGCGGACAGATCTTCTTCGTCGTGGAGCGCGATGAGGTGCTGGGGACCTGCGCGGTCCTGCGGCACGGGCCGGACACGCACGAGATCGCCAAGATGGCGGTGGCGCCGGCGGCGCGCGGGCGGGGCTACGGCGACCTGCTGATGCAGGCGGCGGTCGAGTTCTCCCGGGCCGCGGGGGCCCTCCGCGTCGTCATCGTGTCCAACACGCGCCTCGCCCCGGCCATCCGGCTGTACCGGAAGCACGGGTTCGTGCGGGCGCCGCTCGAGCCGGACGAGCGCTACGCGCGGGCGGACATCAGGCTGGTGCGGGAACTGGAACGGGAGCCGGTCAGGTAGTCCCGCCGGCGGCCGCCGCGGGCGCGGGGTGCTCGCCGGTGGTGCTGTCCACCGAGTCGATCCGGACCACGATGGCGGTGATGTTGTCGAGCCCGCCGCGCCGGTTGGCCTCGGTCACCATGCGGTCCACCCAGTGCTGCGGGCCGCCGTCGGCGCTGAGGATGCGGGTGAGCTGCTCGTCTTCCAGCATGCCGGTCAGACCGTCGGACGCGAGCAGCAGGACGTCGCCCGACTCCAGCGTCCCGAAGTAGATGTCGGGCACCACGTCCATGCTGGCGCCCACGCAGCGGGTGATGACGTTGCTGTAGGGATGCACCCGCGCCTGCTCCGGGGTGAGCAGCCCGGCATCCACCTGCTCCTGCACGTACGAGTGGTCCTTGGTGAGCTGCTGGAACTGGCCCTGCCGGAGCAGATAGGCCCGGCTGTCGCCCACCTGGCCGATGAGGTAGCGCGCCGGCATGAGGACGAGCACGGTGGCCGTCGTTCCCATGCCGCGCTTGTCGTGCTCGGCCAGGGTCCGTTCGAAGATGGCGTCGTTGGCCGCGCGGATCGCCGTGCTCACCCGCTCGCTCGCCTGCTCGTCGCTCAGGCCCCGCACCGACCCGAGCTGGTGCGAAGTGATCCGGACAGCCATCTCGCTCGCCACTTCGCCCGCCGCATGCCCGCCCATCCCGTCGGCCACGATGAAGACGCCGCGCTCCGCGAGCATGAGGTAGTTGTCCTCGTTCCCGGAGCGGACGATCCCGATATCGGTGCGAGCAGCGCAGGTGAAGTGCACAGGACCCCGTACGCTCAGCGCAGGAGAAGGTAGGCCGCGACGGCGGCGACGACGACCAGCGCCGTCACCAGCCAGGCGGGCGGTCCGCCCGGCCGCGGCGGCGTCACGCGAATGGGCCGGCGGGGTCGCTCCGCCGGGGTCTCGCCCGGGGGCCCTTCGGCCGGGAGCGACCCGGAGACGGCCGGCGTCCCGGACGGCCGGCGCGCGTGGGCGAGATCGTCCAGCGGCTCGAACAGCACCGCCACGTCGCCGAAGGCCACCGTGGCGCCCGGCGCGAGCGCCGTTTCCGCCGCCAGCCGCTCTCCGTCGACGAACGTCCCGTTGGTCGAGCCCAGGTCGGCCAGCACCCACACGTCGTCGCGGCGCTGGAGCCTGGCGTGGCTGGTGCTCACACTGGGATCGGCGATCACGACGTCGTTGAAGTCCGCGCGCCCGATGTTGGCCACCGGCGCCTTGATCGGCAGGCGGCGACCCTTGAGCGTCCCGCTCCGCACCAGCAGCGACGCCAGCGGCGCCGCGGTCGGCGCCGTCGGTGTGACCGCTCCGGGAACGGACGAGGGCGGCATACCGTGGAGGGTGTCGGAGAGCCGGGCGCCCGCGCCGGTCGGCGGACGGGCCGCGGTCACCGGCGGCACGCTCCGGCGCCCGCGGGGCGCCGGAGGCGCCGCCGCGTCGGCGTAGAAGCGGAACTCGTCGTGCCCGATCCGGATGACGTCGGCCCGGGCCAGCAGATGACGCCGGCCTACCCGTTCGCCGTTGACGTAGGTCCCGTTGACGCTCAGGTCCATCAGGACGTAGCCGTCGGAGCTCGTCTGGATCTCCGCGTGCCGGCGCGACACCTCGGTGCCGCCGACCACCACGTCGGAGCCGGCGTCCCGGCCGAACACCAGCGTATCCGAGGTGATGGTGTACTCGCGGCCGTCGGTCAGGCAGACGATCCGGCCGCCGGTCGGGCCGGCTGGGGTCGAGGGACCGGACGGGCGCGCGGTCGGCACCAGGTCGGCAAAGGCGCCCGAGTCGAAGAGCTGGGTGTTGCCGACCCGGCGGCTGTCCACCGCCAGGATCTCGTGCGGGCCGATCTGGATCTTGTCGCCGTGCAGCACGGGGGTGGGGTCGGCACCGAGCCGGAAGCCGTTGACGAGCAGCTCGGCGGCGGGGTCGCCGGCGCGGATGGCGGCGGCGCCCTGGGGGCTGCCCTGGAGGACGGCGTGGCGGGGCTGCACCCCCTCGCCCTCGAGGACGATGGCGCAACCCGGCGCCGACCCTATGATCGTCTCACCGGCGGGCACCGGAATGCGCGCCCCGCCGAATTCGAGGTGCATCATCGATCTGATCCTGGAGTTGTGGCCGGTCGCCGACAAACGTATCTCCCGGTGACGGAGGCCGCAACTTGGAAGTGATCACGCAATCTTCCGTTCCTCCTGTCCCCGGAGCTGGAGCTGATACAGGCGGTCGTACAGCCCGTGCTGGGCCAGCAGCTCCCGGTGGCTGCCGCGCTCCCGGATCTCGCCATGGTGGAGCACCAGGATTTCGTCGGCATGGAGGATGGTGCTGAGCCGGTGGGCCACGACCAGGCTGGTCCGGCCGGCCATGAGCTCGGCGATCGCGCGCTGGATCTGCGCCTCCGCTTCCGCGTCCACCGAGCTCGTGGCCTCGTCGAGCACCAGGATCCGCGGGTCGAGCGCCAGCGCCCGCGCGAAGCTCAGGAGCTGCCGCTCACCGACGCTCAGGCTCCGCCCGCGCTCGCCCAGCTCGTGGTGCCAGGCCGACGGCAGCCGCTCGATGAACCGGTCGGCGCCCACCCGGCGGGCCGCCTGCCGGGCCGCCTCTGGGGCCACCGGCGCGTCGAGGGTGAGGTTGTGCAGGATGTCCCCGGTGAACAGGAAGAGATCCTGCTGCACGAAGCCGATGATCGCGCGCAGGTCGGCCGTCGCGAGCTCGCGGATGTCGATCCCATCCACCGTGATCCGGCCGCGGTCGGGGTCGTAGAACCGGAGCAGCAGGTTGACGATCGTGGTCTTCCCCGCCCCGGTGTGACCCACCAGCGCGATCGTCTGCCCGGGTGACGCAGTGAACGAAACGTCCCGGAGCACCCACGGGCCCTCGGGCCGATACCGGAACCACACCCCCTCGAACCCGATCTCGCCGCGCACCGGCCGCGGCAGCGCGCGCGGACGCTCCGGCTCGCGCACCACCACCGGCTCGTCGAGCAGCGTGAAGACCCGCTCCGAGGACGCCATGGCGCTCTGCAGCAGGTTGAACTTCTCCGACAGGTCCTGCAGCGGCTGGAAGAAGCGGCGGGTGTACTGGATGAACGCCGCCAGCACCCCGACCGTCAGCGTAGCGTCGAGCACGCGGAGCCCGCCGTACCACAGCAGCAGCGCCATCGCCACCGCCGTCAGCACCTCGACCGCCGGAAAGAACACCGCGTAGATGGTGATCGAGCGGAGGTGCGCCTCCAGGTGTTCGCGGTTGAGCGCCGCGAAGCGGCGGGCCGTGTCCTCCTCCCGCCCGAACAACTGGACCACCCGCATCCCGCTCAGCCGCTCCTGCAGGAAGGCGTTGAGCCGGGCCAGCCGCACCCGGATGTCGCCGAACACCTCGCGCACCCGCCGGCGGAACACCCGCGCGGTGAGCCAGACCAGCGGGATCACGGCGAACGTCACCAGCGCCAGCCGGACGTCGATCGTGAGCATCATCACCATGATGGCGACGAGGGTGAACGCGTCGCCGAAGATCGTCACCACGCCGGACGAGAACAGCTCGTTGAGCGTCTCCACGTCGGAGGTGACCCGGGTCATGAGGCGGCCCACCGGGTGGCGGTCGAAGTAGCCGATGCTGAGCCGCTGGAGATGCGCGAAGATCTGCATGCGCAGGTCGTACATCACCCGCTGGCCGATGTAGGCCGTGAGGAGCGTGCCCCCGTACTCCACCACGAAGTCGCCCGCCAGCGTCGCCAGGTACAGTCCGGCCAGGAGTCCCAGCAGCCCCAGGTCGTGCCTGGGCACGGCCACGTCGAGCGCGTGCTCGGTGAGCCGCGGCCCCACCAGCGCGAGCAGCGACTGCGTCATGAGCAGCAGCACCGCGCCCGCCGTGAGCCAGCCGTACGGCCGCAGATAGCCGATCAGGCGGCGGAGCAGCGCCGAGTCGTAGCGGCGGGCGCCGGCTTCGAGCTCCTCGGTGGGGGCCGTCATCGGATCAGCCGGCCGGCTCCGGCAGCGCCCCCTGGTCCACGCCCTTGAGCCCCCGGCGCACCCAGCTCGAGAAGACCAGGAAGCCGAAGCCCAGGGTGAAGTAGGTGAGGATCAGGCGCCAGATCAGGATGTAGATCGGGGTGAGCCCGCGCGGCACGTACGAGCTCATCACCGCCGCCGAGAGCACCTCGCCGATGCCGGACGCCCCGGGGGTGGGGGCGAAGTAGAGCAGGAACATCACCAGCGTCTGGATCAGCAGGATGTCCACGAAGTTGGCATGGAGACCGAGGGCGCGCAGGGAGACGTAGCCGGCGAGGAGCTTGTTGGCATGCGACGGCGCGGAGAGGATCGTGGCCCAGAAGAGAGCGAGCCACCCGCGCGGGTTGTTGAACGCGATCACGCTCGCATGGATGTCGTCGATCCCCTGGTGCAGCCGCTCCAGCCGCTCCGCCACCCGGCGACTCCGCCGCCCGACCGACCCCGCGATCCGCTGGAGCACGTCGCGCACCAGCCGGGGGAAGAAGATGACCAGCGCCATCAGGACGCCGATGCCGGCGATGACGGTCAGGCTCCCGCGGAAGAGATCGTAGAGCGAGAGTCCCAGGACGTTGCCTTTCTGTCCGAGCGAGCGCCCCGCGCCGAACAGCAGCGCCAGCGGCCCCGCGATGGCGAAGAAGAGGATGGTCGCGACGAACGTCATGAAGGTGGAGGTCACCGCCACCGGCAGCGGGACGCCGTAGCGCCGCATGGTGTACATCGTCATCGGACCGGCGCCCGAGTTGAGCGGCGTGATGTAGGCCGCCCACGCACCCATTCCGCCCGCCAGGATCATCCCCTTGAGCGGCACCCTGGGATAGAGGTGCCGCACGACCACGAAATTCCGGAGCCCGCCGCCGAACCAGTCCATGGAGGCCAGGCCCACTCCCGCCAGCAGCCAGATCCAGTGGATCCGCCCGATCCCCGCCAGGAACGCCTGGAAATCGTTCCCGTACAGCAGCGTGATCCCGAACCCCACCAGCGAGGCCAGGACGGAAATCTCGAATCCGCGGAGGAGCAGCTTGGGGGTGAGCAAGCGGGGCATGAGGGGGGAAAGGTAAGGGGACAGTCGGTAAGCGGTAAGCGGTGAGCGGTAAGCGGGACCGGCACACCAATCTGCTCCGACGTGCTGTTCCCGCTCGCCGCTTACCGTCCTCTCCGTCTCCCGAACAATCCCCGAACCCACTATGCTTCCCCCATGATCCGCCTCGTCAACGCCCGGCAGAACAACCTGCAGGGCATCACCGTCGAGCTGCCGCACCGGGCGCTCACGGTCATCACCGGCCCATCGGGATCGGGGAAGAGCTCGCTCGCCTTCGATACCCTCTACGCGGAGGGGCAGCGGCGGTACATCGAATCGCTGTCGACCTACGCCAAGCAGTTCCTCGAGCGGATGCCCAAGCCGCTGGTGGACCATCTCGAGGGGATCGCGCCGTCCGTCGCAATCGAGCAGCGGAACCCCACCATCAGCAGCCGGTCCACCGTCGGCACCGCCACCGAAGTCTACGATTACCTTCGCCTGCTCTGGGCCCGGGTGGGACGGAGCTACTGCCGCGCGTGCGGCGCGCCGGTGCGGCGGGACACGCCGCAGAGCGCCGCCGCCGACGTGCTCGCCGCGGCGCCCGGCGGCAGGATCCAGGTGGCCTTCCCGCTCCCGCCCGTGGCGCGGCTTACCCACGACGCGGTCGTGGAGAACCTCCGCGCGCTCGGCTTCGTCCGCGTGCTCGCCGACGGCGTGCCGCATCACCTCGACGAGCTGCCCGCCGGCCTCGATCTGACCCGCGCGGGCGAGCTGCTCGTCGTGGTGGACCGGCTCGTGGCCGATGCGCCGTCTTCGAGCCGTCTGGCCGAGTCGGTGGCCGCCGCGTTCCAGGAGGGCGAGGGGGTCGCGGTCGTGCTCCATCCGCCGCTCGCGTCGGGGCGGGACCGGCTCCGCTTCACCCGGTTTCCCGCCTGCAGCGCGTGCGACACGCCGGCCGCCACCGTCACCCCCGCCCTCTTCTCGTTCAACAACCCGCGCGGCGCCTGCGGCCGGTGCAACGGCTTCGGCGCCGTGCTCGAGTACGACGAGTCGCTGGTCGTGCCGGACTCCGCGCGCAGCATCGCCCAGGGGGCCATCGACCCGTGGACCAAGCCGCGCTACGAGTCGCGGCGGAGGATGCTGCTCGATTTTGCCCGGACGCTGGGCGCGGACGCGGACAAGCCGTGGCACAAGCTCAAGGCCGCGCACCGGCGCGAGCTGCTCTACGGCCGCAAGGGCCGCTACGTGGGCATCTTTCCCTTCCTCCGGGACCTCGAGGAGAAGCGCTACAAGCAGTACATCCGCGTCTTCCTTCGCCAGTACCAATTGGCCCGGACGTGCGACGCCTGCGCCGGCAGCCGGCTCAACGACGACGCGCGGTCGGTGCGGATCGGTGCGCACACCATCGCCGACGTCTCCGCGCGCTCGATCGACGGAATCCACCAGTGGCTCGCCGCGCTGGAGCTGACGCCATTCGAGCGCGAGGTCGCCCAGCTCATCGTCGAGCAGCTCGAGGCGCGGCTGGGCTTTCTCCGCGACGTCGGCCTGGGCTATCTCACCCTGGACCGCCAGACCCGCAGCCTCTCGGGCGGCGAGGCGCAGCGGATCTCGCTCGCGAACGCCCTCGGGTCCCGCCTGGTGGACACCCTCTACGTGCTCGACGAGCCCTCGGTCGGCCTCCACCCGCGCGACACCGACCGCCTCCTGGCGCTGCTCCGCCGTCTGCGGGACGCGGGCAACACCGTCGTCGTCGTCGAGCACGATCTCGCCGCCATCCGCCAGGCCGACTTCATGCTCGAGCTCGGCCCCGGCTCGGGCGACCACGGCGGTCGGGTGGTGCACGCGGGACCGGTGGCCACCGCGACGACGTCGCTCACCGGCCAGTACCTCACCGGCCAGAAGCGCATCGCGGTGCCGAGCATGCGGCGCCCGGCGGGCCCGGGCTGGCTGCGCGTGCGGGGGGCCACGCTGCACAACCTGCACGGTGTGGACGCGGACATCCCGCTCGGCGCGCTCACCGCGATCACGGGCGTGAGCGGCTCGGGCAAGAGCTCGCTGCTCTACGACGTGGTCTACCGGAACCTCGAGAGCCGCCTCCACGGCGGCCACTCGGCCAAGAGCCATCTCGGCGAGCCGGTGGGCCGGGTGGACTCGCTCACTGGGTGGGAGCTGCTGCAGGACGTGCTGCTGGTGGACCAGTCGCCCATCGGGCGCTCGCCGCGCTCCAACCCGATCACCTACATCAAGGCGTTCGACGAGATCCGCGAGCTGTTCGCCGCGCAGCCGCTCGCGCGGCAGCGGAAGTATTCGGCCGCCACCTTCTCCTTCAACCTCCCGGGCGGCCGCTGCGACGACTGCGAAGGCGCCGGCCACGTACAGGTGGAGATGGTTTTCCTGGCCGACGTGTTCGTGCCCTGCGAAGTCTGCGGCGGCACCCGCTACCGGCGCGAGGTGCTCGACGTGCGCATCCAGGGCCACTCGATCCACGACGTCCTCCAATGGACCGTGGACGAGGCGGTCGCCCGCTTCCGCCACCAGCCGAAGCTCGGCGCCGCCTTGTGGCACCTGCAGCAGGTGGGGCTCGGCTACCTCCGGCTCGGCCAGCCGGCCACCACGCTCTCGGGCGGCGAGGCGCAGCGGCTCAAGATCGCCCGCGAGCTGGCACAGGCCGGCAAGCGCGATGGGCGGAAGCTCTACATCCTGGACGAGCCCACCACGGGCCTCCACCTCGACGACGTGCGGGTCCTGATCCAGGTGCTCGACCGGCTGGTGGACGCGGGGCACACGGTCGTGGTCATCGAGCACCACATGGACGTCGTCAAGCGCGCGGACTGGGTGGTGGATCTGGGGCCGGAGGCCGGCCCGCATGGCGGCCGAGTGGTCGCGCAGGGCACCCCCGAGCAGGTCGCGGAGGTCGAGGCGTCCCACACGGGGCGCTACCTCCGTCCGCTCCTCGTGCAGCCGGCCCCGGCTACCGCCCTGGCGGGGTGAGCCGCCGCTCGTCGCGCGGAGGCCGGCGTGAGTCATCCTGAGCGCAGCGAAGGAGCCGCAATTCAGGGCATGGCCCCTTCGCTGCGCTCAGGGTGACTCCCGGTGGGGTAAGTCTCGCGCGTCTCGCGACAGTACTACCTCGGAGCTTCCAACCCCCGTGCCGCCTCCCGCACGCTCTCCCACGCCGCCACCACATCCTCCCGCTCGGTCGTCCGCTGCCCCACCACCAGCCGGATGACATACCGTCCGCCGAGCCGCGTGTGCGTGAGATACCTCGCCCGGCCCGCGTTCACCGCCGCGAGCAGCCGAGCGTTGAGCGCGTCGAGCTCCTCCTCCGGCCGGCCGGCCGGGTGATACCGGAAGCACACCAGCCCGAACGGCACCGGCGCCATCAGCTCGAAGCCCGGATCGGCCTCCACCCACCCCGCCAGCTCGCGCGCCAGCGCCACGTGCCGCCGGATCAGCGCGCGGAGGCCTTCCACCCCATAGCTCCGGATCACGAACCAGAGCTTGAGCGCGCGGAACCGCCGGCCGAGCTGGATGCCCCAATCGCGGAAGTTGACGACGTCGGCGTCGTACGCCGTCCGCAGGTATTCCGGCGTCGTCTGAAACGTGGCGAGCAGCGCCGCGGGGTCGCGCACGAAGTACGCACTGCAGTCGAAGTTGGTCAGCAGCCACTTGTGCGGATTGAGCACGATGCTGTCGGCCTGCTCCATCCCGTCGAACAGCGGCCGGAGCTCGGGCACGATCGCCGCCGCCCCCGCGTACGCCGCGTCCACGTGCAGCCACGCGCCGTGCCGCCGGCACAGCTCGGCGATCGGCCGCAGCGGATCGATGGCCGCGGACGAGGTCGTGCCCACCGTCGCCACCACGCACGCCGGCCGGAGTCCGGCCGCCCGATCGGCTTCGAGCGCCCGCGCGAGCGCATCGGGGCGCAGCGCGAAGGCGTCGTCGGTCTCGATGTGTCGCACCATGTCGAGGCCGTACCCCGCGAGCTTCACCCCCTTGTCGATCGACGAGTGCGCCTCGCGCGAGGCGTAGACGGTGAGCGGCGCCCCCGTGGCCCGCTCGCGGGCGGTGAGCAGCGCCACGAGCGTGGCGGTGGACGCGGTGTCCTGGATGACGCCGGCGTAGCCGGCGGGGAGGCCGATCATCTGCCGCAGCCAGTCCATCACCACCTGCTCGAGCTCGGTGGCGGCGGGCGACGTCACCCACGACATCCCCTGCGCGCCGATGGTCGCGGTGAGCATCTCGCCCAGGATGGACGGCGGGCTGTTGTTGCAGGGGAAGTAGGCGAACCAGCCGGGATGGTTCCAATGGGTCATGCCGGGCACGATGATGCGCCGGAAATCCTGGAACAGCGCCTCGAACGGCTCGGCGTCGAGAGGCGGAGCGTCGGGCAGCCGGGCGCGAATTTCCCCCGGCACGACGTCGGGCGTGATCGGGAGGGTGCCCACGTCCCGCAGGTAGTCGGCCATCCAGTCCACCAGCGCGTGGCCGTGCCGGCGGAACTCATCGGGGCGCATCGGCCAAAGCGAACCCGCACCGGCGCCGCCGTCAAGCCGCCCGCCCGGCGACTCCCTCGACCTCTCCGTCCGCTCCGCCTTCTCCGCCTTCTCCGCCCTCTTATCTTTCCCCCATGCTCCCCACCATCCCATCCGCCGGCCTGGCGTACGATCCGGAACTGGCCTGCCGCCATCTCGCCGAGGCGGATCCGAAGCTGGGTGAGCTCATCCTGCGGGCCGGCCCGTTCAGCATGCGCCCCGAGCC
Source organism: Gemmatimonadales bacterium (assembly GCA_035699205.1). GTDB lineage: Bacteria > Gemmatimonadota > Gemmatimonadetes > Gemmatimonadales > GWC2-71-9 > CAVVWJ01. The sequence continues at coordinate 12,018 of DASSBA010000212.1, forward strand.
CACGCAGAGTCTCTTTGCCGCCCTGTTCCGTTCCATCGTCTACCAGCAGCTCTCCGGCAAGGCCGCGGCCACCATCCTGGGCCGTGTCATCGACCTCTACCGGCCCCGGCGCTTCCCCCGGCCGCGGGACCTCCTCGACACCCCGCCCGAGCGCCTGCGCGCGGCCGGGCTCTCGGCCGCGAAGGCCGCCGCGGTGCGCGACCTCGCGGCGCGCACGCTCGACGGCACCGTTCCGCCGATGGCGCGCGTGCGCCGGATGTCCGACGAGGAGATCATCGAGCGGCTCACGACGGTGCGTGGCATAGGGCGATGGACGGTGGAGATGCTGCTGCTCTTCCGGCTGGGGCGGCCCGACGTGCTGCCGCTCGGCGATCTGGGCGTGCGCAACGGGTTCGCGCGGACGTTCGGCCGGCGCGTACTGTCCGACCCGGAGGTCTTGCGCCGCCGCGCCGAGCGGTGGCGACCCTACCGGTCGGTGGCGAGCTGGTACCTGTGGCGCGCGCTCGACGGTGAGCGTGCCTGACGCGAAGGGAGGCGGACCGATGAGTCAGCCCACCCCGGAGCCGCCGGCGCACGAGCCGGGGCTCGGCGCGGTCGAGCTGTTGTGCGAGCGGCTCGGCGAGCTGGGTCTGCCGGTCGGCCCCGACACGGCGCGGGAGATCCTGCGCGCCGTGCTCGCGCTCGAGGCCCCGCGGATGAACGCCCACGTCCGCGAGGCGCTGCAGACCTCGCTCGATACCATCCGGATCGCGGCGCAGTCCGCCAGCGGCGTCCTGGGCAGCACGGCGCCGGTCGAGACCCGCGCACCCGGACGCGAGGCGCACGAGCCGGTGCTCGATGCCGCCCCCGCGCCCCGCCGTGCCAGACCCACCCCGGCGCCCACCCCGCGGCCCAACTCCGGACGCCGACCCGCCATCCGGCGGTCGCCCGATCCCGACGACGGCCCGGACGGCGAGAAGCGACCGGTCTTCAGGCGGCCGCGCCGCTGACTCCGCTCAGAATTCGCGCTTCTTCATTTCCTTGAACAGGCGTCGCGTCTCGGGATCTTCCTCGTCGGGACGCTGCCGCAGGGTGGGATCGAACTGGGTCGCGCGGTCGCCCTTCGGCCGGGCCGCCTTCGCGGCGTTCTTCCGGGCGAGAGCGGCCAGCCGTTCATCTTCGCGCTTGGACATCCGGCCTCCGAGCTGGGAGTGGGTGTCCGGGAAATGTAGTCGTGTCGCCGCTGCTTCACGCAATAATCTGAAGCGACACCGCAGCGTCGAATTACCCGACGCGGAGACGGTCTCGTTCCAATCGGTTGTGAACCCCCGGAAGGTGCCGCACTCGACACCGGTGTTTTCGCCGTCGTATCTCACGGCGTGGCCGGTGGGACGCCGGGTTTACTTGCACCCGACCCTGACCTTGTTGACGACGGCCGTCGCCGTGCCGTTCGCGTTCACCGTGACGTGGAACGTCACGTGAACCAGCAAGTTGTTGCCCGGCCCCTGACCGATGATCCGGAAGTTGTTGACGGCCGTCGTGATCACGCCGACGCGGCCTTGGACGGTGATGTCCTGCGTCACGCCGGTCGCCTGATACTTGTCGCCGGTCACCTCACCGGTGCCGCTGATCCCCTGCGGCTGGACGTGTTCCTTGAACACGAACCTGCCGTCGTCGTGCAGTGTAACGTGCAGGAGCACATGGAGGTTGCCGCTCAGGTCCACCACCTCGCCGGCCCCGCCGTTGGCGCACGGCACGAGGACGAAGAGGTTGAGCGGAATCCGAAAGTTCTGTCTGAACGCGACGGCCCGAAACTGCGGTTGCCCGGCCTCGCCGGCCGGCCCGGTAGCCGGGGGCGTATCACAGGCCGGCAGCGCGAGAGCGAACAGGCAGAGGGGCAGCAGACATCGCATAGCGACCTCCGGGGGAGAGGGCCGGCAAGTGACGGTGTCCGAAGGGAGGCAACGGACACCGCGCTCCAGACGTGCCCACACCGTACTCCACCGGAGTTTTCCGGCCAGGGTCGTTTCTGCCCACGGAAAGGTTCCCGCCGATCACAACGAAAAAGGACTCGGCCGACCTCCGGCCAAGTCCTTCACGAACGTGCTGTGCTGCTGTGTTTCCGGGAGCTCCCGAGGAGGGACTCGAACCCCCGACCCGGTGATTAACAGTCACCTGCTCTACCAACTGAGCTACTCGGGAAAGGACTCCACCTGTCGCGCCGGGAGGAAATTAGCCACCTGGCCCTCGATATCAAGCGCCGACAGCCGAGCTCTCACTCCGCCGATCCACTGGAGTGCTGCACCCGGGGGAGGAGCTCGTCTACCGTGGCAATGAGCTCGTCGGGAGCAAACGGCTTCCGCAGGAACCGGCCCTCGTAGCTCCGCGGCGGTCCGCCCTGCCCCGAGACCAGCAGGACGGTCACCGCGGGCCACCGCGCGGCTGTCACTGCCGCCAGCTCGACCCCGGTCATCCGGGGCATGTCGATGTCGCTCACGACCAGCCAGACGACCGGGCTCAGGCTCGCGAGCAGCGCCACGGCTTCCTCGCCATCGTGCGCCGCCAGCACGCGAAAGCCCGCGTTTGCGAGGACGCGAGCCGTATAGCGGCAGACCGTCTCCTCGTCGTCCACTACGAGCACGACCTGCTCGGAGACCCGAGCCGCCGGGGTGCCCATGCGCACCTCTACCTCAGCCGCGAACGCCGAAAAAAATCGTGGGAGGGAACAAATCCAATGTACGTCATCCTCCCGCCCGCGACAGGGCTCCCGCGTCTCGGCTGCTACGGATTGCACCCGACACATGATGGTGAACGTTCACTTGACGCTGCCAGGCCATACCCCTGGTCCTTTGCCCCGCAAAGCGGTCGAAACCATCATGCTAAGCCATTGTGGAAAATGATGTTACAGGCAACCTACTACCCTTTTCCGCTCCCCTTCTTACCTTGAGTCCCATGTCCCTGCCACCGCTCACCGGGCATGCCCAAACCCGCCGCCGCCTCGCCGAGGCGCTCCGGACGGGGCGCCTCCCCCAGGTGATCCTGATCTCGGGACCTGCCGGCGTCGGCAAACAGCGCCTGGCGCTCTGGCTCGCCCAGCTGGTGTTCTGTGAGCGGCAGGAAGCGGAGCCATGCGGCGCTTGCCGCGGGTGCCGCCTAGTGGACGGCCTGGCCCACGCCGACCTCCACTGGTTCGTCCCGGTGCCCCGGCCCAAGGCGTCGGACCCGGACAAGGCGGTGGACGAGGCGGCTCAGACGATCGCTGAGGTCATGGAGGAGCGGCGGTCCGGGCCGCTGTATGCTCCGCCCGACGGAATGGCCAGCCATTCGATGGCGTCGGTGCGGCTGCTCCAGCGGCGTGCGTCGCTGACGTCCGTCGAAGGGGGCCGCCGGGTCTTCATCCTCGGCGACGCGGAGCGCCTGGTGCCCCAGGAGTCGAGCCAGGAGGCGGCGAATGCGCTGCTCAAGCTGCTCGAGGAGCCGCCGGCCGGGAGCCTGTTCGTCCTGACTACCGTGGACCCGCGCCGGCTGCTGCCGACCATCCGGTCGCGGGCGGTCCCGGTCCGGCTCGGCCGGCTGGGCGACGATCAGGTGCGCGGCTTCCTGGCCGCGCAGGTGACGCCCGCGCTCGCGCCGGAGGCCCTGGAGCAGCGTGTCGCCCTCGCCGCCGGCTCGATCGGCGAGGCACTCGCCGCGGGCGAGGAGTCGGCCAGGGCGTACCGTGCGGCGGACCTGTTGCTCGAAGCCGTGCTCGCGGGGACCGCGGCGGCCTACGAGCGGGCACTCAGGCAGCCGCCGTACTCGGCGCGCGGCGAGTTCACCGCCATGCTCGATGCGCTGGCGGACACGCTGGGCGAAGCCGCACGGGACGCGCTGGGAGAGGAAACCCGCCGCCCGGTCCCTGCCGCGTTGCTGCGGCGCCGCGATCCCGCCCTCCTCCTTCGCGCCATGGAGCGCGTCGCGGAGGCGCGCGAGGCTGCCTACGGCAACGTCAACCCCCAGATCCTCCTCGCCGTGCTCGGCGAGGAGCTGGCGGAAGTGCTGTGACGCTGAGCCATCTGGACGAGAGCGGCCGGGCCCGCATGGTGGACGTGGGCGACAAGCCGGAGAGCCGGCGCACGGCGGTGGCCGAGGGTCGGGTGCGCATGTCCCGCGAGGCGTACGACCTCGTAGCCGCTCACGCGGTGGCCAAAGGCGATGTGCTGGCGGTGGCCGAGGTGGCGGGCGTCATGGCGGCCAAACGGACGGGCGAGCTCATCCCGCTCTGCCACCCGCTGGGGCTCGACGTGGTGAGCGTGGAGGCGCGCCTCGCGCCCGATCTGCCCGGCGTGCGGCTCTCGGCCACCGCCACGGTGACGGGGCGCACAGGGGTGGAGATGGAGGCGCTCACGGCGGTGGGCGTGGGGTGTCTCACAGTTTACGACATGGTCAAGGCAGTTGACCGGGAGATGGTGATCGAAGGGGTCCGACTCATCAGCAAGACCGGGGGGACCCGGGGAGACTGGCGCCGCTCCGATCCGTAGGACTGGAGGACGCGGCCTTCTCATAGGCAAGGAGGTTGGCCAGATGAAACGACCGACCGACAAATACAACGATCCCGGCCCGCGCACGCTCCGGACCCTGCTGGTGCGTGGCGGCCTGCTCCTCGTCACCGCCGCCGTGGTCGGCACGCTCGCCGGATGGACCGAGCGGGTCCGCGCCACGGATGAAGTCGCCGCGCCCGACGTGGCGATCGTCTCCCGTAGAATCGGCAGCCTGGGCGACCAGCTCGCCGCCGCGCGCGGCGAGATGGACCTGATGCGGATCCAGCTCGACCGCGCCAACGCCATCATGGAGAACTCGGCGAAGTACCAGATCCCTTCGGATCTGGCGGCCTCGATCTATGACATCGCGCTGAGCGAGGGAATCGATCCGGCGCTGGGCTTCCGGCTGGTGAAGATCGAAAGCAGCTTCAAGTCGAGCGCCCGCAGCTCGATGAACGCGATCGGATACACCCAGCTCCAGGTGGCCACCGCGCGGTTCTACCAGGCGGGGATCACCGAGAAGGCGCTGTACGACCGCGACCTCAACCTGCGGATCGGGTTCCGCTTCCTCAAGGACCTGCTCGGAAAATTCGACCAGGACACGCACCTGGCGCTGCTCGCCTACAATCGCGGACCGGCCAAGGTGGCCGAGATCCTGGCCCGCGGCGGCGACCCGACCAACGGGTACTCCGACGCCGTGCTGAAGGGGTATCGCGCGCCGGGC
>DASSBA010000213.1:0-1644 GCA_035699205.1 Gemmatimonadales bacterium
CGTCCGCGGTCCCGCGGGCACGCCGCATCCAGGAGGGGCAGTGTTCGGACGTCGCAAGCGCGAGCAGGAGGCCGCGGCCGAGGCTGCTCGCGAGGCCGAGCGCCGCGCGCTGTTCGCCAAGCTCGCCGAGCGCCCGGAGCATATCTGCCCGTTCCTCGGCCTGGCGTCGGACCGCACCGGCTACATCGAGGGCGTCAGCGACGAGCACCGCTGCTTTGCCTTCGGCGACCCGGCGCCGCTCTCGGCCGAGCAGCAGACGCGGGTGTGCCAGGAGCGTGGCTACGGCAACTGCCCGCGCTACCTGCGTGGCGTGCTGGTCATCCCCACCGAGGAGCTCGAGGCGCTCCGCCAGCGCCGCGCTCCGCTGCCCGAGCCGGCACCTCCACCCCCGCCCGTCGCACGGCGGCGCCGCGGCGCTCCGATCTTCCTGCTCCTCGCGGTGCTCGTGCTGCTGGTGGCAGGAGCCGGCGCGTACCTCGCCTTCGGGCCAGGCTTCGGGACGGCCGTGGTGCCGTCGACCAGCCCGTCGGCGTCGGTTGCTCCGCCCGTCACGGCCGAGCCGTCCCCGACCCCAGAGCCATCGGCATCGGCGACCGAGCCACCAGCCAGCGAGACGCCGCAGGCCACACCGACTCCCGAGGCAACGCCCCAGGCCGGCGACACGTTCGCCTTCTACGAGGTCTCCGTGGGCCCGACGTCCTTCACGCTGTACGAGGTGGATGACGCCAGCGCGCAGGTCACGAACACCCGGACGACCTCGTTCGACGGGTTCTCGTTCGCCCGGGCGGAGCCCATCCAGGGCGCCGACGGCCAGATCTACTGGGAGACGCAGGACGGCGATCTCACCGGCTGGTCGTACCGCTGGCCGGATTCCGGCGACTTCCGCATCCGGGCCGTGTTCCTCAACGCGACGGGGGAGCGGCGCTCCGCCTTCCTGGAGGAGAGCCAGCTGACGGTCTTCCCCGAGGCCACGCCGGCGCCCTGACGGAAGCGCCCTGGATCGGCGCTCCAGACGGTGCGCGTCCCCACATTCACACCCCGGCGACGCCGGGCGCCGGGGAGGCTGGCCGAATCGCCAGGTTGATCGCCGTCATGTGAATGGTGGCGACGCCGGAGCCGTCCGTGCGTCCCGCCTCGGGCCTACCTCCACCGCCGGTCGCCAGGGTGTGAATCTGGCAGCCCCGCCAGCCCGGACGCGCGCGCCCTCCCGGCGCAGAGGTGCTGCCCCGACATTTCCGCGCGACCCGTGCGCGAAAAGCCTTGACGGGTGACGTTTGCCCTGTATAGTGGCGCCCTGTGGTTCCAAATGGGGCTACATGGGGAACAATGGTGAACGACAGGGCCAATGGAGCGAGCGTCATTCCTCACCGGGGAATTCCGGCACGCGCTGGACGACCGAGGCCGTGTGGCGGTCCCGGTCCGTTTCCGTCCGCGGCTGGCCCAGGGCGCGACGCTGGCCCGCTGGCTCGACGGCTGCCTGGCGATCTTCCCGGCGGACACCTGGGAGGACCTGGCGGCCAGGATCCAGGCCCTGCCGACCACCAACGCGGCCGCGCGTCAGTTCGGTCGCTTCATGAGCTCGGGCGCGGTCGAGGTGGAGCTCGACCGACAGGGACGGGTCCTGGTCCCGAGCTACCTGCGCGA
>DASSBA010000214.1:0-12298 GCA_035699205.1 Gemmatimonadales bacterium
CGCAACGGCGGTGAGTCGGCCGGCACTGACAGCCCGAGCGGAGCGAGGGATCTACCCGACCGGCGCCCGAACTCGGCCCGGCAAGATCCCTCGCTCCGCTCGGGATGACTGACAGTTGACAGTGACAGCCGGCGCGTGGCCACGAGTCCTTCCTACTCTACCTTTCTACCTTTCCGCCTTTCCGCCTTTCCACCTTTCCGCCTTTCCACCTTTCCGCCTTTCCCTCCGTCCTTCCGTCCTTCCGCCCGCTCCCTAAATTCCCCCCGTGCCCTACAGCATCTTCCTCTCCCCCGACATCCTGGTAGTGCGGTTCAGCGCGATCGGCGACATCCTGCTGACCACGCCGCTGCTGCGCGCGATCCGGGCGAAGTGGCCCGGTGCGCGGATCACGGTGCTGACCAAGCGGCAGTACGTGTCGCTGGTGAGCGACAACCCGAACGTCACCGAGGTATTCGGGATCGCGCCGCAGGACAGGATCCGCGACCTGGTCAAGCTGATCCGGCGGGTGGACTATACCCACATCCTCGACCTGCAGGGCGGGCTCCGGACCGCGCCGCTCCGGCTGCTCGCGGGCGGCCCGTGGTCGGGCTACTCCAACCGCCGGTTCGCGCGGGCGATGCTGATCCGGTTCAAGCACAACCGCTACGAGGAGCATGTCCCCGTCGCCGAGCGCTACTTCGAAGCGGCGGCGGACCTCGGGGTGATCCCCGACGGCGAGCCGCCCGAGTTCTTCCTCAATCCGGCCGCGGAGGAGAAGGCCGCGGCGTGGCTGACCCGCGCGGGCGTCGGCACCAGGCGTCCGTTCGTGGCGGTGGCGCCGGGCGCCGCCCACGCCACCAAGCGCTGGCCGGTGGAACACTGGGCCAAGCTGGTGCGGCAGATCGTCGATACCGGCGCCGACATCGTGGCGCTCGGCGGCCCCGAGGACTCGGCCGTGGGCGCCGAGATCGCCGCGCGTGGCGGCACCAGCGTCGCGAGCGCGGCGGGGGACCTGAGTCTCCAGGAAACCGGCGCGGTGATCAAGCGCGCCGCCGCGCTCATTTCGGGGGACACCGGCGTGATGCACATGGCGACCGGGGTCGGCACCCCCGTCGTGGCCCTCTTCGGACCGACCGTGCGGCAGTTCGGGTTCTTTCCCTACAACGCCCACGCGAGCGTGGTGGAGCGGAACCTCGACTGCCGGCCGTGCAGCAGCCACGGCACCGAGAAGTGCCCGCTCGAACACCACCTGTGCATGCGCGAGATCGAGCCCGACATGGTCTTTGCCACGCTGACCCGGACCCTGGCGTGACCGGCTGGGATCCCGCGGCCACCGCGCTGCTCGGCGTGCTGCCACAGACCGCGCGAGGTCCCCGACGCGAGGGGATCTTCGCCCTCTGGCTCACGGTCCGGGTAGCGCAGGACCTCCTGCGGGACCCGCCCCCCGCCGACCGCGCGTACCGCCGCCGGCTGCAGGCGCTCGAGCAGCGGCTGTCGAGTCTCACGGTTCCACCGCCGCTCCGGCGCGCGCTCGCGTCGGCACTCAGCCAGCTGCGGGAGCCCCGGCCCGAGACGGCGGCCCAGGTGCTGAGCCAGCTCGTCGCCCCGGCGCGCGAGACCGGGGGCGCCGAGGCGGGTGACGCGCTGGCGCAGGCGGCCCGTGCGGCGCGCGCGGCTGCGCGGGCGGAACGGTTGTGAGCTTTGGGGTGTGCGGGATCGTGCCCGGGATCGGGTCGAGCGCGGCGGACGGCTCGGGATGACAACCGACTGAAGCACCTTCCGCGAAGCACATCGGCGCATTGTCGATGTGCCGGACGGGAAGCTGCCGATCGGCCACGCCCGCCCGGTCAGGACGTCGGCTTGACCGCCTTGACCGCGCTGTCCGCGTGCTCGACGACGGCGCCGGTCAGCTCGACCAGCGCCCCCTGGCCGCCTCCCGCGTCGCGGATCCGGACCCAGAGCGGCGACCCGTGCTGCTGGGCGAGCAGCACGATGGCGCCGTCGGCATCGCGGGCGTCATTCACCAGCCGCCATCCTCCCGTCTTGAACAACCCGCGGTAGTACTCGGCGACCTTGTCGACCTGGACCGCGGAGCGCACCGTGAGCTGCAGGGCGTCGGGACCGCCCGCGCGGCCGACAATGGTGGGGTCGGGAGGGAACGGGATGTTGGGAAGCGCCTCGTTCATCGAGGCCATCTTCGGCGGCTTGTCCCTGCCGCACGCGGCCAGGGCCGCGCAGAGCACCAGATACCGGATTCGGGAGGGGATCATAGGGGTGGGAGACTAGCCGCGGCTCCCCGGCCGGTCAACCCCCACGTTTGCCGCAAACGGCTGTCCCGCTTATGTTTCCGCCTGCACGGCGAGCATCGCCAGCGCGCCCGCCGTCGCCTCCCAACCTCGTCCGTCCCAAGGAGTTCGGCCATGGCCGGCCACAGCAAGTGGAAACAGATCAAGCGCAAGAAGGCCGTCACCGACGCGCGCCGCGCCTCGTCCTGGACCAAGGTCATTCGCGAGATCACGGTTGCCGCCCGGAGCGGCGGCGGCGACCCCGGGGGCAACCCCCGTCTCCGCACCGCGATCGACGCGGCGAAGGCGGTGAACATGCCGTTCGACAACATCGACCGCGCGGTCAAGAAAGGCACCGGCGAGCTGGAGGGGAGCGTCTACGAGGAGCTCACCTATGAGGGGTACGGACCGGGGGGCGCCGCGATCATCATCGAGGCCACGACCGACAACCCCAACCGCACCGTGGCCGAGATCCGGCACGCATTCAGCCGGAACGGCGGCAATCTGGGCGCCACCAATTCGGTGGCGTGGATGTTCGACCGCAAGGGGCAGATCTACCTCGATGCCGCCCGGTCCGACGAGGACGACACCCTCGAGGCCGCGCTCGACGCCGGCGCCGAGGACTTCGTCCGCGAGGGCGACCAGTACGTTGTGACCACCGCCCCGGCGGCGTTCCACGCCGTGCAGGACGCGCTCCGGGCCGGGAAGCTCGCGATCGACTCGGCGGAGCTCACGATGGTGCCGAAGAGTACCGTCAGGGTCGAGGGCGCCGACGCCGAGCGGATCCTCAGGCTGATGGAAGTGCTGGAAGAGCTGGACGACGTCTCCCGGGTCTCCTCCAACTTCGACATCGACGCGGCACAACTGGCGGAGGCCGAGGCCTGAAAGCCCACCGGTGAAAGTGCTGGGCGTCGACCCGGGGACGGCCGTCCTCGGGTACGGAGTGGTGGAGAGCGCGTCCGGCCAGCACCCGCGGCTGCTCGAGTGCGGCACCCTCACGACGACCGCCCGGGACCCGCTGCCCGCCCGGCTTCGCGTGATCCATGACGGCATCACCGCCCTGCTTTCGCGCCATGCGCCCGACGCCATGGCGGTCGAGAGTGCATTCTACGCGAAGAACGTGCGGACGACGGTGGTGCTGAGCCACGCCCGCGGCGTCATCCTGCTGGCGGCCCAACAGGCCGGGGTCCCGATCGCGGAGTACTCGCCCGCGCAGGTGAAGAAGTCGGTCGTGGGCCGCGGCGCCGCGCTCAAGCCGCAGGTGGCGTACATGGTGGCGCAGTTGCTCCGGCTCCGGACGCCGCCCACGCCGGCGGACGCGGCGGACGGGGTGGCGCTGGCGCTCACGCACCTGCTCATCGCCACCCGGCAGGCGGCGTTCTTCCGCCAGGTGACGGGGGCGCGATGATCGCCATCGTGACCGGCGTGCTCGCCGAGCGGGTGGGCGACACGCTCGTGGTGCAGACCGATGGCGGCGTGGGCTACCTGGTGACGGTGCCGGCCGGCGTGGCGGAGCGGCTGCCGGCTGCCGGCGGACGGGTGAGCCTCTACACCGAGCTGGTGGTGAAGGAGGACGGGTGGGCGCTGTACGGCTTCGACCGCGCGGTCGAGCGCGCGGTGTTCCAGCGGCTGCTGGGCGCGAGCGGGTTCGGGCCGCGGCTCGCGCGGGCACGCCTGTCGGCGCTCGGGCCCGAGCGGACGGTGCGGAGCGTGCTGGCGCGGGACCTCACGGCGCTGAGCACGGTCAGCGGCGTGGGGCGGAAGAAGGCGGAGCGGCTGGTGCTGGAGCTGCAGGACAAGTTCGGCGACATCACGCTCGAGTCGCAGGCACCCCGCTCGGCGGGCGCGGAGGAGGCGGTGCGTGCGCTCATGGGGCTCGGGTACGGGCCGGCGGCCGCGGACGAGGCGGTGCGCGGCGCGCTGGCCGACGGCGCGCCGCCGGAGACGTCGCAACTCATTCGGCGGGCGCTCCAGCAGCTCGCCGCCGCCCGGGGAGGGCGAACCCCTTGATGAGCGTGCCCGCCGTGACCGCGGAGTGGAACTGCACCCGCTGCGGTACCACCAACCGCAAGCTGGTGCCCGCCGACACCACCAGCACTCGCGACCGCTGCGGTCATTGCCGGGCATGGCACATTATCGAGCCGGACGACCGGCCGGTGCGGTGGAATGCGCGGCTGGACGACTGACCGCGTTGCGCTGGAGGGGATCGTGGCTGATGTCCGCCTCAACGCGCGAAGCCGAGCCTAAAACAGGAAGCAGATGAATAAGCTGCAGGTCACCACCCCCGAATCCCTCCCCGAGGAGACCGGCGCCGACGCCGCGCTCCGGCCGTCGCGGCTGGACGAGTTCGTGGGACAGGCGCAGGTGAAGAGCTCGCTCCAGATCGCCATCGACGCGGCCAAGGGGCGGCGGGAGACGCTCGACCACATCCTCTTCTTCGGCCCGCCGGGCCTCGGAAAGACGACGCTCGCCATGCTGATGGCCCGCGAGATGGGAGTGCAGCTCCGCACCACGAGCGGCCCCGTGCTCGAGAAGCCCGGTGACCTCGTCGGCCTGCTCACCTCGCTCGGGCCCGGCGACATGCTCTTCATCGACGAGATCCACCGGATGAAGCCCGCGCTGGAGGAATTCCTCTATCCGGCCATGGAGGATTTTCGGGTGGACGTGCGCATCGCCGAGGGGCCCAACGCGCAGACGATCCCGATGGCGCTCGAGCGGTTCACCCTGATCGGGGCCACCACCCGGTTCGGCCTCCTCACCCCGCCGATGCGCGCGCGGTTCGGGCTGGTCGAGCGGCTCGGCTTCTACCCCGCCGCCGAGCTCCAGCAGATCGTCACCCGGTCGGCGTCCATCCTGCAGGTGCCGGTGGACGAGGCCGGCGCGGCCGAGATCGCGCGCCGGAGCCGCGGCACGCCGCGGGTGGCCAACCGGCTCCTCCGCCGGGTGCGGGACTACGCGCAGGTGAAGGCCGACGGCCGCATCACGGTGGCCGTCGCCGACGCCGCCCTGGCCCGGCTCAACGTCGACGAATTCGGCCTGGACGACATGGACTCCCGGATCCTGACCACGATCATCGAGAAGTTCGGCGGCGGCCCCGTCGGGCTGGGCACGGTGGCGGTCGCGGTGGGCGAGGACGCGGGGACGCTGCAGGACGTCTACGAGCCGTACCTCATCCAGCAGGGCTTCCTCGAGCGCACGCCGCGCGGCCGCTGCGCCACCGCGCTCGCCTACCGCCGCTTCGGCCTTACGCCGCCCGCCGGGCAGACGACCATCTTTGACGGCTGAGTCGCCCCTCCGCACCGCCGACTTCGACTACCGCCTGCCGCCCGAGCTCATCGCCCAGGAGCCGCTGGCGGACCGGACGGCGAGCCGGCTGCTCATGGTGGTCCGCTCCGACCGCCGCACCACCGGCGCGGCCGACCGGCGCGCCGACCGCCTGGCGCGCGGCCCCGGCCGGCGCGCCGGCGAGGCGGTCCAGCGTCCCCTCCTGGCGCCCGCCGGCAGCCGGGCCGTGCGCGGCGGCGCCCTGGTGGATTCGCGCTTCTCCCAGCTTCCGTCGCTCATCCCCGGTGGCGATTTGCTCGTGCTCAACACCACGCGGGTGCGCCACGCCCGGCTGCTCGGCACGCGGCCGTCCGGCGCGCCGGCCGAAGTGCTGCTGATCCATCCGGCCGCGGACGGCACCTGGGTGGCGCTGGGGAAGCCCGGGAGCGCGCTCCAGCCCGGCAAGCGGATCGCGCTCGGCGACGACGTCGCGGTCGAGACCGTCGAGGTACTGGGCGACGGCAACCGGCTCGTCCGGATCGTCGGCGCCACCGCGGAGGACGCCATCGCCCGCTTCGGCCGGCTGCCGCTGCCGCCCTACATCGCGCGCGAGCCCACCGCGGCGGACGACGAGCGCTACCAGACCGTGTACGCGCGGGTGGAAGGAAGCGTCGCCGCGCCGACCGCCGGTCTCCACTTCACCTCCGGGCTGCTCGACACGCTCTCGGCCAAGGGGGTGCTCATTTCCGGTCTCGATCTGCAGGTGGGCCCCGGCACCTTCAAACCGGTCGAAACGGAGGACCCGCGGGAGCACCGGATGCACCCCGAGCGCTACGAGATCTCCCCGCGGCTGGCGGGACTGGTCGAGCTGGTGCGCGAGCAGGGCGCCCGAGTGTGGGCGGTCGGCACGACGGTGGTGCGCGCGCTCGAGAGCGCCGCGCAGCCCGACGGCACGATCCGCGCGGGGAGCGGCCGGACCAGCCTGATGATCACGCCCGGCTACCCGTTCCGGGTGGTGGACCGGCTGCTCACCAACTTCCACCTTCCCCGCTCCACCCTGCTCATGCTGGTGAGCGCCTTCGCGGGACACGAGCTCGCGATGGCCGCCTACGAGCACGCGGTGGCCGAGCGGTACCGGTTCTACTCCTACGGCGACGCGATGGTGATCCTCTGAGCATCAAAGCTCGCGTCGGGGTTCGGGGCGCCGACGTACGCCGGACGGGGGCGCGGCCTCCAGGCAAGTCGACAGTCCTCCGGCCGCACCCCCGTCCGGCTTCCGTCCGGGACGACCGGGAAGCAGCACGAGCAATTGGGCAAGCAGCAAGGCGGCGGGATGCTCAGCACCGGGCGTTCACCGCTTGACGTCATTCCTCGCGCACGTGACTTCGCCAGCGACTGACCCTCGGGCGGAAGCGGGACGGGCGCTGCCGCGGAGCACTGTCGGCTTGTGCGGAGCGGCGGCGCCCGTCCCGCGTACGCCATCGCCGTGATGTTCGAGTTTCGACTCGACGCCACCCAGGGCTCGGCGCGCGCGGGCACACTCACACTCCCACATGGCGAGATCCGGACTCCCGCGTTCATGCCCGTCGGCACCCACGGCGTGGTCCGGGGCCTGAGCCCGAAGGAAATCGAGCGGACCGGCGCCCAGATCTTCCTCGGCAACACCTACCACCTGCATCTCCGCCCCGGCGAGGACGTCATCCGGGAAATGGGCGGGCTGCACCGGTTCACCACCTGGTCGCGGCCGATGCTCACCGATTCCGGCGGCTTCCAGGTCTTCTCGCTCGAAGGGCTTCGGCGCATCAGCGAGAACGGCGTGGAATTTCAGAGCCACGTGGACGGCACCTACCGCACGCTCACGCCCGAGCGCGCCATGGAAATCCAGTGGGCCCTCGGCGCGGACGTGGCGATGGCGTTCGATCACGTCGTGCCCGGCCAGGCCCCGTACGAGCTCGCGCTCGAAGGCATGGAGCGCACCCTCCGCTGGCTCGACCGCTGCCGATCGAGCCACGCGCAGTTTGTGGACCAAGCGACCTCGGTCCGCTCGGAGCCCTTGTCTACCATTCCGCCTTTCCGCCTTTCCGCCTTTCCGCGCCAGACCCTCTGGCCCATCGTCCAGGGCGGCACGCACGACGACCTCCGCCGCCGCTCGCTGGAGGGGACGCTGGAGCGCGGGCCGTGGACCGGCATCGCCATCGGCGGCCTCTCGGTCGGCGAGCCCAAGCCGGTCATGCACCGCGTCCTCGAGGCGCTCGAGCCCGTGCTGCCGCGCGACGCGCCGCGTTATCTTATGGGAGTCGGGTTTCCGGCCGATCTGCTGGAGGGCATCGCGCGGGGCGTGGACCTGTTCGACTGCGTCGCCGCCACGCGGAACGGGAGGCACGGCACCGCGTGGCTGCCGACGGGCCGGATCAACGTGCGGGGCGCCGCGCTGAAGGGCTCGACCGCCCCCCTCGACCCGGAGTGCGATTGCGAGACCTGCACCACCTACCCGCGCGGCTACCTGCGGCATCTCTTCGTCGTCGAGGACATGCTCGGGCTCAGGCTGGTGTCGCTGCACAACGTCCGCTTCCTGGTCCGGCTGGGCGAGCAGGCCCGGAGCCACATTCTGGCCGGCACGTTCGACGGCTGGAGCCGCGAGTGGCTCCGCCGCCACCACGCACGAGGCACCTGAGGAGACGCCATGCTCCAGCAGACCGGTTCGGGCGGCGGAATGGGCATCCTGCTGCTGCAGATGGTGGCCATCGGTGCCGTCTTCTACTTCCTCATTCTGCGGCCGTCGAGCCAGGCGCGGAAGAAGCACGCGCAGTTGCTGAGCAACCTGAAGAAGGGTGACGAGGTGATGACGAGCGGCGGATTGATCGGGCGGGTGCGGGACATCAAGGAGGTGGAGTCGGCCGACGGGGCCAGGGAGAGCCGGATCACGCTGGAGACCGGCACGGCCTCCGTGGTGGTCGAGCGGTCGCGCATCGTGCGGATCGGAGGCGTGTCCGCTCCGAAGTCGCCGGGAGCGCCGGCGGCATGAGCCTCCTCCCGCTGCACCTGCTCGGCTCGCCCGTCCTCCGCCGGCGGAGCGACGAGGTGGGCGCCGTGGACGACGAGATCCGCCGGCTGCTCGACGAGATGTACGAGACCATGGATGCCGCCCGGGGCGTCGGACTGGCCGCCAATCAGGTCGGCGTGGCGCGGCGGGTGGCCGTCGTCGACGCCGACCAGGACCGCTTCGAGATGATCGATCCCGTGATCATCGAGAGCGAGGGCCGCGTCTCCGCCGAGGAGGGGTGCCTCTCGATCCCCGACATCTATGGCGACGTGACCCGCCCGGAGCGGATCGTGCTCGAGGCCATGGACCGGCACGGCAACCGCTACCGCAAGGAGGCCACCGGCCTCAAGGCCCGCGCCATTCAGCACGAGATCGACCACCTCGACGGCATCCTCTTCCTGGACCACCTGAGCCTGGTGAAGCGGCAGATGCTGCTCGCCCGCTATCGGCGGGAGCACAAGGACGAGACCGGCTACATCAAAGAGGTGCAGTCGGAGTCTGCCCGCACGGAGTGATGCGGATCGTCTTCTTCGGTACCCCGGAGTTCGCCGTCCCCTCGTTGCGGGCGCTGCTCCGGGAGCGCTATCCCCTCGTCGGCGTGGTGACCCAGCCGGACAAGCCGCAGGGCCGCTCCCGCTCCACCCTGGTGGCGCCGCCGGTCAAGGCCGAAGCCGAGCGCTCCGGTATCCCCGTCCTCCAGCCGGTCCGCCCGCTGGGCGACGTCTTCCTCGCCGGGCTCCGCCGCCTCGAGCCCGACCTCGGCGTCGTGGTCGCCTACGGCCACATTCTTCGGCCCGCCGTGCTCTCCATCCCGCCGCTCGGCATGATCAACGTGCACGCCTCGCTGCTGCCGCGCTGGCGCGGCGCGGCGCCGATCCAGCACGCCATCCTGGCCGGCGAGCCGGAGACCGGCGTGAGCATCATGCGGATGGAGGAGGGACTCGACAGCGGGCCCGTGCTGCACCGGGCGGCGACGCCCATCGGGGCCGGGGAGACCGCCGGCGCGCTGGCGGAGCGGCTGTCCGAGCTGGGCGCCACCGCGCTGGTGGATGCGCTCTCGCTGCTCGCCTCCGGGTTCACCAAGCCGGAGCCGCAGGACCCGGTGCGCGCCACCTTCGCGCCCAAGATCGACCGCGAGAGCGCGCGCCTCGACTGGCGGCGCGAGGCGGCCGCGCTCGCCCGTCAGGTGCAGGCGTTCGATCCGGTGCCCGGGGCGTGGACCACCCACGAGGGCGCCGCGCTCAAGCTGTTCGGCGCCGACGCCGGCCAGGGTCGCGGGGAGCCGGGCTGCGTGCTCGCCGCCGCCGATCGGCTGGTCGTCGGCTGCGGCGACGGGGCGCTCGCCGTGCAGGAGGTGCAGCCCGCCGGCAAGCGGCGGCTCCCCGTCACGGACTGGGTGCGCGGCCGAGGGATCGCGGTCGGGGCGCGCCTCGCGTGAGGCCGCGCACATGAGGCCGCTGCCCCGCCTGCACGCCATCACCAACGCCGACGTGCTCGCCGCGCCCGATTTCGGCGTGCGGGCGGCCGCGATCGCCGCCGCCGGACCCGCGGTGGCGCTGCACGCGCGCGACCGGACCGCGGGCGGCGCCGCGCTGGCGCGCGCGGCGGAGCGGATGCTGGCGCTCGCACGGCCGCCCGAGGCCGCCGTGTTCGTGAATGGCCGGCCCGACGTGGCGGCCGCGCTCGGCGCGCAGGGCGTGCAGCTCGCCGGCGACGATCTGGCGCCGGCGGACGCGCGGGTGGTCCTGGGCCACGGCTGGATCGGCCGCTCGGTCCATTCGGCGGGCGAAGCCCGGACGGCCGTGGCGGAAGGCGCGGACTTTCTGCTGGTGGGCACCGTGTACGAGACCCCCAGCCATCCCGGCCGGCCCGCGGCGGGCCTCGACCTGGTGCGCGCGGCCGCCGCGCTCGGCCGGCCGGTCATCGCGATCGGCGGGATCGACGCCGCGCGCGCGGCGGCGGCCCGGGACGCCGGTGCCTATGGCGTCGCGGCCATCCGGGCGCTCTGGGGCGCGGCGGACCCGGCGGCGGCGGCGCTCGCACTGCTGGCGCCGTGGTGGGAAACGGCATGAGCGGGCTGGCCCTCGTGATCAACGGCGAGCCGCGGACGGTGCCCGGGCCCGCGACGCTGCTCGACCTGCTGGCGCACCTCGGGCTCGACCCGCGGACCGTGGTGGTCGAGCGGAACCGCGAGATCGTGCGCCGTACGCGGCTGGGCGAGACGAAGCTGGCGGAAGGCGATGCGATCGAGCTGGTTCACTTCGTGGGCGGGGGGTGAGGGGGCACGTTTATCTTTCGTGCGAGCCCGACTGTCCTCCCGAGCGGAGCGAGGGATCCTGCTCGTTGCTTCCGGAACGTGACGCAGCGTCCCGGCACCGTTGAGTAGATCCCTCGCTCCGCTCGGGAGGACATCGGCGGCCATGCCGCCGCCGACCGACCGTCTCCAGGAGCCACCATGACCAGCACCTTCAGCCCGACTACCCTCACCCCCGACGCCGCGGCCCCGGACGCGACAGCCCCGGACACCCTCGCCGACCCGCCCCTCACGATCGGCGGCCGGAGCTTCCGCTCGCGGCTGATGGTGGGCACGGGCAAGTACCGCAGCAACGGCGAAATGGTGCGGGCGATCGAGGCGTCCGGCGCCGAGATCGTCACGGTGGCGGTGCGCCGGGTGGACCTCGACCGCACCAGGGAGGAGGGCATCCTCCATCATCTGAGCGCCCAGCGGTACTTCCTGCTCGCCAACACCGCGGGCTGCTATACCTCGGACGAGGCCGTCCGCTACGCCCGCCTGGCGCGGGAGGCCGGCTTCAATGACTTCGTGAAGCTCGAGGTCATCGGCGACCGCGAGACCCTTCTGCCCGACACCGACGGCCTGCTCGCCGCCACCCGGACGCTTGCCCGTGAAGGTTTCCAGGTGCTCGCCTACACCAATGACGATCTCATCACCGCGCTGCGCCTCGAGGAGGCCGGCTGCGCGGCGGTGATGCCGCTCGCCTCGCCCATCGGGAGCGGGCTCGGCCTGCTCAACCCGTACGGCATCCGCGCCATCAAGCGGCGGCTCCGGATCCCGGTCATCGTGGACGCCGGCGTCGGCACCGCGTCGGACGCCTGCCTCACCATGGAGCAGGGAGTGGACGGGATCCTGATGAACACCGCGCTGGCCGAGGCGCGCGATCCGGTCGGCATGGCGCGCGCGATGGGCCTGGCCATCGAGGCCGGCCGCCTGGCCTACCTGGCCGGGCGCATGCCCCGACGCGAGATCGCGGTGCCGTCGAGTCCGCTGGCCGGGATGCTGGGGTAGCCACGTTGCGGTATTGCCGGGGTGGATCGAGGCTGTATCCACGTGGATCGCTGTATCCACGTGGATCGTGGCTGTATTCACCACGAAGGCACGAAGGGCACGAAGGACCACGAAGGGTTCCGCTTCCGGAAAGGCCCCTTGGACCCGGACAACACCAACAATTTGGTGGTGGCTCCGCTTCCCGATGGCCTCCGTCTCCCAAGCCCCCTTCGTGTACCTTCGTGCCCTTCGTGCCTTCGTGGTGAATACAGCCGCGATCCACGTGGATACAGCGATCCACGTGGATACAGCCTCGATCCACCCCGGGAATACCGCAACGTGCCTACTCCAGCATCCCGGCCAGCGGACTCGACGGCACCGCGATTTCGCGCCGAGGCATGCGCCCGGCCAGGTAGGCCAGGCGGCCGGCCTCGATGGCCAGGC
>DASSBA010000215.1:0-3164 GCA_035699205.1 Gemmatimonadales bacterium
ATCGGGGGAGGCGAGGTTGATTAGGTAGGAGTCATGCGACACTATTCGGGCAATCCCACTGCGCCCGAGCTCTCGGCGGAAGGTCGCCGCGGTGTCCTCCCCCAGCACCGGCTCGCGCCATTGACTCGGGGTCTTGGTGAACACCTGGATCGCGGAGGCACCGATGGCCAGCCCGCGCGCCGGCGCCGTCGCCACGCCGCCCTGCACCGACACATGAGCGCCGAGCAGCTCGGGCGCCGCGCGTTGAGGCATTCATCCGCTCCGATCGAATGACGGGTTCCACCGGCGACTCGCTCGCGCGGCCGCGCCTGCTGCTGACCGGGGCGGCGGCCGCCCGGCCCGAAGGCCTGGAGCGCGCGCTCACACGGGCCGGCTTTCACATCGGCGAGACCCCGCCGGGGCCGCACGAGCCGCCGCCGGACGCCGTGTTGACGACGCTGTCCACCGCCGATCCCGCACAACTCCAGCAGCAGCTCGCGAACGTGGCGGCCGAGCCGCCGCGCGTCATCCTGTTTGCCACCGACGACCGGGATGCCCCCGCGGCGGCGCTCGCGCTCGGCGCCGCCGACGCGCTGTCCGCGCCGGTCCACCTGCCGGAGCTCTGCGCCCGCCTGCTGACGCGCATCCGGGAGCGGCAGGCGCCGTTCCGCACGCCGTACGAGGCCCACGTCCGGGACAGCCTGCGCGATCTGGTGGACGAGGCGCGGTCGCTGCTCCAGCCCGACGAAGTGGCGCTCGCGCTGGTCCGCCGGCTGGGCCGGGCGCTCGACCTGGCCCGGTGCTCGTTCGTGGTGACGCGTCCGGGCGCGGACGAGGGTCGCGTGGTGGCCGAGCTCGCGGAGGATCGGGTAGAGCACCGGCGTCTGGACCTGAGTCGCTATCCCGAGATCGGCGACGCGGTGCGGAGCCGCCGCCCGGTCGCGCTGCCGGATGCGGAAGCCGCCGGCTCCTCGGGCGCCCCGCCCATGATGGTGGTGCTGCCGGTCGCCGTCGAGGACGAGGTGGCGGGGGTGCTGCTCATCCGCGGCCGGGAGTCTGCACCATCCCTCGGCGCGGCGCAACTCGGCCTGGCCGGGAGCCTGGCCGAAGCGGCGGCGCGCGCGCTGGACATCGGCCGCGTGGGCGGGGCGTGGCGGTCGCTCAGTCCGCCGACGCTCGACCGGCGGGTCCAGGAGGAGCTGGAGCGGGCACGGCGCTACTCGCTCAGCTTCAGCCTCGTCCTGCTCGATGTGGGCGCGCCCGCGGACGGAGCGGGCGCGGAGCCCGGAGCCGGCGAGCGTGACCGGGCGGAGATCGGCTCCCGGCTCCGGCGCGAGCTCCGGCTCCCCGACTTCGTCTCGGGCTACGGTGGGGGCGAATTCGCGATCGTGCTGCCGGAGACCGGCGCGGACGGCGCCCGGAGATCGGTCGCGCGGCTGCGCGAGCGGCTGCCCGGCGTCAGCGCCGGCATCGTGGCGTTTCCGCACCCTGCCGTGGCCGCGCCGGACGACATGTTCGCCCTGGTGGAAGCGGCGCTCCGGCGCGGGCAGGCGCAGAGCGGGGAGCGGATCGGGATCGCGGAGTAGCCCGGGCGCGCCGGGCAGCCCCAGGCTAGAATAGATGGGGAGGGAGTGCTGGAAATGAACTTCGACGCATCGGGCGCTGCCGGCCACCGCGCGCCCGTCCACGGCTGGAGCATCCGCGATCACCGGATCACCCGGGTGGTCGACCTCTCCTTTATCGATACGGTCGAGTGCACCAAGGCCGGTGACGACCTCGGGGCCGACCGACGACTCCATCGCCCGCCTCCTGCCGCCGCAACACTCCTCCTCGCCCGGCGCCGCCACCTCGTGGGCGGCTACAAACCCCAGCATCGTCAGCGCGCTGCTGTTCGCCGCGGCGGCCGACGGCCGTTTCTCGGCACGGCCATCGAGGTGCCAGGACCGCCGCTCCTGGTACCGACGCCGCGGTCCGCAGCGTAGCCTTGTCCACGCGGCTCCCGCTCGAGCGGGTGGAGCTCGGGTGAAAGGTGGGTCCCATGCGGTTGGGCGAGCTCATGACAGCGAAGGTCGTCACCATCCGGGCCGAAGAGCCGGCGAGCCGCGCGTGGTCCCGGATGCGGGATCGGCGCATCCATCATCTCGTCGTCGTTGACGGAGAACGGGTCGTGGGCGTCCTCTCCGACCGGGACCTCGGCGGCCCCGACGGCGCCGCGCGCCGCAGGGGCCGGCTGGTCCGGGAGCTGATGTCGCGCCCGGTCGCGAGCGCCACCCCGGCCACGACGCTCCGCCAGGCGGCCGGCCTCATGCGCGCGGGTCCGATCGGGTCGCTGCCGGTGCTGGACGACGGCCGGCTCGTGGGCATCGTGACGGCCACCGACGTGCTCGACGAGCTTGGCCGCACCGAGCCAAGAGCCAGGCCGACCGGGCGCACATCGATGCCCGACAGCAGCACCCGGGCGCCGTTCCCCGACCGCCTGCCCCGGGCGTTCCGGCGGCAGGCGGGCCGCGTCGCGCCGCTGGTGCCCACGTACATCCGCTCGCGCGGCGTCGCGCTCAGCGCGAACGATCGCGCCTACGTCCGGCGCGAGCTCGGCGCCAAGCTCGGCAAGTTCGCAGCCGGCCTCGAGCGCATCAGCGTCCGGGTGGACGACGTCAACGGGCCGCGCGGCGGCGTCGACCACCTGTGCCGCATCAAGCTGGTTCTGAGCGGGCTGCCGAGTATCGTGGTCGAGCACCAGGCCGCTTCACTGCAGGCGGCAGTGGACGGTGCCATCGCCCGCGCGGAACGGACCCTTGGGCGCACCGTGCGCCGCCGCCGCAAGACACCTCTCAAACGGGCGACGCGCAGGCGTCGCGCCTCGACTCGCTGATACGGAAGGAGCTTCTCATGTCGCTCAAATGGTATCTCCGGCCCCGTCTCGTGGCTCTCGACGCGGGCGCGCCCGTGCTCGAGGGCGCGCGGGCGCTCGAGAGCAACAACATCGGCGCCGTCATGGTGCAGGAGCGGGGGCGGGTCGCGGGCATCGTGACCGATCGGGACCTCGCCGTGCGTGTCGTGGGTCAGGGCCTCGACCCCACCTCGACCACCCTGGGGGAAGTGATGACCACGCCGGTCGTGACCCTGTCGCCCACCGACTCCCAGCTCGACGCGATCCGGTTCATGCGGCAGCGCAATGTCCGGCG
>DASSBA010000216.1:0-29552 GCA_035699205.1 Gemmatimonadales bacterium
AGCAGCACGTCCACCTCGGCCGGCCGGTAGAATCGCGGGTCGCTCACGACGTAGTCGTGATAGTCGAGTCCGACACGGCCGAAGGCCAGCTCGACCAGCTCCCGAACGCTGTGGGTCTCCCCGCTGCCGACCACGTAGTCCTCCGGGCGCTCCCGCTGCAGCATCCGCCACATGGCCTCGACGTAATCGCCGGCGAAGCCCCAGTCGCGCCGCGCGTCGAGGTTCCCCAGCCTGAGCTCGCGCGCGAGCCCCAGCTTGATGCGGGCCACGCCGTCCGTGACCTTCCGGGTCACGAACTCGATGCCCCGGCGCGGCGACTCGTGGTTGAAGAGGATGCCGCTCACGGCGTACAGCCCGTACGACTCGCGGTAGTTCACCGTGATCCAGTGCCCGTACACCTTGGCCACCCCGTACGGCGAGCGCGGATAGAACGAGGTGCTCTCGCGCTGCGGCGTCTCGGCGGCCTTGCCGAACATCTCCGACGAGCTCGCCTGATAGAATCGGGCCGAGGGGTGGACCAGCCGGATGGCTTCGAGGATCCGGGTGACGCCTAGGGCGGTGAACTCGCCCGTGAGCACCGGCTGCGACCACGAGGTGGGGACGTACGACTGCGCCGCCAGGTTGTACACCTCGTCCGGGCGGGTGTCCTGCAGCACGATGGTGAGCGAGTGCTGGTCCAGCAGATCCGCCGCCACGATCTCGATCCGGTCGAGCAGATGCTCGATCCGCTCGTAGCTGTGGTGGCTGGTGCGGCGGACCATGCCGACCACCTCGTAGCCCTTGGCGAGGAGCAGCTCCGCGAGGTAGGAGCCGTCCTGTCCAGTGACCCCGGTGATCAGTGCCCTAGGCATGCGATGGCGCCGCAAGCGGTTGTGTCATGGGCTGTGGTCCATTAGGTTGTTGGGCTATCGGCGAAGGTGCTCGGTGGGAGCACCGAACCTCCAACATCAGACTGACCGTCCGACCGCCTGTCCGACCGTCCGTCTCACCAAAGGTGAAGCTATGGCACGGGTGTGTACCGTGTGCGGCAAGGGGCCGATCACCGGCAACAACGTCAGCCACGCCAACAATCGAACCAAGCGCCGCTGGTACCCGAACCTGCAGACCGTCCGGGTGCTGGTCGAGGGTGCGCCGAGGCGCGTCCGGGTGTGCACGCAGTGCCTGAAGAGTAACCGGGTCGCGAAGGCCCCGAGAGCGGCGGCCGCCCGCGCCTGACCGCTGCCGCGCGCACCGGTGCCGGCGCACCAGTGCCGGCCAAGAAAAAGGGGACCCCAGGGTCCCCTTTGTCGTGCCGGTCGGGCCGGGGCCTCGTCATTCGGAGAGCAGCTCGATGCGGGCGGTGTCCGCGCCGTCGCCCTTGCGGTGGCCGAGCTTGAGGATGCGGGTGTAGCCGCCGGGACGCGCGGCGAACCGCGGCCCGATCTCGCTGAAGAGGCGCGACAGCGTTTCGCGATCCTTGATCCTGCGCTCCACCAGCCGGCGGGCATGCAGGTCGCCGCGGCGCGCCAGGGTAATGAGCTTCTCGGCAAATGGACGCAGCTCCTTGGCCTTGGCCTCGGTGGTGATCACCCGGCCGTGCTCGAAGAGACTGGTGGCCATGTTGTTGAGCAGCGCCCGCCGGTGGCTCGAGGTGCGGGAGAGCTGCCGGCCCTTGGCCCGGTGGCGCATCAGACCGTCTCCCCCGCTCCGGTGGCCGGATGCGCCATCGGAGGCACGCCGGGCCGCAGCACGCGCAGCTCCCCGTCGGTCTCCTCGAACGCCATCCCGAAGTTGAGGCCCTCGTGCTGGAGCAGCTCGGCGATCTCGCTCAGCGCCTTTTCGCCCACGTTCTTGACCTTCAGCAGGTCGTCCTCGGAAAACTCGACCAGGTCCTTGAGCGTCCGGATGTTCGAGTTCTTGAGCGAGTTGAGCGACCGCACCGAGAGCCCGAAGTCGTCGATCGGCCGGGCCAGGCGCTGGCGCAGGTTGGCGCCGTTGCCGCTGCCCGCCGCGGCGCCCGGGTCGCGCATGATGGGCACCTTGCCGAAGTCCACGAAGTACTGGAAGTGGACCTGCGCGAGGGCGGCCGCGTACGCCACCGCGTCCTCGGGCGTGATGGTGCCGTTGGTCTCGACCTGGACGGTGAGCCGGTCGTAGTCCGTGCGCTGGCCCACCCGAGTTTCGGTGACCGCGAAGTTGGCGCGGCGAACCGGATTGTAGATGGCATCGATGCGGACCAGGTCGACCGGCAGCGACCGGTCGGCCGGGTGCATCTCGGCCTCCACGTAGCCGCGGCCCTTGTTCACGTACAACTCCATGTTGACTTCGCGGTCGTCCTGGAGGGTGAACAGCAGGTGGTCGGCGTTCTTGACGCTCACCGAGCCGTGCTCCTGGATGTCCCGCGCGTACACCGGGCCCGCGCCCTCGCGGCGGATGTGCAGCACCGCCTCGTCGACCTCATCCGCGAGCACGAGGGTGAGCGCCTTGAGGCGCTGCACGATCTGGTGCACGTCTTCGAGGACGCCCTGGACGGTCTGGTGCTCGTGGACGACGCCGTCGAGGCGGAAGCCCCAGACGGCGCTCCCGCGCAGCGAGGAGAGAAGCAGTCGCCGCAGCGAGTTGCCCAGCGTATAGCCGAACCCACGCTCCAGCGGCTGCAGGCGGAACTCGGCGGCATTGGGGTTGTCGTCCCGCTTCGTCATCTCGACGAGGTGCGGGCGGACCAACCCGGTCAGGTCAATGGTCATGGTCACTTCGAGTAGAGCTCGACGATGAGCTGTTCTTGCGCGTTGATCGGGATGGCCTCACGGGTCGGGCGCTCGACCATGCGGCCGGCGGCCTTGTCGGCGTCCACCGAGAGCCACGGCACGGGCTGCCCCCGGGTCGCGGCCTCCTGGGCCAGCTTCACGGCTACGAGCTCGCGGCTGGCTGGCGCCATGCGGACTTCCTGGCCCGGCAGGACCCGGTAGGCCGGCACATCCACCCGCCGGCCGTTGACCTCGACGTGCCCGTGCGCAATGAGCTGGCGCGCGGCCTTGCGGCTGGAGGCGAAGCCCATCCGGTGAACGATGTTGTCGAGCCGGCTCTCCAGCGCGATGAGCAGGTTGGTGCCCTTGACGCCCGGCTCGCGGGTGACGCCGTCGAAGGTGTTCCGGAACTGGCGCTCGGTGAGGCCGTAGATGCGCTTCACCTTCTGCTTCTCACGCAGCTGCTTGGAGTACTCGGACGCCTTCCGCGGCCGGCCACCCGTCTGGCCATGCTGGCCGGGCGGATAGGGGCGACGCTCCACCGGGCACTTTTCCGTGAGGCACTTGGTGCCCTTCAGAAACAGCTTGGTGGCCTCGCGGCGGCACAGGCGGCAGCTGGGGCCGACGTTTCGCGACATGGCTCAGACCCGCCGCTTCTTCGGCGGACGGCAACCGTTGTGGGGGATCGGGGTGACGTCGCGGATGGACACGACCCGGAGGCCCACCGACGCCAGCGCCTGGATGGCGGACTCCCGCCCGCTGCCCGGCCCCTGCACCCGCACATGCACGCGGCGGAGTCCGAGGTTCATGGCTTCGCGCCCGCAGTTCTCGGCCGCCACGGTGGCCGCGAACGGAGTGGACTTCTTCGAGCCCTTGAACCCCGCCTTGCCCGCCGATCCCCACGCGAGGGTGTTGCCCTTCATGTCGGTGATCGTGATGAGCAGGTTGTTGAACGTCGCCGCGATGTGGGCCATGCCCTCGGACTCGACGACCTTCTTGGCGCGCTTGGCGCTCGGCGCCTTGGCTGGAGCGGGTGCGGTCATTTACTTCTTCGTCACTTTCTTCTTGCCGGCGATGGCACGCCGCGGACCCTTCTTGGTCCGCGCGTTGGTGTGGGTCCGCTGGCCGCGGACCGGCAGGCCCCGCCGGTGGCGGATGCCGCGGTAGCTCCCGATGTCCATCAGACGCTTGATGTTCATCGCGATCTCGGTGCGAAGGGCGCCTTCGACCTTGACCGAGCGCTCGATGATCTGGCGGAGCCGCGCCACCTCGTTGTCCGAGAGATCCCGGACCCGGGTGTCGGGACTCACCCCCGTCTCGCCGAGGATGCGGCTGCTGGTGGGCCGGCCGATCCCGTAGATGTACGTGAGGGCGACTTCGACGCGCTTCTCGCGCGGAAGATCCACGCCTGCGATGCGCGCCATGATCAGCCTTGCCGCTGCTTGTGCTTGGGATTGCGCTTGCAGATGATGCGGACCACGCCCTGTCGCTTGACGACCTTGCAGTGCTCGCAAATCGGCTTCACGCTCGAACGAACCTTCACGTTGTCTCCGGGCCAGTTAAGGACTAGCTGCCCAATATATCCCCGGCTGGAAAGCCATGCAAGGCCGGGGCTTCGGACCGCTCACCCGACCACCCGGAGCTCCACCAGGCTCCAGCCGGTCCGGCTCAGCCGGTACCCCAGCAGGAGACTCTGGATCCGCACCTCCTGGGTGCCCGCCACCCGGTAGCGGCGCTGCAGCTCGACATACCCCCGGCCGGGTTCCACCTCGCGGGCGGCCCGGACCACGGTCGCGACCTCCTGTGCCGAGGCGAGGAAATCGGCAAGCAGTGCCGCCGCCTGGGGCGGCGGGAGCGCCGCCGAAGGATCGGCGCCGGGAAGCTGGACGAGCAACTGCGGGCTCCCGGCCACCAGACCCGCGGCATCGTGGGAATACCACGCGTCGCGCGCCTGCTCGGCGGCGGCCATGAGCCCGGCCACGGGCTCCTGGGCACCGGTGACCGACCAGGGCAGCAGCAGCGCCGCGAGGATCAGGAGCCGATGCACTGGGCCTCCTCCAGAAATCCGCGAAACGCCGCAGCCGGATCGGCGGCGTGCAGGATCGGTCGGCCGACGACCAGGTGGGTGGCGCCGGCCGCCGTCGCATCGGCCGCGCTGGCGACGCGGACCTGATCGCCCCTCGGATCGCTGCTCCCGCGAATTCCCGGCACCACGATCCAGGCATCGGGACCCAGCCGCCGGCGAACCCGCTCCACCTCCCCCGGCGAGCAGACCACCCCCGCGAGTCCGGACCGCATCGCCTCCGCGCTCTGGCGCTCGGCCTCGCGCGCCAGATCCACCCCGGTGCGGCCCACTGCCTGCCCGTACGAGGCCGCGTCGTGCGAGGTCAGCACCGTGACGCCCACGATCCCGACCCGGCCTCCGGCCGCCGCGGCGGCCGCGGCCATCATGGCCGCGCCGCCCACGGTGTGGACGCTGGCCATCGCGACGCCGAGCGCGCGCGCCGCGCTCACCGCCTCGGCCACGGTGTTGGGGATGTCGTGCCACTTGAGATCGAGGAACACGCGAAGCCCGCGGTCGGCGAGCACGCGGACCAGATCCGGCCCCTCGGCGGTCATCAGGATCGAGCCCACCTTGACCCAGCGGGCCTCCGGCAGGCGGTCGAGCAGCCTGATCGCCTCCGGGCCGCTCGGGAGGTCCAGCGCGACGATCACTTCAGCCATCCCCACGCTCCAGGTCTCGGATGATCCGCTCGGGCAGCCGGGGGTCCGCCAACGCCGCGGTGCCGATCCCCACCAGCGTGGCCCCGACGCGGAGGTACTGCCGCACGTCCGCCGCCGACCGGACCCCGCCCACGCCGATGACGGGCATTCCCTCCGTCCGCTCGACCACGCGCGCCGCCGCGAGCACGCCCACCGGCAGCAGCACGGGGCCGCTGATCCCGCCGTTGCCGTGGCCGAGCCGAGCGGCCGCGCTCCCCTCCGCAAGGAGGAGGCCGGGAAGCGTGTTGATCACGGTAATGGCATCGGCGCCGGCGTCCCGCGCCACCAGCGCCATGGCCGGGATGTCGGGCAGCACCGGCGACAGCTTCGCCGAGAGCGGCAACCGCGTGCGGGCGCGGCAGGCGGCGACGATGCGCCCGACACATCCTGCGTCGGCCCCGAACTCGATGCCGCCCGCGCTGGTGTTGGGACAGGACAGGTTGAGCTCGAATCCGGCCACGCCGGGGACACCGTCCAGACCGGCGACGACTTCGCCGTATTCCTCCACCGTGAACCCGACCACGTTCACCAGCACCTGAGCCCGGGTGAGCCGGCCGGCGAGCCACGGCAGGAACTCGGCCCTGACGCGTTCCAGCCCGGGGTTGGCGAGCCCGACGGAATTGAGCATTCCCCCCCGGAACTCGGCCACTCGAGGCGCGCGGTTCCCGGCCCGCGGAGCGAGCGACACGGCCTTGGTCACGAGTCCGCCGAGCCGGTCGAGCTCGATCACGCCGTCGAGCTCCCGGCCGAAGCCGGCGGTGCCGGCGGCGAGGAGAATCGGATTCTGGAAGCGGCGGCCGCAGACAGTCCGCGAAAGATCGTCCGCCGCGACGCTCACAGTTGGGGGCGGCGTCGGGTGCTCGACGGCGCGTCGTCGTCGGCGGGCCGGTTGCCGCGGCGGCGCGGCTCCGCTTCCCGGGCGGCGCGACCGGGCGCCCCCGGCCGCGCGGTGCCTGGCTGGGCGGCCTGGGCGGCGGCAAAGGCCTGGAGGGAGTCCTCGAGCGCGCGGTAGCCCGGCGCATCCTCCCCCCGCAGCGCCGCCAGGTAGGGGCTGTCGGGGTAGAGGCTGTCGAGGCGGGCCCGCGCGGCGTCCACCTCCGAGGAGTCGAGCAATTGCGCCGCGAGGATCGCCTTGGGAGCGTAGGGGGATCCGGGCCAGTCGTCGGCCAGGCGCCGGAACAGGCCCGCGGCGAGTACCGGTGCATGCAGCGTGTCGCGGGCGGCTTCGGCCCCGAGGAACAGGCGCAGGTCGCCGCGCTCGACTGCGGGGCCGGCGGAGTCCCGGAGCAGCTGCACCCGTCCCACGGTGGCCGCGAGGGCGACGGCTTCGGCGGCCGCGCCGCTTTCCACTCGAGCCATCGCGCCCAGCGAATCGGCCAGCGGCGGGAGCTCGTCCAGCGTCCGGACCTGGGCCAGCGCGAGGCGTATCAGTCGGAGGCGCGCGCGCTCGGCGCTCTCGCTCCGCCCGGACACCCGCGCGGCGTCCCGCAGGCGCGCCACGGCCGCCGCGGTGTCCACCAGCTCCAGACGCAGCGCATCCTCGTAGAGGCGGCGGGCGCGGATCTCGGGCGTGAGCGCGGGGTCGGCCTGCAGGCGGCCGAGGAGCGCAGAGGCGGCTCGCGGGTCCCGGCGCCCGAGCGTGACGAGGAGGCTGTCCCAGACGATGGTGGTGTCGTTCGACGCGACCAGCGAATCGGCCAGGGTGAACGCCTCGCCCGTCCGCCCGCTGCCCGCGAGGGCGAGGACGAGATCGCCCCGGCCCCGCGGATCGGGGGTCTCGCGGAGGACGGTGAGCGCCTCCTCGAAGCGCCCGGTCATGCGGAGCACGCGGGCGTGGCGGAGCCGGGCCTCATGCCGGCGCGCGGTGTCGCGGCTCTCGAGCACCCGTCCGAACGCGACGTCGGCCAGGGCGGGATCGCCCAGCTCGAGCCGGCAGCGGCCGAGCGCGAGCGCCGCCTCCTCGGCGAAATCGGGAGGCAGATCCTCGGTCACGTCGAGCCGGCCCAGCGGCGTCACGGCCGTGGGGCACTCGTCGAGCCGCGCGAGCGCCAGGCCGCGCAGGACGTCGGCCTGGTCGGCGTACTTGCTCTGCGGATGATGCACCACGAGCGACTCGGCGCGGGTGATCACCTGGCCCCAGAGGTTCCTGGCCTCGGATGGCCGGCCGTCCCGCTCGGCCTTGCGGGCCGACTTGGCGAGCCGGTTGGTGTTGTACATCCCGTTGTAGTAGACGCAGCCGCCGAGGAGGGCGACTGCGGCGAGGAGGGCCAGCGGCCGCGTGCCACGCATCATGAACCCGTCCCCGGGTCGGCGGCACTGCCGGTCTTCCGCTCGTACTCGAGCAGGTATTCGACGACGGCGTCGGCGATCGACGCGGCCATGGCCTTCTGACTCTTCCGGGTGGTGAGCAGCCGGCCGTCCTCGGGATTGGTGCTGTACCCCATCTCCACCAGCACGGCCGGGCGCCGCGCGGTGGTGAGCACCATGAAGCCCGCCTGCTTCACGCCCCGGTTCTCGCCGGTGTGCACTCCCTCGAGGCCTCGCTGGACCAGCTCGGCCAGGCGGGCGGACTCGCGCAGGTGCTCGTTGAGCTGCAGGTCCTTGAGGATGAAGTCCAGCCCTCCGGTCACCCCCGCGCTCGAGGCGCCGGTCTCGAAGCGTACGGCATCGTTCTCCATCTTCGCCACCCGCGCCGCGTCTTCCGTCCGCGCCTCGGCCAGGAAGAACGTCTCGAAGCCGCGGATGCGGGTGTACCCCTTGCGGCGGGCGAGCGAGTTCACGTGCAGGCTGACGAACAGGTCGCAGGCCTCGGTACAGTAGCCGCCCCGGTCGCCGAGCGCGATCAGCGTGTCGGTCGTCCGCGTCATCCGGACACCGATGCCGCGGCGCTTGAGCTCCTCGCGCAGGAGCAGCCCGATCTGGAGCGTGACCTGCTTCTCGTGGACGCCGCGCGGAAAGAAGACGCCGGGATTCCCGGGGTCCACGCCGCCGTGGCCCGGGTCGATGGTGACGACGTGCCCCGGCCGCAACCCGTTGGGGAGCCGCCCCGCCTCGCTGGCGGCGCGGCCGGCGAGTGTCGTCGTCCGGCCCCTGAGCTCCTCCAGCCGCGCCCGGCGCGCGTCCCAGCGGTAGCGCTCGGCGAGGTAGTAGGGCAGGATCTCGGCGACGAATTGATAGGGGAGGAACAGGCTGTCGCCCGCGAGCGACGCCGATCCGGCGAGCGGGAGGAGCTGGCTGCTGAACAGATAGAGCGGAGCGCCGACGAGAAAGCGGAAGGGCTGCTCGGCGATGACAACCTCGGCCCAGCCCGCGTCGAGCCGGAGCCGGCCGTCGAGCGCCTCGACCAGCGGCCTCGCCGGCACCACGGGCGAGCCCGCGGCGTCGCTCCGGACGGGGATGCGGCTTTCGCCGCGCACGGCGGCGATCGTCACCTGGGTCGGCAACGCCGCCGGCCGGCCGAAGAGCGACGCCGCCAGTGCCAGCTCGAGAATCACCGGCGCCCCCGGACCGACACCGCCCGCGCCGTTTCGCGCTCCACGGCCCGCCGCTTGAGGTCCTCGCGCTTGTCGTGCTGTTTCTTGCCGCGGCCAAGGGCGATCACGACCTTGGCGCGGCCGTTCTTGAAGTAGAGCTCCAGCGGCACCAGCGTGAGGCCCTTCTGTTCGACGGCGCCGATCAGCTTTTCGATCTCGCGGCGGTGGAGGAGGAGCTTGCGCGTGCGAACGGGGTCATGGTTGTAGCGGTTGCCCTGCTCGTAGGGCGTGATGTTCATGCCGTCGAGGAACACCTCGCCGTTCCGGAGCCGCGCGTACGCCTCCTTGATGGAAGCCTTGCCGGTCCGGAGCGACTTGACCTCCGTGCCGGTGAGCACGATCCCGCACTCCCACGTTTCCAGAATATGGTAGTCGTGGGTCGCCTTCGGGTTGCGGGCGACCGGCTGCTTGCGCTCGGCTGGCGGGGTGGACTCGCGGATCACGTCACCATCCTGAGCAAAGGATAGGCCAGCACCGCGAGGGGGTCAATCGCCCGGGTTGATAACGCCCTGCCACCGCGCTAGTTTTGCCCCCTTCGCCGAAGTGGTGGAACTGGTAGACGCGCTGCGTTCAGGGCGCAGTGGGCGCAAGCCCGTGCGGGTTCGAGTCCCGCCTTCGGCATCGGAAAGACGGAAGGGCGGAAGGGCGGAAGGGCGGAAAGACGGAAGGGCGGAAAGACGGAAGGGAAAAGCACACCGGACCCGCGTGCCGTGGCTTTCCGCCTTTCCGCCTTTCCGCCTTTCCGCCTTTCCGCCTTTCCGTCCTCAGTACCGCGCCATCCCCGGCTCCGCCCGCTCCGCCCAGGCATCGATCCCGCCGGCGAGGCTGCGGACCTTGCCGAAGCCAGCGCCGCGCAGGATCTCGAGCGCTTTCATCGAGCGCGCGCCGTGATGGCACTGGGTGACGATCTCCGCGTGGCCGTCGAGCTCGTTGAGCCGGTCGGGGAGCTGGCTCAGGGGGATGAGCCGCGCCCCCTCGATGTGGGCGATCTCCCACTCGTGCGGCTCACGGACGTCCACCAGCACCAGGTCACAGCCCTTGGCGCCGCGCTCCTGCTGGAACTCCTCGACGGAAATCTCCGGACCCGTGTACTCGGGCTCCGCGCCGATGCCGCAGAAGGCCTGGTAGTCGACCAGCTCGTGGATCGTCGGATGCTCACCGCAGATCGGGCAGTTCGGGTCCTTCCGCAGCTTGAGCTCGCGGAAGCGCAGCTTGAGCGCATCGAACAGCACCAGCCGCCCGACGAGTGAATCCCCCGCCCCGATGATCCACTTGATCGTCTCGAGCGCCTGGAGACAGCCGATGATCCCGGGCAGCACGCCCAGCACGCCGCCCTCGGCGCAGCTCGGGACCAGTCCCGGAGGCGGTGGCTCGGAGTAGAGGCAGCGGTAGCACGGCCCTTCCTTGGCATAGAACACCGATGCCTGGCCCTCGAACCGGAAGATGCTGCCGTAGACGTTGGGCTTCCCCAGCAGCACGCAGGCGTCGTTCACCAGGTAGCGCGTGGGAAAGTTGTCGGTACCGTCCACCACGATGTCGTAGTCCTTCAGGATCTCCAGCGCGTTCTCGGAGGTGAGGCGCGTCTCGTGCCCGATCACGGTGACATTCGGGTTGAGATCGAGCAGCCGCTCACGCGCCGATTCGAGTTTGGACCGCCCCAGGCTCGCGGTGCCGTGCACCACCTGGCGCTGGAGGTTGGTCAGGTCCACCGCGTCGAAGTCCACGATGCCGATGGTGCCGACGCCCGCGGCCGCCAGGTAGAGCGTGAGGGGCGAGCCCAGCCCGCCGGCGCCGATCGTGAGGACGCGGGCATCCTTGAGCTTCCGCTGGCCTTCGAGACCCACCTCGGGAAGGAGCAGGTGGCGCGAGTACCGCAGGACCTCGGCGTGGGACAGCTTCGGCAGCTCCGTTTCCGTTGCCGGGCTGCCGCCGGCGATGCTGGGCACGATCGTAAGCACGTCGCCCGCGGCGACGGGGGTCGCCGTGGACTCGAGCTGCCGGATGTCGGTGTCGTTGAGATACAGGTTCACGAAGTTCCGGAGCTTGCCGTCGTCCTGGACCAGGTGGCGCCGGAGGCCTGCGTGCGTGCTGAGCAGCCCGTCGAGCACCTCGCCCACGGTGGCGCCGGGCACGGCAACGGCGTCGTGCCCGCCGGTGAAGTTGCGGAGCGGAGTCGGAATGGAGACGGTCACGGACATCGTCATACCTCGCTGAGGACGTCGACGGATTCGGGGTGCATGACGGGGTGCTCGTCGTCCAGCACCCAGCTGGCCAGGTCGGCTCCCCGCCCACGATCGATCTGCACGATCAGATAACTGTACCACGGCCACGCATGCTCGGTGTCGAACGCGGAGGGAATCGCCGGATGATCGGGATGCGAGTGGTAGTAGCCGACGATCGCGAGCCCGGCCGCGCGTACCTCCGCCTCGAGCCGCCGCAGATCGTCCGGCGCGATGAGATACCGGTGCGGGTCGTCGGTGCGCCGGTTTACCGCCGGTGCCAGGCGGAGCACCTCCTTGGCGCCCCCCTCGCTTCGGCCCACCAGGGCGCCGCAGCACTCCGCGGGGTAGGCGGACTCGCCGTGGCGGCGGATCTCATCGGCCAAGGCGCCGGAAAGGCGGAGGGTCATGGGCCCGCCCAGCGGTGGGGCTCGCTCAGGTAACGAGCGCCGGTGTCGCAGCCGATGGCCACGACGTACGCGTCGGGCTCGCGACCCACGATCTCGACGGCCGCCGCCACCGCCGCACCGGCCGACCAGCCCACCAGGTAGCCGCTGCCGCGCGCCAGCCAGCGGGCGTTCCGGTCGGCGGTCTCGGTGGGAATCTCGGCGATCATGTCGGGCACCTTCGGATCATACAGGGCTGGGGGCTCGGTGGTGGTCGCGAGGTGCTTGAGTCCCTCGAGCCCGTGATACGGCGAATCGGGCTGTACCCCCACCAGCGTGATTGCCGGGTTCCGCTCCTTCAGATACCCGCCGGTGCCCATCATGGTTCCCGTGGTGCCCATCGCGGCGATGAAGTGGGTGATCCGTCCGCCGGTCTGGGCCCAGAGCTCGGGACCGGTCGTCTCCCGGTGCGCCTGGGGGTTGGCCGGGTTGCCGTACTGGTCGGCGTAGAAGTAGCGCGCCGGATCGGCGGCGGCCAGCTCGCGCGCGCGGCGCGCGGCGCCTTCCGTGCCCTCGAGCCGGTCGGTCACCACGACCTCCGCCCCGTACAGCTCGAGCAGCGCGCGGCGCTCGGGGCTCGCGTTGCCCGGCAGGCAGATCGTGACGTCGATCCCCGCCGCCGCGCCAAGCATCGCGTAGGCGATCCCGGTGTTGCCACTCGACGCGTCGAGCAAGCGCCGATCCGGGAGCAGCCCACGCCGGAGGGCGTCGCGCAGAATCGCGCGTGCCGCGCGGTCCTTCACGCTCCCGCCCGGGTTGAGCCACTCCGCCTTGAGCCAGAACCGCCCCCCGCCGTCGGGGAGCTCCACCGGCAGGAGGGGCGTATTGCCCACGGCCTGCCAGAGCGCCGGCTCCCGCACCAGCGATAGTTCCCGCACTGCCGTCATCCGATGCCTCCAAAGCAAAAAACCCGACCGGCCGGGTCGGGTTGCGCGCGAGGGTGCTGCAACGCTAGCTCCCGGACGAGATCCCGACCAGCTCCTGAACGTGCGGCTCCTGCTTCATCAGGTCGGCCAGGGAGATGCTTGCCAGCAGTTCGTCGACGCGCTGCTGGAGCGCCTGCCAGACCGGCCGGATGCTGCAGGTTGCGCCGGGGCTACATCGCACGGCGTCGACCGGGTGCGTGTCGCAGTTGACTTCGAAGGTCTGGTGTTCGGAGGCGGTCATCACGTCGCGGACGGATATGGTGGCGGGCTCCCGGGCCAGAAAGTACCCCCCCTTGGCGCCGCGGACGCTCTCCACCAGCCCGGCGCGGCGGAGCCGCAGCAGGATTTGCTCGACATAGTCGGCCGGCAGCCGCTCCACGTCCGCGAGCTCGCGGGCGGCAACCGGGTCGTTGCCACCCCGGCCACGCCGCGCCAGATGGAGCGAGATGATCAGGCTGTATTCAGTCCAGGTGGTGACCCGCATAGGGGCAATATGCCCCGCTGGAGGTGGGGATTCAATGGCTGCGCGGATTGCCGGCCGAGCTCACCGCTTGTCCGCCGCCGTCCAGCGGGCCACCTCCTCGGCGCTGAGCGACCCGTACGGCCGGATCCGCGCGTCGCGGAAGTTGCCGCCGAACACGTCGCCCAGGTACTGCGACCATGACAGGAGAGTGCCGTAGCACACCGGGTCGTCGGCGTCGGGGCCGTCGAGCTCCGGCGCCAGACGGTCGAGCAGCTCGTGCATGACCCAGGCGGGGATGCGCGAGCGCGCGCTGGGATAGATGAATCCGTACAGCACCAGATGGCACAGCAGGACGCGCCAGTGCGGACCGAAGCGCTCCAGCAGCCGGCGCCAGTCGAGCCGGTCGCCGTAGGCGAGAATGATGTGGGCGACGTCGGCGCCGTCGAAGCGCTCGCGCTCCTGGACGAACGCCTTGGACCAGAGGCTCTCCTCCGCCGGCGCCACCTGGACGGTGAGGCCGAGGACGCTCTGCTGGGTGGCGTGCTGGAACCACTGCTCGTCCACCACCGCGAGGCCGTTGCCCGAGCTGAAGATCACGTCGATGAACGAGTCGCCCGAGCGGATCTTCGCGAGCCAGTGCGAGAAGACCAGCTCGGCCTCGTACCCGGCGGCCGAGCACACCTCCAGCAGGCGGTGGACGTCGCACGGTCGGACGAAGATGTCGAGGTCCTTGGTCGAGCGGTCGATGCCCGCCTGGTGGACGAACGCGAACGCCCCGCCCACGAGGAAGGGCACCTCCGCGCGGGTGAGGATCTCCATCGCCTGGCGATAGTAGGCCCTCGAGGGGGTCTCGACGAGCGACTGCGTGGGAGCCAGGGCCATGCCGTGTCCTCCTCAGGGCATGATACGATAGGCGGGGGCGGGGGATCGGCGTTGTGCCGGGGATCACCGCTCCCCCCCTCGGGCGGGGATTGATTGGGGCATGACCAGAATCCCCGGGAAGGTCCGCATCGCGGCATTGGCCGACCTGCACTTCGGCCGCGCCGGCCCGCCCCTCCGCACCCTGTTCGCCGACGTGGTCGAGCGCAGCGACGTGCTCGCCCTCTGCGGCGACCTCACCGACAACGGGGAGCCGGATGAGGCCCGCGCCCTGGCGCGTGCGCTCTCCGCCGCCTCGATACCGACCGTGGCGGTGCTGGGAAACCACGACTACCAGTCGGGCAAGACGGCGGAGATCTCCCGCATCCTGTGCGACGCGGGAATCCACGTGCTCGACGGCGGCAGCTACGAGGTGTACGGGGTGGGGTTCGCGGGGGTGAAGGGCTTCGCCGGGGGGTTCGGCCGGCGTGCGCTGGGCCCGTGGGGAGAGGACATCATCAAGCTGTTCGTGCAGGAAGCGCTGAACGAGGCGCTCAAGCTCGAGACGGCGCTCGCCCGGCTGCAGACCAGGCACCGCGTGGTGCTGCTGCACTACTCGCCCATCGAGGGCACCGTCGAAGGCGAGCCGAAGGAGATCTACCCCTATCTCGGTTCGAGCCGGCTGGAAGAGCCGCTGACGCGCTACCCCGTGGATGCCGTATTCCACGGCCACGCGCATCACGGCACCGCCGAGGGACATACCCGGACCGGGGTACCGGTCTACAACGTATCGCTGAGTCTGCTGCATCGGCTGGATGAGGACGTGCCGCCGTTCCGGATCCTCGAGCTCCCGACCGACGGGGCCCCACCGGATTGATCACCCGCCGCCGGCGACGCCCTTCCCGCCCGGCACGCCGAGCTCGGTCATCGCCCGGAGATCGAGCACCTCCTCCAGCTCGGCCCCCTCGAGCACGCGCTTCTGCGTCACCAGCTCCCGGACCGTGAGCCCGCCGGCGAGCGCCTCCTTGGCCAGCCTGGCCGCCTCGGCATAGCCGATCCTGGGCGCCAGCGCCGTCACCAGCGCCGGGCTCCGCTCCAGCCAGTAGGCGCACTGGGCCGCGTCGGCCTCGATGCCGTCCACGCACCGCTCCGCGAACACCCGCGTCGCATTGCCGACGATGATCAGCGCGAACACGATGTTGTGGGCGATGACCGGCATCATCACGTTGAGCTCGAGCTGGCCCGCCTCCGCCGCCATCGCCACCGTGGTGTCGAGGCCGAGCGCCTGGAAGCAGACCTGGTTCACCATTTCGGCGATCGAGGGGTTCACCTTCCCCGGCATGATGCTCGAGCCCGGCTGCACCGCCGGCAGCGTGATCTCCGCCAGACCCGTCCGCGGCCCCGAGGCGAGGAGCCGGATGTCGTTGGCGATCTTGTTCAGGTCGAGCACGTACGCGCGCAACGCGCCGCTCAGCGTGGCCACGTCGCCCATGGATTGCATGAGCTGGATCCGATCCTGCCCCTCGCGCAGGTCGAGGCCGCTCACCTGCCGCAGGTGCGTCACCATGAGCGCTGGATAGGCCGGCTCCGCGTTCATGCCGGTGCCCACCGCCGTGCCCCCGATGTTCAGCTCGCGCAGCCAGTCCGCCGCCTGGGCCAGCTTCTGCCGGTGCCGCTGCACGGTGTGGCCGTAGGCGGTGAACTCCTGGCCCAGCCGGATGGGCGTGGCGTCCTGCAGGTGGGTGCGGCCCGACTTGATGACGTCGTCGAGCTCCGTCCCCCTGGCCAGCAGGGAGGACGCGAGCACGTCCAGTGCGGTCAGCAGCGCGGGGAGCGTGGCCAGCGCGGCCAGGCGCGTGGCCGTCGGGATCACGTCGTTGGTGCTCTGCGCCATGTTGACGTGATCGTTCGGGTGCACCGGCCGGTAGCTCCCGCGCGCAGACCCGAGGAGCTCGTTGGCCCGGTTGGCGAGCACCTCGTTTACGTTCATGTTGTGGCTGGTGCCAGCGCCGGCCTGGTACACGTCCACGATGAACTGATCCCGGTGCCGGCCGGCGAGGACCTCGTCGGCCGCCTTGACGATGGCGTCGGCCAGCGAGGCATCCAGCCGGCCGGTCTCCTTGTGCGTCAGCGCGGCCGCCCGCTTGATCCACACCACCGCGTCCACGAAGGCGGGCAGCGGGCGGAGTCCCGAGATCGGAAAGTTCTCGGCCGCGCGCAGCGTCTGAATGCCGTAGAGCGCGTCGGAGGGGACGGCCTTCTGGCCGAGGGGATCGTGCTCGGTGCGCGTGCTGGTCATAGACCGGGAATGATACCGGCCCACGAGGAGACCGACAACCGATGAGCGAGTACTTCAGGCAGGTCGCGGATGCCGCGGTGTTCGGCCCCGAGGCGGCCGGCAAAGCCGATCTCTTCGCGGGCCGCCACCTCTTCGTCGGGCTCAACTGCTTCGAGCCCGGCCAGCACCAGCGGGTACACACTCACGGCGGCGCGGACAAGTTCTACCTGGTCGTGAGCGGCCGCGCCAGGATGACGGTGGGCGACGAGACTCGCGAGGCCGGCCCCGGTACCGTGATCTGGGCACCCGCCGAGGTTCCGCACGGGGTCGCGGAGGCGCTCGAGCGGACGGTGCTGCTAGTGGGGATCGCTCCACCACCGCGCTAGGTGCCGGAGCGCCGGCCAACCGTAGATCCGCGCGGCCAGCGCCACGCCGAGCAGCACCCCGACCCCGTTGGTGTAAAACCGCCAGGCAAGTAGCAGCCACCCTTCCCCGCTCCCCAGGTCCCCCGCCGCTCCCCCGAGGAATCCGAGCTCCACCGCCCCCGCGCCCGAGGGGGTGGGCAGCACGAGCTGGCTGTAGAGCAGCGCGAACGAACCCAGGAGCAGCGGCCCCATCGGCGGCGGGTCCGGCAGGGTGAGCGCGAGCACGGGCAGGATCGCGATCCGGGTCGCGAGATTGACGAAGCTGAGCGGCGTGCTCGCGATGAGCGGCCAGCGCGGCATCCGCCGCCAGTAGACCCGCGCCCGTTTCACCGGCCGGCGGAGCTGGTGCGCCGCGGGCGACGCGATCCGGCGGGCGGCCCGCCAGGCCAGCACGCTCACGAGCACGACCGCCACGACCCACGGCCACGCCGAGGCCGCGGCGTCGGCGAGCCGCGGTCCCGCCATCGCCCACCACGCGGGCGCGTACCGCCAGACCAGCCAACCCCCCGCCACCAGCAGCACCGGCGCGGACGCCAGTGCCTCGAGGCTGATGGCGACGAATGCCGCCGTCGCCGGAACCCGGCTTCGCAGCAGTCCCGCCAGCCGCGCGGGCTCGCCGCCGAGCCGGAGCGGCGTGAGCGCGCTCGCGGCGTCCCCGAAGGCGTTCAGGACGAAGGAATCCCACAGGCTGACCGGATGGCCGAGCCCCCGGACGATCCACTGGATCCGCCAGGCGCGCGCGAGGACATCGGCCGCGACCAGCGCGACGCACACCAGATGCGCCTGGACCGGCGTCATCCCTGGAGCGCGCCGTAGGTGACGGGCGGGTGGCGGGCGAGCCAGCGGTCGAGGGTGGGTCCGAGCGCCGCGGTCGTGGCGGGATGCCGGAGGTCCTGCGGATGGAGCGCGATTCGGGGAATCGGGGCGCCCCGCTGCAGCGTCCAGCGGGCCTCGGCGATCACGAGCGAGCTCCAGGCCCTGAAGGCCGTCCGGGCGCTCCAGCGGATCACCGGCGAGGGCACCCTGCGGCCGGAGGGGAAGAAAAAGATCGCGCGGTCGTCCTCGCTGAAACCGAGCCCCGCCCGGCCGGCCGCGGCGTGGACCGCTCCGCGGGCGAGCCAGGCGGGCGGCACGAACCCGACCGGCTCGAGGCCCAGCGCCCGCAGGCGGGTGCACCCGCGGGCGATCCGCTCGCCCGCCGCGGTGCCGTCGAGAGTCAGGAACTCGCCCTCGCCCGCGGTCCGGCCCCACGCGCGGAGCTCGTCCGCCAGGCGCCGCGGCAGCCCCGCCTCGTCATGACGCTCGCCGTGCAGCACGATCTCGGCGCCTTCGGCCGCGCGTGCGCGAACCCACCGGACGAATCCCGGATGCGCCTCGAGGGGCCACTCGCCGTGCCACTCGGGCACGACGAGGAGCGCCGGCCTGATCCCGCGCGCCGCGCAGAGGGTCCAGAGCCGCTCGACGCCGTCCGCGAGCGCCGGGGTGACGTCGTGAATCGAGACGAGCAGGCTCACGACTGGAGAATTCCGCGATAGACCTCGAAGATCCGGTCCAGCACGGCGTCCCAGCCGTGGTGCGCGTCGGCGTACCGCCGCCCCCCGGCGCCGAGCGCGAGGAGATCACCCCGGAGCAGCTGCACGGCCTGCTCGGCCAGGGCGCCCGCTTCGCCGGCGGGGAACACCCCGCCGCCACCCGAGCGCGCCACCGTCTCGGCGACCCCGCCTCGGTCGGCCGCGAGCAGCGGTGTGCCGCTCGCGATCGCCTCGAGCGCCGAGAGGCCGAAGGTCTCGATGGAGCATGGCGCCACCGCGAGATCGGCGGCGGCGAGGAGATCGGCCAGCCGGTCGCGGTCCTGCTGGAACGGGAGCCAGTGCCACCGCTCGCTGCCCGGACGGCGCTGCAGCCGCCGCCGCGCGGGGCCGTCGCCCACCAGCACGAGGCCGGCACCGGTGCGCCGCATGACCTCGGGCCACGCGGCCAGGAGGAGCTCGACCTCCTTTTCCGCCGCCAGCCGGCCGACGTAGATCGCGAGCGGCCCCCCGGGGAGACCATGGCGCCGCCGGGTCTCGGCGGCGTGCGCGCGGCGCCGGGGGTGGAACCGCTCCAGGTCTACTCCGAGCGAAACCCGGACGACGCGCTCGACGCCTTCGCGCTCCAGCTCCCCCGCCACGAAGTCCGACGGCGCGAGTGTGGCCCGCACCATCTGGCCGAGCCGGCGCACGTAGCGCCAGGCCAGGTCGGCCGCGGTCCGGCGCACGCGGCCGGCGCGCCCGGGCCAGGGGGCGATGACCCGGGGAAAGTTGCTGTGGTAGAACCAGAGCACGGGCAGGTCGGCGCGCCGGGTGGCCAGATGCACCAGCCACGGAGCGAACCAGGTGCTCCCGACCTCGATGAGATCGGGCCGTTCGTGGGCCACGATGCGGCTGGTCGATCGCGTCGCGAGCATGAAGCGGTAGGGCTTCTGGGTGGGCACCGACGGGCCGTGGAGCCGGTAGCAGCGCACGCCGCTGGCTTCGAGGATTTCGTCGCGCGCACCCGGGACGATGATCGCCTGCCGCAGCGCGGGGCGCCGCTGGACATAGCGCGCCTTCTGCAGCAGATAGGTGCGCACGCCGCCGGTCGTCTCGCCGAAGAACTCGGTGATGTCGAGCACGCCCAGCCCGGCGCCCGGACGAAGCCGCGGCGGGAGCTCGAGCCGCGAGATATCCAGCGACGCGCTCGCGCCGGCTGACGCAATCAGCTCGAGCTCGGGGATTCCTCTCGCGGCGGTCTCAGTCAGAGCAGTCCCCGAGCGGATAGATCGTGCCGCAGTTGGGGCACGGATTCCTGCATCCCCATGCCCGCACGGGCACATCGAAGCCGCAACGGTTGCAGGCGGACGGGAAGGCGGTCAGCCGGTCAGGCGGTCGGACGGGGGGCCGACCGCCAGAGGCCGCGACCGGTCCGCCGGAACCGCTGACCGCCCGACCGCCTGACCGCCCGACCGTCTGGCCCTCACCCAATGGGATACGCCCCCGTCAGGAACGGATTGGTGAGCCGCTCCACGCCGATCGTGGTGGCGGGGCCGTGGCCGCTGTACACGGTCGTCGAGTCGGGGAGCGAGAGGAACTGCGAGTGGATGGTGGCCATCAGCGTGGCGGGGTCGCCGCCGGGGAGATCGGTGCGTCCGATCGAGCCATTGAACAGCACGTCGCCGCCGAAGACCATGTCGTGCCCGGCGAAACTCACGCTGCCTGGGGAGTGCCCCGGCGTGAACCGGACCTCGAACTCGAACTGGCCGACCGCGACCCGGGTCCCCGCCTGCAACTCGCGGTCCGGCGGGGGCGCGGGGTCGAGCTGCATCCCCAGCCACACGCCGAATTGCGGCAGCGCGTCGTAGATCGAGCGGTCGAGCGGATGCAGGTGGATCGGGACGCCGGTGGCCCGCTTGACGGCGCCCACCCCCATGATGTGGTCGAAATGGGCGTGGGTGAGCCAGACCGCGCGCAGGGTCCAGGCGCGGGTGTCGAGCTCGGCGAGAAACATCGCCGGCTCCTCGCCCGGATCGATCATCACCGCCTCGCGGGTCCGGCGGTCGGCCACCAGGTAACAGTTCTGGGCGAGCTGCCCGTTGGGCAGCGCCACGACCTCCAGCTCAGACACCGACCCGCGCCCCGACTGCGCCGCTCCGCCGGTCCTTCAGGAACTTCTCGACCGCGATCGCGGCGGTGGTGGCGTCCCCGACGGCCGTGGTGACCTGGCGGGTGAGCTGCACGCGGAGGTCGCCCGCCGCGAACAGACCGGGAATGGACGTCATCATCCGGTCGTCCGTGATGAGATAGCCGGCCGGATCGTGGTCGACGTGCTGCGTGACCAGGCCGCTGTTGGGCCGGAAGCCGATGAAGATGAAGCACCCGCTGGCTTTGAGCGCGAGCTCCTCGCCGGTGACGGTGTCCACCATCTCGATCCACTCGAGACCCGCGGGGCCGCCCTTGAGCTCGCGCACCCGCTTGTTCCAGATGACCTCGATCTTGGGGTTGGCGAACAGCCGCTCCTGCAGGATCTTCGACGCCCGGAACTCGTCGCGGCGGTGGATGACGTATACCTTCGCGGCGTAGCGCGAGAGATACTCCGCCTCCTCCACCGCCGCGTCGCCCCCACCGACCACGGCGATCGTCTCGCCCTTGAAGAAGGCGCCGTCGCACACGGCACAATACGAGACGCCGCGGCCGGCGTACTCGTACTCGCCCGGGACCTCGAGCTTGTGGGGAGTGCCGCCGGCGGTGAGGATGACCGCGGGGGCCTCGTAGGTCGTGCCACCCGACGTGGCCACCTCGAAGATCCCGTCCTCGCGCCGGGCGATGGATTCCACGTGTTCCTGCCGGATGTCGGCGCCGAACGCGACCGCGTGGGCGGTCATTTTCTGGGCCAGCTCCCGCCCGAGGATGTGCTCGAAGCCGGGGTAGTCGTCGACCCACTCGGTGTTGAGCAGCTCGCCGCCGGGCACGCCCCGCTCCAGCAGGACGGCCTTGAGCATCCCCCGGCCGGCGTACATGGCGGCGCAGAGGCCGGCCGGGCCGGCGCCGACGATGATCAGCTCGAACTCCTCCGTGCGATTCATCCGATTCCCCGTGTGTAGTTCCGTCAAATATAGAACAGGCAGGGGTTCCCGCGGCGGCCGGAGGGCGTGGCCGTCAACAACGTCCTCACGTCACTTCGCCCCCCGGCGACGGCCCGAGATGGAGCAGGCTCGCGGCCCCATGGCAGGCGGAGACCGTGCCGACCAGCACGTCCGCCGGACTCCCGCCCTGCCCCGCTTCGACCACCACCCGGTCGCCTTCGAGCACGCTGGCCACGTCGAACATGCCGACGCCGTAGACCCGATGGCGGCAGGTGAAAAGAACCGGGCCCGCCGTCGG
Organism: Gemmatimonadales bacterium; assembly: GCA_035699205.1. Taxonomy (GTDB): domain Bacteria; phylum Gemmatimonadota; class Gemmatimonadetes; order Gemmatimonadales; family GWC2-71-9; genus CAVVWJ01. Next base: position 21,536 of record DASSBA010000216.1, read on the forward strand.
ATGGAAGGCATCCAGCCGCCGGACCAGCGCCTCCATGGCGTCGCCCATCTCCCAGCTCCGCGGCGCGCGGATCACCGGACAGATGGCGGGCTCGATGCAGTGGGTGGGACACAGCCAATCGGCGAAGGAGACGTAGCGGGTGCCGTCCGGGGCCTGGACGTCGTACGGCGTGCCCGGTCCGAGCGGGACGGGCTTGGCCTCGACCAGCCGGCCGGGCCAGCGCGCCCGGGCCCGGCGCACCAGCCACTCGTACATGAGGTGCGGCATGAGGGGAGAGGGGACGATCGCGTCGGGCAAGCTCGGGTCTGGCGCGGCGCCGGCCAGGTACCGGTCGAAGAAGGCGCCCCAGTCCTCGGCCACCAGCTCGGTACCCTCGGCCGACGAGAGCTCTCCCGCGCAGCGGCAGCCCGGGTCCCGATCCACCACGAGCAGGCGGCGCCATGTCGCGCTGCCGCGCTCGCGCGCCCGGAGGAGCTGGCCGGCGTAGAAGCTTCCGTAGCATCCGCCGCCCACGATGACGACATCGCCGAGCGCGACGCTAGCGGAGGAGTCGCCCGCCATCGACCACCAGGACATCGCCGGTCACGAAGTCTCCGCCCTCGAGCAGGTAGAGGAGCGCCGCGATCGCGTCGCCGGGCTCGCCGAGCCGGCGGAGGGGTGTCGTCCGGGCCAGCCGCTCCCGTTCGGCCTCGTCGTACTCCGCGGGCACGAGGACCGCGCCCGGCGCGATGGCGTTGACCGTGACCTCGGGAGCCAGCGCGCGCGCGAGGACCCGGGTGAGCATCACCACGCCCGCCTTGGCGACCGAGTGCGTCGCGAAGCCGGGCCAGGGCTCCAGCCCGCTCAGGTCGGCCATGTTGACGACCTTGCCGCGGGCGGCGCGGAGCGCCGGGGCCGCGCCCTGGGTGCAGAAGAAGACCGAGCGCAGGTTGAGGTCGAGCACCTCGTCGTACTGCGCGGGGGTGGTGTCCTCGAACGAGAGCCGGCGCATGACGGCGGCCGAGTTGACGAGGACGTCGAGTCGCCCCAGCTCGCCGGCGACCCGGCGCGGCAGCTCGCGGGCGGCGGAGGCGTCGGTCAGGTCCGCGGCAAAGCAGGCGGCCCGACCCCCGGCGGCGACGATCTCGTCCCGCAACTCGTCGGCGCCCGCGGCCGAGGCGTGATGATGGATGGCCAGGGTCATTCCGCGGCGGGCCAGCGCCCCGGCCATGGCCCGGCCGAGCCGGCGGCCGGCCCCAGTGACGAGGGCGACGCGGCCGGCGAGCTCCATCAGCCGCCGCCGCGCGGCGCGATGGGCAGGATGCGCCCGGTGGGCGCGTCCGGGCCCGAGGCGGCCAGGGAGAGCACGCCGTTGGTGAGGTCCTCGATCTCGACGTAGGCGGCCGCGTCGCCCGCGCTGGCGACGTTGTCGCCGGTCCGCGCCATTCCCGGCGCTACCGCGTTGACCCGCACATGCCGGTCCGCCAGCTCGACCGCGAGGCTGCGCGTGAATCCGGCCACGGCCGCCTTGGCCGCCGAGTAGACGGCCATCGGGCTCTGCGGCTCGAAGTAGGCGATCGAGGCGAAGTTCACGATGGCTCCCCGGGTGGCGGTGAGCGCGGGAATCGCCGCCTGGGATACCAGCAGGGTGGTCTTGAGGTTGATGGCCAGCTCGCGATCGATGTCCTTTACCGTGAGCTGCTCGATCGGGCCGTACGTCGTGAGGCCGCCCGCCACGTTCACCACCACGTCCAGCCGGCCGAAGTCGCGCAGGGCCACCTCGACGGCCAGGGCGGCGACGTCCGGCTGCGTGAGGTCGCCGGCGCAGGGCCGGGCGTCCACGCCGAGGGCCGCGAATTCGCGCACCCGCTCGGTGACACCGACCGCGTTCACGTCGCAGGCCACGATGCGCGCGCCGGCCCGGCCGAACGCCAGCGCGACGGCATTGCCGATCTGCCCCGCGCGCCCCACCCCCGTGACCAGGGCCACGCTGCCGCTGAAATCGAAGGTCGTGGCACTCATGCTCACCTCAAGGCTTCGAGAACGATCTCCGCGCCGGGGGCGCCGGCCTGGCTGTAGACGATGGTGCCGTCCCGGTCGATCAGCACGACCGACCGGGCGACAGCCGAACCATCCGGACGCACGGCGCCGTACGCCTTCGCCGCAGCGAGCGCGGGATCGGACAGGAGCGGAAACGGCAGGCGGAGCCGGGCCGCATAGTCGGCGTGGCTCGCGGCCGGGGCGGGGTTGACGCCGAACGGCCGGACCTGGTGACGTTCGAAGAGGGGCATGTCCTCGCGCACGGCGGACAACTGGCGGTTTCAGCCGGGGGTGTCGTTCCCCGGGTAGAACACGAGCAGCACCCGGGAGTCCTCGAGCAGGTCCCGGAGCCGGTAGACCCGGCCGTCCGAGCCCTCGGCGGAGAACCCGGGTGCCACGCTCCCCGGCGGGAGGAGGCGGCTCACGGGCTGACCGACGCCGGCGACGTGGCCCTGAGTGCCTCGAGCCGTTCCAGCCACTCGATCGGCACCTGCTGCGAGCCCAGTGGATCGTGGCTCTCCCCGGGTCCGGGGTCGCCATGCCAGTCGCTGCCGCCGGTGCGGAGCAGGCCCAGGCCCAGGGTAATGTTGGTGAGCCGTGCGCGGAGGTCCGGGTCGTGGCTCGGGTGCCGGGTCTCGACCGCGTCGAGCCCTTCGCGCCGGAGCCGCTCGAGGAACGAGCGCGTGCCCCGCTCCTTGATATGGGCCACCGAGACGAGACCGCGCACCGAGTGCACCAGCTCGGCAATGTCGCGGAAGGCAGGCAGCACCTTTTCCACGAAGGCCGGCCGGTTCCGGCCCAGGAAGCGGTCGAACGCGTCCGAGACATCGATCGCGCCGCCCTGCCGGACGACCGCGCGCGCCACATGGGGTCGGCCCACCGCGCCGCCGCCGGCCTGGTCGAGCACATGCTCGAACTCGAGCGCGACGCCGAGCCGCCGCAAACGGGTCACCATCTCGCGGGCGCGGCGGACGCGGTCGGCGCGCGAGCGCTGGAGGAACGCCTCCAGCTCGGGCGAATCGGCGGGCAGGAAGTAACCGAGCACATGCATCTCGCCCCAGGGCGCGGCGGAGCTGAACTCGCACCCGCCCACGACCCGGAGTCCCACCCGCTGGCCCGCCGCGGTGGCGGCGGCGACCCCGGCCACCGTGTCGTGGTCGGTGAGCGCGATGGCCGTGAGACCCGCGGCATGCGCGCGCTCCGCCACCGCCTGCGGCGAGAGCCCGCCGTCGGAGGCGGTGGAGTGCACGTGAAGGTCCACGAAGCCGGCCGCGGACGTGCCGGTGGAGGTCAGCGGCGGTACCCCAGCTCGGGCGAGGTCCAGGACGGTTGTGAATGGACCAGGAGCTCCCGCAGCTCCCGGTCGCTCAACCGGCTGAGCGACAGCTCGCGGCTCTTGGCGCCGAGCGGGGTATAGCGCACGACGCGCTGCTCCCGCCGGGGACCGATGCCGCGGCTGAAGATGAGCCCGAACTCGTCCTTCGTGTACTGGGTGTTCCGCCCACTCACCGCGACTTCCCATTCCGCGCCGTCCACCTCGATGATCCGTCTCGGCATTTCCGGCTCGCTCCTCGCGTCACACCGCGGCTTCGGGAAATTCCTGCAGCGATTGCTTGACGTCGGCCATGAACCGGTCCGCGTCGGCACCATCCACGATCCGGTGGTCGAAGGCGAGGGAGAGCATCCCCCGGGTCCGGATCGCCAGAGCGTCGCTGCCGTCCACGGTGATCACGGCCGGCTGCTTTTCGATGGCGCCCACGCACAGGATGGCGGCCTGCGGCTGGTTGATGATGGGCGTGCCGATCACGGAGCCGAAGACGCCCGGATTGGTGATGGTGAACGTGCCGCGCTGCACGTCATCCGGGCTCAGCTTCTTGGTGCGCGCGCGCTCGCCCAGGTCGTTGATGGCGCGCGCGATGCCCAGCAGCGACAGCTCGTCGGCGTGGCGGATGACCGGCACGATGAGCCCCCAGTCCAGCGCCACCGCGATGCCGAGGTTGATGTCGCGGCGGAACACGGTGCTCTCGCCGCCCACCGCGGAGTTGACGACCGGATGCCTCCGGAGCCCGTCGGCCACCGCCTTGGCGATGAACGCGAGATACGTCAGGTTCACCCCGCGTTCCGCGTATTCCTGTTTCTTGCGCGCGCGAAGCTGGGCGACGCGGGTGTAGTCGATCTCGAAGATGGTGTTGACGTGCGGCGCGACGCGGCGCGACATCACCATGTGCTCGGCCGTGAGCTTCCGGATGCGGGACCACGGCTCGACCCGGTCGCCGGGCCAGGCCTCGACGCCGGGCGCCGCGCGCGTCGGCCCGGGCGCGGGGGCCGCGGTCGACGGCGGCGCGGCCGGCGGGGCGGCTGGTGCCCCGCCGGCGGTGGGAACGCCGGCCTCGAGGTAGCTCAGGATGTCGTTCCTGGTGACCCGGCCCGCGAGTCCGCTGCCCGGAATGGCGCTCAGGTCGAGGTTGTGCTCGGCCGCCATCTTGCGAACCAGCGGCGTGGACTTCCGGCGCAGGCGCTCCTCGGCCGTCTCGCCGCCGTTGCCGCCGCCGCGGGCGGGGACGGGGGCAGGGGCGCCGCGCTCGGCGGCGGGACGGGTGGGTTCCGGCGCGGGCGCGGGGGACGGCCGCGGCGGCGCGGCGGGGGCCGGCGCCAGCGGCGCCGGGGGCGCGCTCGGCGGCGCCGGCTTCTCGGGGACCGGCGCCTGCGGAGGCGGCGCGGACGGCGCCGGCGCCGACGCGGCGGCGCCGGCACCCGCCTCGGTTTCGATCTTGGCCACCACCGTCTGCACCGCGACGGTCTGTCCCTCCTGCACGAGGATCTCGGCCAGCACCCCCGCCGCCGGCGCGGGGATCTCGGCGTCCACCTTGTCGGTCGAGATCTCGAAAATCGGCTCGTCGCGCTTGACCGCGTCGCCCACCTGCTTGATCCAGCGCGACAGGGTCCCTTCGGCGATGGATTCCCCCATCTGCGGCATGATCACGTCGATCCTGGCCATACTCGGTCTCCGATCAGTACGCCGCGAGCCAGCGGGCAGCCCGGACGATGTCCGGAGCCTGCGGGAGGACGAAGTCCTCGAGCTGCGGCGCGTACGGGAGCGGCACGTCGTGGGCGGCGACGCGCCTGACCGGCGCGTCCAGCCACTCGAAGGCGAGCTCGTTGATGCGGGCGGTGATCTCGCCCGCGATGCCGCCGGTCACGGTGTCCTCGTGCACGATGAGCGCGCGGTTGGTTTTCTTCACGGTCGCGACGATCGCCTCGTCGTCCAGCGGGAGCAGCGAGCGGAGATCGAGCACCTCGACCGAGAGGCCGTCTTCCCGCTGCAGTTGCTCCGCCGCTTCCAGGGCCTTCCACACCGTCGCGGCGTAGGTGATGATGCTCAGGCCGGTGCCCTCGCGCGCCAGGCGCGCCCGGCCGATCGGCACGACGTGGTCGCCCTGGGGCAGCGCTTCCTTGATCCGGCGGTAGAGATACTTGTGCTCGAAGAAGAGCACGCAGTCGTCGTCGCGGATGGCGCTCTTGATCAGCCCCTTCGCGTCGCTCGCCGTGGCGGGGTAGACGATCTTGAGCCCGGGCGTGTGGAGGAACGCCGCTTCGGGGTTCTGCGAATGGAACGGTCCCCCGCGCACGTATCCACCGCTGGGGCCGCGTACCACCATCGGGCAGGGCAGCGACGCCCGGTAGCGCGCGGTGGCGACGTAGTTGGTGAGGATGCTGTAGGCGCTGGACACGAAATCGATGAACTGCATCTCGCAGACCGGCCGCATCCCCATGTGTGCGGCCCCCGCCGCGGCGCCCACGAAGCCGGTCTCGCTGATGGGCGTGTCGATCACGCGCTCGGCGCCGAACCGATCGAGCAGCCCCTCCGTGACCTTGAACGCGCCGCCGTACGCGCCGATGTCCTCGCCCATGCAGAAGACGCTCGGGTCGCGCTCCATCTCCTCGAACAGCCCCTGGCGGATCGCCTCGAGGTAGGTGGCCTCAGCCATCGTGCGTCCCCCAGCCGGCCGGCCGCTCGTGCCGGTCCACCGCGCTCCGGATTCCCTCGCGGTACCAGAGCGCCGGCGCCCCGGGCGGATCGGCGTAGACGCCGGTCAGGCAGTCGCGCGGCTCGGGCGCCGGGGACTGCTCGGCGAGATCGGTGGCCTCATCGATCTCCGACTGGACCCGGGCGTCGATCGCCTCGAGCTCCGCCGCCGCGATCCCCTCGGCGCCGGTGAGACGCCGCGCGTACCGGTCGAGCGGATCGTTCTCGCTGGCCCAGCGCTCGATCTCGCCGGCGGGGACGTAGGACTGGTTGTCGTGCTCCGCGTGGCCCTTCCTGCGGTAGGTCATCAGCTCGATCAGGGTCACGCCTTCGCCGCGGCGGGCGCGGGCCACCGCGTCTCGGGTCACCTGATAGGCCGCGACGACGTCGTTGCCGTCCGCGCGCACACCGGGAATGCCGTAGCCTGCGGCCTTGTCGGCCAGCCGCTCGGCGGCGCACTGCCGCGCGGTCGGGGTGGAGTACGCGTAGCGATTGTTTTCGATGACCACCACCAGCGGACAGCGCTGGACCGCGGCGAAGTTGATCCCCTCGTGGAAGGCGCCGGTGGAGGTGGCGCCGTCGCCGACGTAGACCAGGCCGACGCGCGGCTCCTGCCGCATCCTGAAGGTCAGGGTCACGCCGGCCATGACCGGCACCATGTCGCCCAGGTGCGAGATCTGGCCGATGAAGTTCCGGTCCACGACGTCGCCGAAGTGGATATTGAGCTCGCGGCCGCGGGTCGGCGAATCGCCCTTGGCCATGTACTGCCGCAGGACCTCGAGCGGAGTGGCGCCCTTCACCAGCATCGAGCCGAGATTGCGGATGAGCGGGGACAGTACGTCCTCGCGCCGGAGCGCGTAGGCGGAGCCCACCGCGCAGGCCTCCTGGCCCAGCGAGCGGAACAGTCCGCCCACCACCTTCGTCTGCCGATACAGGTTGACCAGCCGCTCCTCGAGCGACCGGGTCAGGCGCATCCAGTAGTAGAGTTCGAGGAGTTGGTCCCGAGACAGCCCGGCCCGGGCGGCCGGATCGGGGGCGACAGTGCTGGTGACGGCCATGCAGGTCCCGGTTGGAGGAGACGTGATCCGGGGTGGAAAATCCACCTCACCGAGAGGAGAGTCAAGCGAGGGTCGGCAGGAACCGCGGCGATGTCCGATGCATGGTTATCTGCTCGAATGCATACGCCAGCCGGATCAGCACCGGTTCGCTCCACGCCCGGCCGACGAACGAGAGATTCACCGGCAGACCCCAGGCCTCCCCCATCGGCACGCTCACGCTCGGATATCCCGCCACCGCGGCCGGCGTCGAGCTCGAGCCGGTGAAGTGGTCGCCGTTCACGAGGTCGGTGGGCCAGGCGGGATTGCCGGTCGGCGCGACGAGCGCGTCCAGCCGGTGCCGCCTCATGACCGCGTCGAGGCCGAGCGTGCGCGACAGCCGAGCGCACGCGTGCAGCGCCGCGCGGTACGCCGGTGTCGTGAGCGGCCCCTTCGCCTCGGCGCGCGCGAACAGCTCCTGGCCGAAATACGGCATCTCGCGGTCGTGCTCGCGGTCGTTGAAGGCGATGACGTCCGCGAGCGTGCGGACCGGCGCGGCCGGCCCGAGCGTCGCGAGATACCCGTTGAGATCCGCCTTCAACTCGTACAGCAGCACTTCGAGCTCGGCCTCGTCGTAGGTGCCCGCGTGCGGGATGTCCGCCGGGTCCACGATGACGGCGCCGGCGCCGCGCATGGCGTCGAGCGCCGCCTCCGCGAGCCGGTCGGCCACGTCGCTGTAGCCGAAGAACTTCTCCCGGGCCACGCCGATCCTGGCGCCACGAAGCCCCGCCGGATCGAGGAACCGGGTGTAGTCGGGCGCCCGGTGCCCCGCGGCGGCGGCGGTCGCGCGGTCGCGCGGGTCGGGGCCGGCCAGGGCGGTGAGCAGCGCGGCCGCGTCGGCCACGGTGCGGCAGAGCGGGCCCGCGGTGTCCTGGGT
>DASSBA010000217.1:0-8758 GCA_035699205.1 Gemmatimonadales bacterium
TTGGTTAGAGCGCCACGTTGACATCGTGGAGGTCACAAGTTCGAGTCTTGTACCGCCCATCGAGCCGCGCCCTTAGCTCAATTGGATAGAGCATTTGACTACGGATCAAAAGGTTGGGGGTTCGAGTCCCTCAGGGCGCATCAGGATGGCGGGAACCGCCAAAACGTGACATGTACTCGCAGTTCCCGCCTACCGCAGTCACGGGGCGTAGCGCAGCCCGGTTAGCGCGCCTGCTTCGGGAGCAGGAGGTCCGGGGTTCAAATCCCCGCGCCCCGATTCTCACCACCGCGCCGAACTCCATCCAGTCCTTGGAGTTCGGCGTTGTGCTATTACCGATCCACGGCCAGCGGTCGAGGCATGCGGTCAGCGACATGAGCAGCGTGCCGGTGGCCGGCGAGATCACAGCGGACCCCCTGCAGATGGCGTCGGGCGGCCCACGCCCTCGTCGGGCGGGCGACGGACCACGGAACCCCGCATCGGCCAGGAGATGACCACCAGCCAGATCATCCACGCCAGATCCAGAACGAAGGCCAGCACGATTGCGATCGTCTCGGTTCGCGAGAAGCCGGCGGAGCCGACCACCCAGCCTTGCACCAGATAGGTGAGGCCGGAGAACCCCATCAGGTAGGCTATCGGCCGCGGAGCCCACGCGGTCCGCACGACCGCGGCCGCGAACAGGAGCAGAGCGAGGCCCAGCGTGAAGTCCTGGTAGCTTCTCACCCCCCATTCGAGCCAGCGGATCGCCTCGGCGCTGGCGAAGCGCGCCGCCTTCTCGGCATCCGGGGCGCTCGCCCACGCGCTCACCGCCTGCTTCAGGGCGACCCCGTCCACTGCCTGGAGGACGCCGTAGAGCCCCAGCGTCGCCGCCGCCAACGCGGCACCGAATCGGCCCGCCCATTTCGCCGTACCGGCCTGAACGTCCAGGGCGAAGTACAGGGCGAGCAACCCCGCGAGGAGGATCGCCATGGCCGCGAACTGGCCGAGGTGCACGGCCGTCCACATTCCGCTTCCGGCGTACCGGGCGAACACGGCGGGGTGGTTGTTCGCGTCCCCATCGGCGTGGAACATGGTGACCACGATGTACAGGAGTTGTCCCCCGAGCAGGAGCGCGGCCGACAGACGCAGACACGGGCGATCGACTGTCCTAGCGCTCATGACGGCTCCTTCGGTCCGATTCACCGAACGACCGCGAAGTGCGCCATCATCCCCCCGGCGTGGTGCTCGAGGATGTGGCAGTGGTACATCCACTCCCCCGGCCGGTCGTCCGGCATCCACGCGATCCGCACCGTGGCCTTCGGCGGCACGTTCACCGTGTCCTCCCACGAGCGGAACGCCGGTGGTTCGCCGTTCACAGCGAGCACCTGGAAGAAGAAGCCGTGCAGGTGGAAGGGGTGGTCCATCAGCGTGTCGTTGACCACGTCCCAGACCTGCAGCTCGCCAACCCGCACCGGCTGATCCCGATGGTGCGGCTCCTGGTTGATGACGAACTGCGCGCCACGTTTGAGGCTCGGCCGCACGCCAAGGTGCACCTCGCGCGTCGGCGTGACGGGGTCCGTGACGAGCGGCTCGATGTCGCGCAGTGTGGCCGGGATCGAGGCGCGCGACGGCGCGGCGGGGCCCACGCGGAGCGAGCCGAAGCGCGCTTCCCGCGCCCGGGCCATCGTGGTGCGATCGTAGCGCAGCGCGTCCACGCCGAGCACCTCGCCCTCGGCGAACGGCCCCACGGCGAGCTCCACGCGGTCGCCGGGCGTGAGCAGAACCTCGCTCGCCGCCACCGGCGCGTCGATCAGGCCGCCGTCGGTGCCGATGATCGTGAAGGGACGACCGCCGATCGAGAGCCGGACGTAACGCGCGCTCGAGGCGTTCACGACGCGCCAGCGCTCCACCTGCCCGGCGGCGACGGTGAGCTCAGGCGTCTGCCGCCCGTTCATCAGGCAGGTGTCCCCCTGGCGGCCGTCGTGCTGCTCGATCCACCACCCGGGCGGCTTGATCTGGCCCTTCCTGTCGAGCGCGACGTCGTCGAGCACGAGCACCCGCTCGGCGTCGAGCTCAGGCTCGTCCGGGCCGCGCACGACGAGCGCGCCGTAGAGCCCGCGCTCGAGCTGCACGGTCTCGTTGCTGTGCGGGTGGTACCAGAAAGTCCCGGCGTCGGGAAGCAGGAAGCGGTACCTGAACGTCTCGCCCGGAGTGATCGGGTGCTGCACCATGTCGGTGCCGTCCATCGCCGCCGGCAGCCGGAGGCCGTGCCAGTGAATGCTCGTTGGTTCGGGGAGGCGGTTCGTGAGGCGCACTTCGAGCACGTCGCCGACTCGCGCCTCGATTGTGGGGCCGGGTACCTGTCCGTTGAAGCCCCACGCCCGGGTCGTCCGCCCCGGCACGAACTCCCAGTCGATCTCGCACGCCTCGAGCTCCACGACGACGATGTCGCGGCCTGGCGCCGGTTGGGCGGACTCGTACGCGCGGATGTAGGCCGCCTGCCAGTCGGCTGGCGCACCGTGCGCGACCGGTCCATGGCCTCCGTGGCCATGATGCGCGTGGGATGTGTGGTCATGGTGTTGCGTCGTCATGGTAATCTCCTGCGGGCTCAAGTGGCGTTCCGCCTCAGGGGGATCGGCGAGGCGATCGTACGGACCTGATGACGGAGGGGAGTATAGGATGCGCCGAGCATTCCGGGCGGCGGCTGCCGGATGGAGAGCTGCGTGGTCGCGGCCACGGCTGTCATGGAGCGGACACCCGGTCGATGTGGCGGTGGATACCATACGGCATCTCCCCTCGATCGGACAGCCCCAGTGTCGCGCAACACTGTCTTACGACTCGGTCCGAAGGGATCTATCGTCAACTACATCAATGCATTCCCCACCCCCTCAGCGTCACCTCGGCCACGCGGCGGCCGCGGAAAGGTCTGCGTCTGGCCCGGCGGGATCCTCTGGATCGGGATCGCCGGAGGGCCGGGAGCGCTGGCCGTGCATGCGCACCACGCCTTGCAGCTTTCGTTCGGCGACGACTCGACACGTCTGGGCGGCGCTTCGCCATCGTCTTCGTCGAACCCGAGACGCTGGAGGGGCAGGCCTTGCGCGCGCGAACAACGCCCGGCGCGATCACGGCGCTGGCCGAGGCGGTGGCACGAGCGGCGGCCGAGCTGCTGTTCTGTTTCTGGGAGCAGTCACGGGATGGCGCTCGGCTCGAGGCGGCGGCGCGCGAGGTGGTACGGCGCTTCGCCGGCACCGCGCCAGCCCGCCCGCGTGACGCTCCCCGACCTCGCCCGCGATCTGCACATCTCGCCCAGCCGCCTACGACACCTCTTCGTCGAGGAAGTGGGGCAGCCGTTCCGCACCTACGTGCTCTGGCAACGACTTCAGCGCGTCATCCAGCGCCTCGGCTTCAAGCAGAACCTGACGCACGCCGCGCTCGATGCGGGCTTTGCCGACGCCTCGCACATGGCGCGCACCTTTCGGCGCATGGTGGGTTTCGCGCACGCGACAGACACCACCCGCGAGTGCGTCGCTCTGATCTGACGTCCCTACTGGCCCTCGACCGCGAAGCGCAGTCGCGCGGCGATCCCCTCGGCCGCCTGGTCCAACCGCTCGGCCGCGCTGCCCGACGGGACCTCCACGTCGGCGCCCGTGCCCAGCGCGGCGCGCACCATATTCTCCGCGTCCCGCTCGTGCGCACCGATGAAATCGGGCGAGAGGAGCAGCAGGTCCACCGCCTCCACGAGGAGCGCACGCTGCACGGCGGGCACGCCGGCCGCGGCGCGACCGTAGCCGCCCGCGCCCTCCACGAGCTGGTCGACGAGCAGGCCTCCCTCCGCCCCGCGCAGCTCCGTCGCCGCGCTCTTCGCCGCCCGCTCGATCTCGTCCGTCGACGCGTCGTGATCGAGCCCCGCTGAGACCAGCGTGCGGGCCTCGAGGTAGCGTGGCAGCGCCGCGCCGGCCAGGCCGGCCCACTCCGTCGTTCCACCGATGAGGATCCAGCTCGTCTCACCCGCGAGCTGCTCGATCCGCCCGGCAAGCGAGTTGGCCAGGCGCTGGAACGCGGCCGCCTGCTGCTGCTGCGGCGCGTCGGTTCCGGTGGCGCCGCGCGCCGCGGGGACCGACGCCGCACTCGACGCAGGACCGGTGATCCGTTCGACACCCGGTATGTCCTCGAGCGGCGCAGCCAGCTCCTCGAGTTCCTCGAGCTTGTCCCAGGCATAGCGGTAGAGCGTCGCCCCGCGCGACTCCACCACCGCCACGATGACAGGGCGCCCCTGCTTGAGCGCGCGCAGGTAGGGCGAGATGACCGGCCCATCGCGCCAGGTGATGAGCCTCGAGGGCTGCACCGGAAGGTCGGCCACGTGGTGCAGTTCCTCGGCGGTGGCGATGGCGACCCACCCCGGCGCGCCCCAGGCACCCCCCGGCGCCGGGTCGGCGTCATCAAGAAGCGCGGCGGCGCGATCGAACTCGTCGCGCTCTGCGTCGTCGGTGATGCGCCCGCGTGCCTCGCGGAGACCCGTGGTCAGCGTGGGACGCCACGCGTCCCGCATCGCCGGGTCGGTGACCCGAGTCTCGAGATAGACGCTGAGCACACGGGAGCCGGCGAGTTCCTGGGCGAGCCGGTGCAGTTCGGCTGATGTCAGCACGTGGTCCTCCTGATCGATGAGTCCTGATGCCGGCCCCTGCCCGTCACGTCGCCGCCGGTATCCTCGCAGATCCCGAACCGCTCCGGCATCTCCGGCCAACACTGCTGCGCGACCGTTTCTCCTTTTAGTCCAGCGCCTCGGCCCCAAGCGATCCACAGCGCGCGAGATCGGACAGCGCGCATGGCGGCAGTTCACGTGCGATAGTGCGAAGGGCCGTGCGCAGTCCTTCCTCGAGGGTGGGATGGTAAAATGGCATCCGAAGCAGGTCATGCACGGTGAGCTCCTGACCGATCGCGAGGGCTAAGAGGTGGACCATGTGCTCGGCTGCCGGTATCGCCATCTCGGCACCGAGCAGGCGTCCGTCGCGGCGTGCCGCATAGATCCGCAGCAACCCGCGGCTTTCTTGCAGTATTCGCGCGCGGCCCTGGCGGGCGAAGCTCACCTCTCCGATCAGCGTGGTTTCCGGATCGAGGTCTTTCGCCCTCTGCCCAACGGAAGCGACCTCGGGATCGCAGAACACCAGGCTCAGCGGCGTGCGCCTGGGCAGGTGAATCGGGTCCTTGCTGGTTGCATTGAGGCCTGCGATGTGGCCCTCGTCGGCGGCCTCGTGCAACAACGGTTTGTCCCCGTTGGCGTCGCCGGCCAGCAGGACCGGTGTGGTGCCAATCCGCATCGTCATCGGGTCGACCTCGGGCATGCCCTCCTCGTCGAGCGGCACTCCAAGCGTTTCGAGCCCCAGACCATCCACGTTCGGGCGCCGGCCTACCGCCGCGATGACCTTCTCGACGGTGACGCTCCCGCCCTCCCATCGCATCTCGACGCCAGGACCCGCCTTGGAGAGTTCAATCTGCGCATCGAGATGGATGACACATTCTTTCGCGAGATTATCCCGCGCTGCATCGGCCACCCTCTCGTCCGAAAGCCCTGCGATCTGTGTACCTGCGTCGAAGCCGTGGACATCGATGCCGAGCCGCGCCAATGCCTGTGCGATCTCCACCCCGAGAGGACCAAGACCGACCACCCCAATCCGGCGCGGCAGATCCTCCTCGTCAAAGAGCGTATCGGAAGTCAGAATGCGGTCGCCGAGGGCACGCCAAGGCTTCGGCACGATCGGACTCGAGCCGGGCGCCAATACGATCTGACCTGCTTGGATAACGCGCTCGCCAACAATTACCCGGGTGGCGCCTTCGAGCCGCGCGCGTCCTGCGATGTTGCGCGCGCCGAGGTCCTCAGTGGCCTTCAGCACCCCCGCAACGAAACGGTCCCGCAACGAACGTACGCGGCGAAGCACCGCCGGGATGTCGGCACGAAGGCCACTCCCTCCTCGGATGCCGAACTCATCGAGCTTCTTCCGAGCGTGGAACGCATTCGCCGCCGCGATCAGGGCTTTGGACGGCATGCACCCGACGCGGGCGCAGGTCGTACCGTAGGGGCCGGCATTGATCAGCACGAAATCATCGGTCCGAGCGCGAACCTCGCGCAACGCCGTGAGCCCGGCCGTGCCGGCGCCGACGATAGCCACGTCCGCCTGTGTGACGTTGCTGATTGCCAGAGCCTCTCCAGCTGTGTTTGACGCCGCCATCAGCCGTTGCCTCGATGGACGTAGCCGTGCACCAAATGCTCGAGGGCGGCTGTTCCTTACTCACAGCCCGCGGCGCCGGCCTTCTCGATCACCCCGTGGGCGCGCATCCGCTGCTCGGCACCACCGAGATGCATCAGCAGCACGGTGTCCGAGCGGTTGCCCGCGGCGCGACAGCCGGCGCGCGACTTCCGCATGTGCGTCGCATGATTCGGCGGTGACGAGCAGCAGGCCATCGGTCTGCGGGCCCGGAACGGGGCGGGATACAACCGGGGAAAGCGGCACAGCCATGGACCGAGGCACCTTCGGCGCGAATACGTGCAGCGCGCCCGGCACGTGGCCGGACCCGCGACGACCCTCCGACTACCGGCCCGCGGAGTGCGATGGCAGCGCGATCTCAGCGAATCGGATCGTGACAGGACACCAGCCTGGTGCCGTCCAGGAACACCGCCTCGGCCTGCTGGAGTGCGGTCGGACTCGGCACTCCCTCCAGCCCTCGCGGGCCGCTTCGAAGACCGCCTCCGAGATGAGGGACACGGCCTCTGGGTAGTTGAGCTTGAGGCCGCGTGCCTTGCGCGTTCGAGCGAGCTCGGCGGGAGGCGGCGGCCCGCGCAATGTTGCCGTCCTGCTCTTCTCTACCGATTACGCGTCAACGTGAGCTTCGACCAGCCACAGCAGCTTGTCGACATCCCGGGAGATCTCCGTCAGGATGTCCGCCGTGACGGCATCCCCCGCCTCTTCGGCTTCAACGATTCCTGGACGCGTCTTAGCGCCGAAGGCCGACAGTGCACCAGCGATGGCCCGCACGTGGTCCGGGCCTGCGGTGATACGTGCCGGAAAGCCGGGCAGGTCCGAGTGTTTCGCGACCACCGACACGACGCCGTCTGCGAGCCCGCCCAGCTGTACGGCCCGTTCGGCTATCAGGTCAGCGTGGTGCGCCACGTTCACGGCTACCTGCTCGAACAGCTCGTGGAGTGCGGAAAATTTGGCGCCCTTCACGTTCCAATGCGCCTGCTTGGCCTGCAGCTGGAGATCGATCGCGTCGGCCAGCTGCTGGTTCAGGGACTTGATCAACTCGGCGCGGCTGCCAGCACCCGCTTCGCGTCCCTTGGGCTGAGTCGCCCCCGGGGCCCCGGGGTCCTGCAATGTTGCTCTCATCGTGACCTCTTCGTTCAAGGGTCTGGGGCATGGAGACTCCACCTACTCTGCCCGGGGGTCCCGGCGAGTGGCACCCCCATCAGTCGGCCTGCTCGACGAACTGCACCTCGGCCTCGATGCGGACCTTGTTCGCGACGAGCACGCCGCCGGTCTCGATCACCTGGTTCCATTTGAGGCCCCACTCACGGCGGTCGATCTCGCCGCGCGCCGAGAACCCGGCCCGCTGCTTCCCCCACGGATCCTGCCCCCGCCCGGCGAACTCGCAGTCGAGCGTCACCTCCATCGTCGTGTCGCAGATCGTGAGGTCGCCGACCATCTGGAAGCGGTCGCCCGCCTTCGCGAACTTCCCGTCGAGCCGCTTGCTCTTGAAGGTGATCTGCGGATAGCGCTCGGCGTCGAAGAAGTCCGCCGAGCGGAGGTGCGCGTCGCGGTCGGCGACGCCGGTGTCGAGGCTCGCCACCTCGAGCGTGACCTCGACGCAGCAGCCCTCGGGGTGCTCTTCGTCGGCGGTGAGCGTGGCGCTGACCTGCTTGAAGCGGCCACGCACCGTGGTCATCATCATATGCTTGACCGAGAATTCGACGCTCGAGTGGGCGGGGTCCAACTGCCAGGTCGCGGTCTGCGTGGCGTGTGCGGTTGCCATGGTTGCTCCTTCCTGCTGCATCTGCTGCGGTCGCTCGGTGCCATCCGGCACTGCCCGGCGGCGGTCGTCCGCTGTCCCCGTGGCGCGTTCACGCCCGGAAACTTGGTTAGCTACCGCCGCCGGAAGTCCTCCGCGGTGATGCCCATCACCCGCTCGCGGCATTCCTGAGGCCCGGGCTTCGTCACCGAAAACGCCGAACTCCGGCCGTAGGCGGAGTTCGGCGTTTATCGGGCCGCGGATGGCAGGAACGGCGTCGAGCGCGGGCGCCGCCCTGCCATGCAGGCGAGAAGACCTAGCGCGAGAAGACCGTCATGACGCCGCCCTGGTTCGAGAACTCGCCCGCGTCGCCGAACGCGCCGATCGCGCCCAGACCCGCGGTCGGGTCTTCCGCCCCGATACCGGCGGCCACACCGATACCGGCCCAGCCACCGATGCCCGAGTACACCGCGATGTACTGCTTCTTGTCCGGGCCGAGGTAGCTCATCGGGCTTCCGATGATGCCCGACGGGGTCTTGAACTGCCAGAGCACCTTGCCGGACTTCTGATCCACCGCCTTGAGCCAGCCTTCCATGGTGCCGTAGAAGACGAGCCCGCCGGCCGTGGTGAGCGCCCCGCCATACGCCGCGAGCTGCTCCTTGATCTCCCAGTTGACTTTGCCCTTCATCGGATCCCAGGAGATGAACCGGCCACGGTTACCGCCGGGGCCCGGGAACATCCGCACGATGGCGCCGACGTACGGCTGGCCGGCGGTGTACTT
>DASSBA010000218.1:0-1035 GCA_035699205.1 Gemmatimonadales bacterium
GATCGCCATCGAGGCGTGGCGGCTGGGGCCTGATGCCCCTGTCGCCTCGCTCCTGCCTCTGGTCACCGATACCAGCAGCGACATGCGCTGGCGCGCGGTGTACTCCCTGAGCCGCCTGCGACCAGTCTCCGCCGCCCGGCGTCTGGCCGAGGCAGTGCGCGATCCGCTGCCCTACACGCGAGCGGCTGCCGTCCGCGCCTTCACGCGCGCCTACGTCGATAGCGCCGGCCTCGGCCGGACCACGGTCACGCGGCTCTTCACGCCGCTCCTTACCGATGAGAATGACGGCGTGCGGATCGCGGCACTCCGAGCCGTGGGTTCGCTGGGCGACACCAGTCTGGTTGGGCGCGTGGCCGATCGTCTCGATGATCCGCTCCCCAACGTGCGGGTGGCGGCAATCGCGGCGCTGGGAGACCTCGGCGGTCCGCTCGCCACGCGTGAACTGGACAAGGTGCTGGCCGGGAAGCCGGTATTCGCGATCGGTCGCGCGGCGCTGATTGCGCTCGCGCGCGTCGACAGTGCCGCGGCTCGTCCCAGGCTTGCGGCGTGGGCAGCGCGGCCCGACTGGGCGGGACGAATGGCAGCGGCCGAAGCGGGCGAAGCCGTGGCCGGTCGGCCGGCCCTCGTGAACGACCGCGACCCCAGGGTGGCCGCAGCTGCATTGCTCGCCTGGTCGTCCGGTGCAGCGGCGCCGGGAGCCGACGTGCTGGCGGAGGCGCGGGCCCGGCTTCGATCGCCCGATGCCGTGGTCCGCGCCGTCGCCGCCGGGATCCTGGCGCGAATCCACGACCCTTCCGATGTGGGCCTCCTGGTGGATGCATACGGCCGGGCGGCTCGCGATTCATTCCCGGATGCGGCGCTCGCGGCGCTCGATGGGCTGCGGCAGATATCCGGAGCCAGCCCCGCGGCAGCGGCCGATGTGCAGCGGCTCTTCCTCAGCCGTGCACGCCGGCCCGACGATTACGTCATTCGTGCATGGGCCGAGTCGGCCTGGCCCGCGGCAGCGGCCCGCTGGGGCCCGGCATATCCGCTCGA
>DASSBA010000219.1:0-22018 GCA_035699205.1 Gemmatimonadales bacterium
CGCAGCCGCACCCAGATCGTCCGATAGTCGCTCCGCCCCCCGCGCGCGATGATGAACGGGTGCTTCGTGCGCAACTCGAGAAACTCGGCTTCCATGTGGAGGTGCTGGGCCACGGGGTCCTCGCCGGACGTTGGGGTGGGAGAGGGCGGAATATAGATGGAGGGGCGGAGAGACGGAGGGACGGAGGGGAAAGGCCCGTCCCTCCGTCCTCATTGGAGCGCCAGCGCATGCGCCAGCACCCCGTCCGCCAGCCGCTTGGGGACGTAGCCGCCCTCGAGCAGCCCGACGATCGGGACCCCGGGGAGGCGCTCGCGAAGCCGGCGCGTCAGGTCGGCGTAGTGCTCCGGCTCCAGCGTGAACCCGCCCAGCGGATCGCCGCGCATGGCATCGAAACCGGCGGAGACGAGGATGATCGCGGGTGACCACCCCGAGGTGGCGGCCATGATGGCCGCCCAGAGATCGTCCACGTAGCGCGCCGGCGGCGCGCCGGGCCCGCGCGGCACGTTGAAGACATTGCCCACTCCGCGCTCGTCCGCCATCCCCGTCCCGGGATACCACGGGTGCTGGTGGAGGGAGACGTAGCGGATAGTGGCGTCGTGCTCCATCAGCGCCTGGGTGCCGTTGCCGTGGTGCACGTCCCAGTCCACGATGAGCACGCGCTGGCGCCCGGCCTGCTGCGCATGCCGCGCCGCCACCACGGCGTTGCCCACCAGGCAGAATCCCATCCCCTCCGAGGCGAGCGCATGATGCCCGGGCGGCCGCACGGCGGCGAACGCATGCCCGCGCCCGGCGTGGGCGTGGTCCACGGCGGCCAGTACCGCGCCCGTCGCTCCGAGCACGGCGGCCCAGCTCGCGTCGTTCAGCACGGTGTCCAGGGAGAGCGCGCCGCCGCCGGCGGCGCTGATCGCCTCCAGGCGTTCGAGATAGGGCCGCGGATGTACCTCGAGCAGCGCTTCGACCGGGCCCGCCGGAACCTCGCGAACCTCGACGCCCGGCTCCGCCCGGGCGCGCTCGAGCAGCACGCCCAATCGCGCCGGAGTCTCCGGATGATCGTGTCCCGGGTCGTGACGGAGGCAGTCGGGGTGAGTGAAGATGGGGACGGGCACCAGGCTCGGCTCAGCTCACGGAGTGGAGTCGGTGGGACGAGGGTGCGCCACCGGAAGACTGTCGGCTTGTCTGGAGGTGGTGCACCCTCGCCCCACCGACGCGGGCGGACGCAGGAGCCGGGTCGATCCCACCGAAGCCGGCCACCCGGCGAAGGGCGATGAGCCCTCCGGACAAGCCGACAGTCCTGCGGGCTCATCGCCCTTCGCCGGGTGGCCTCCCTACCGGTGCGGCGCCGCGCTATTGGACATTCCTGCCCGGGGCTTACCTCACCGCCCTCCGCCGCTTCGGTAGCACGATCAGCGCACCGTTGGGCACCAGCCCCGCCTCGGCGAGGGACAGCGACTCGTCCTGCAGCTCGAAACCACGGAACTTGAGCACGTAGCCGTCCGGGTTGCGCACGACCCGGGTGGCCTGGAGCGCACGGCGCTTCAGCTCGGCGAGCGAAGTCTCGATGGGAAGATCGAACGGCACCTCGTCCCACGCGTCCTGGACCATCACCCGCAGCGGGAGGGTCGCGCTCATGCGGACTGCTCGAGCGTCACGGGGAGCGTGCCCAGGAACCGGTCGAGCGGCTGGTCGAAGAACAGCGTCGAGGCCCGCACCCGGGTGCCGCCGGGCACCGGCGTCAGGCCGATCGCGATCTCTTCGCCGCCCTGCCCCCGCAGCGTCAGGAAGCCGGGCCCTTCCTTTTCCGGAAACGCCGCCTGCATGGGCACCCGCTCCGCGAAGAACCGCTTGGCGCGCTGCAGCACCTCCGCGCCCTCCAGCGCGGTCACGATCTCGTACACCATGGGGTATCCAGTCAGCGAGATGAGCTCAGTCCCGGCCCTCGGCCGGCGCGGTGCCGGGAAGATAATCGTGCCGCTCCGTCACCCGCACGGCGGCGCGGTAGGTCCGCACCGGCCGGAAGAGCGCCAGCAGGCCGGGCTTTCGGCGCAGAACCAGCACCAGCTCGCCCTCGGGTGCCCCGGCCACACCCTCGAGCACGAGGAACGCAGGGAGCGTGACGCCAGCGGGCACCGGTACCATGTAGTCCAGGCCGCTCCAGCGGACGGGAACGGCCCCCGGCGCGCGGGTCACGATCCGGTCGAGAAAGACGTCGTCCTCCACCCGCCAGGCGTCGTCCGCCACCGGCGTGCCGGCCAGGTAGAACACGGGATCGAATGCTTCCCCGTCCTGCCGCGCGTAGTTCTGCTCGACCGCCCAGTCGAGATCCTCGAGATCGGGCGCGCGGGCCCGCCATTCGAGGTGGTGCCGGAGCTCGTGGGTAAGGGTCTCGAACGCCTCCTCGCGCCAGTCGAAGCCCGGCGCCTGCTCGGCGAGCGCGGCGAACGAGCCGTGGTAGAGGACGATCCGGCTCTGAACGCCGTCGGGGCCGGCGGCGTCGGTCGTGGGGAGCGGAATGCATTCGCCGAGGGTGAAGATTCCCGGGCGGTCCGGATGCGGCAGCGTGCGCGGCGATACCGTGATCCCGGCGACCCCGTCGAGGAACTCGCGCGGCACCTCGCCCGCCATTCGCGCCACCATCGCTTCGAAGTCGGAGAGGCGCATTCGGACTCAGTCCCGGCCCAGGCGCTCCGTCACATAGCCGGCCACCCGGTCGAGCGCCACGCGCTCCTGCAGCATGGAATCGCGGTGCCGGACCGTCACGGTGCCCTGGGCGGTCGTTTCGCCGTCGACGGTGACGCCGAACGGCGTGCCGGCCTCGTCCATCCGGCGGTAGCGCCGGCCGATGGCGCCGCTGTCGTCGTAGAACGCGGGGAAGCGGCGCTTGAGGTCGTGGTAGAGCGCCGTCGCGAGCTCGGGCATCCCGTCCTTCTTCACCAGCGGGAACACCCCGGCCTTGATCGGCGCCACCGCCGGGTGCAATCCCAGCACCACGCGGGTTTCCCCCTCGACCTCCTCCTCCCGGTACGCATCCACCAGCAGCGTGAGCGTGACCCGGTCGGCGCCCGCGGAGGTCTCCACGATATTCGGGAGGTAGCGCTCGTTGGCGACCTGATCGAAATACTCGAGCTTCTTGCCAGAGTACTCCTGATGGCGCCCGAGATCGAAGTCGCCCCGGTTGTGGATGCCCTCGATTTCCTGCCATCCGAACGGGAACTCGTACTCGATGTCGAACGCGGTGCGCGCGTAGTGGGCCAGCTCGGCCGGGCCGTGCTGATGCCACTGGAGCCGCGATGGGGTGAGCCCCAGCCCGCGGTGCCACTCCATCCGCCACTCGCGCCAGCGCTCGAACCACTCGCCGTCGGTGCCGGGCTTGACGAAGAACTGCATTTCCATCTGCTCGAACTCGCGGGTCCGGAAGATGAAGTTGCCCGGCGTGATTTCGTTGCGGAACGCCTTGCCGATCTGGGCGATTCCGAACGGGATCCGCTGCCGCGAGCTCTGCAGCACGTTCAGGTAGTTGACGTAGATCCCCTGGGCGGTCTCGGGCCGCAGGTAGATCACCGCCGCCTGCTCCTCGACCGGCCCCATGAAGGTCTTGAACATGAGGTTGAACAGGCGCGGCTCGGTCAGCGTCCCGCGGCTGCCGCACACGGGGCACTGCGCGTCGGGCTGGCCCGGTGTGCCCTTGATGCGCGGGTCGTCCGCCCGGAAGCGGTTCTTGCACTGCCGGCAGTCCACCAGCGGGTCGGTGAATCCGGCGACGTGGCCCGACGCCTCCCACACGCGCGGGTGCATCAGGATGGCGGCGTCGAGCCCCTCGATGTCGTCGCGGGCATGGACCATGGCCTGCCACCAGCGGTCCTTGACGTTCTTCTTGAGCTCCACGCCCAGCGGACCGTAGTCCCACACGGAGCCGAGGCCGCCGTAGATCTCCGATGACTGGAACACGAAGCCGCGGCGCTTGCAGAGGGAGACCAGCTTGTCCATCAGGGTGGTGTCGGCCATGGAGGACGTCGGGTGTCGTGAGGGGATGGCGCCGGCGGGGAATGGCGCGGCCGGGAGGCAGGAAAATAGGCCCGGACGGGACGGCAAGGAAGCGGCCCCCCGGGCTCCCGTTTGCGCGACGCCCCATTTCGGGCAGGGAACCGGTGACGCCGGGCGCCGGGCACCACGGCGGCGGTGCGCAACACCAAATGTGCCAATGGTTTAGATGACAGCGGGGCTGGCTGGGATCTTGCGCGGCACTGCGCCACCTTCACCCACCAGGCCCATGAACCCTGCCGACGAGAGGAGCAGCTCCGCGCTACCGCCGTCCGGAGCGCGTTCCGTCGCGGCGCTCGCCCGGGACCTCGCGGATTTTCTCGTCGAGTTCTCGATCGTGCTGCACAAGCGGGCGATGTACCCCACGGGCCACCCGCACCTCCAGGAGTCCGCCGAACGGTTCGTCGATCGGCTGGAATCGCTCCTTGCCTCCCGGGATTCGCTGGCGATCGGAGTCGCCCGGCACCAGCTCATCGTCGCGGGTGTCGCGACCGACCCGCGCAACGCCCTGCTCAGCGATCTCGCGCGCCGGCTGCACCGCCACCGGATCGCGACTATCCGCTTCGAGCAGGGCCTGACGCTGCACGAGATCGACGAGCTGCTCGATGCCCTCGCCGCGGACCCGCAGGGGGACGCCGGCCCCCTCGGCCTCCGCCCCGGCGCGGGCGAGTCCTGGCCCCATCTCAAGGTCCAGCCGCCGGAGCTCACCCGGCTCCTGCTCCAGACGGACGACGGCGAGACCGGGACCGGCGGTGCGCCCGGCGGCGCGCTGTGGCTCGGTCTCGCGCATCTCGCGCTGTCCGGCGATGGCGAGACGCCCGAGGAGGTGAACGATCCGCTGCTCGTGGCACGTGCCATCGACATGCAGCCCGACGACGTCGCCTATGACCGCGTGGTGCTCGATTACCTGGGACAGATCGCGGAGGAGATGTCCGGCCGGCCGGGTGCGTGGGAGCCGCGCGCGCGGGAGCGCGTCTCCCGGCTCGTGTCATCACTCAAGCCCGACACGCTGCGTCGCGTGCTCGAGGCCGGTGCCGACCACGCCGAGCGGCGTCGGTTCGCGCTCACCGTCGCGGAGGTGCTGGCCGTGGATGCCGTCGTCGAAGTGGTGGAGGCGGCGGCGGCGACCACGGGTCAGACGATTTCGCATCAGCTCCTGCGCCTCCTGCACAAGTTCGCCCATCACGCCGGCGAGGGTCCGGCGCCGGCCCGGGCCGAGGCCGAGTCGATGCTCCGGCGGAACGTCGCGCGCCTCATCACCGACTGGGAGCTCGAAGACCCCAATCCAGGCAGCTATACCGCGGTGCTCGACGGCATGGTCCGAGAATCCCCGGGCGCGCCCGCATCCGCCGAGGAGCCGCTCGACTGTGAGGCCGAGACCGTCCTGCAGATCGCGCTGGAGATCGGCTGCCCCGGCCCGCGGGTCACCGCCGCGATGGAGCTCATGCTGAGCGATGGCCGCCTCGGCCTGGTCATCGGCGCGCTGCGGGCGGCGCCGGAGTGCTCGAAGGAGCTCGCGACCGTTCTCTGGGAGCGGGTGGCCACGCCGGCCCGGCTGCGGGAGGTCCTCGCGACTCCGCAGCTCGACTTCCCCGCGATCGAAGGCCTGGCGGGCCAGCTCGGCCCCGCGGCGACGGAGCCGCTGCTCGATCTGCTCGAACGGGCGACGGATCGCTCGGTACGCGCGCGGACCCTGCTGCTGCTGGCCGAGATCGGGCCGGCCGCGGCCGCCGCCGCGGCGGCCCGGCTCCGGGACGCCCCCTGGTACGTGCAACGCAACCTGCTGGTCCTGCTTCGCCGGCTGCGCACCTGGCCCCACGGGTTTTCCGCCGTGTCGTACGCGCGGCACCCCGAGCCCCGCCTGCGCCGCGAGGCGTACAAGCTGCTCCTCGACTTTCCCCCGCACCGGGTCTCCGCGATCACGCACGGGCTGAACGACCCCAGCCCCGACATCGTGACCCTGGTCCTCCGGGCGGCGCACGAGTCGTGTCCCGCCGAAGCCCTGCCGACGCTGGAGCGGTTCGTCGCGGACCGCCGGCGCCCGCCCGAGCTCCGGGCGCTGGCCGTGCGGGCGCTGGCGCGGAGCGGCGGCCAGCGCTCGCTGCCCGCCGTGCTCGAGCTGGCGGGCGCGCGGCGGCACCTGCTCGGCTGGCGGCTGGAGACCAAGTCGCCGGTGGTGCTCGCGGCGGTCTCGTCGCTGGCGCGGTACTGGAACGGCCATCCCCAGGTGGACGGGCTCCTCGCCGTCGCGCGCGCGCACGACGATCCGGAGATCCGGCTGGCCGCGAGGATGCGCCTGGCATGAGCGATCCGGTCCGCTTCCTGACCGCGCTCTCGCACGCCCTCTCGACCCTCGGACTCTACGGCGATGAGCATCCGGCCGCGGTACGGGCCGCGGAGGACGCGCAGCGACGGCTCGAAGAGCTGCAGCGCGGCGCCGCACACCTGGTGTTCACCTTCTTTCCCGACGAGGTCCTGTTCGGGCCCGACCTGCTGCCCGAGCTCGAGCACTGGGAGTGGAGCGCCCGCTTCGCGCGCTGCGGCATCGAGCGGATCGAGGTGACGGCGGCCGTGAGCGCGGAGCACTTCGAGCGGTTTCTCGCACACACGGCCGCGATGCTCGGCCTGGCCGGCGACGCTCCACCCGGACTGTGGCAGGACGGACCCGAGGGAATCCGTTTCGGCCGGGTCCGCCTGGACGAGCGGGAGGGGGAGGCGGTCCCCGAGGCGCCGCTCCCGGTGGCCACCCTCACCTATTCGCTCCGCGAGGAGCGCGAGGCAACCAGCTGGGTGCATCAGGAGGTCGGCACGGGCAAGAGCGTGCCGCTGCTCGAGGCCTACGGCGTCGTCCGGTCGCTCTCGCTCGCGATGCACGCCGGCCAGACCATGGTGCTCCCGCTGCTCCAGCTCAAGGACTTCGACCAGTACACCACGACCCACTCCATGAACGTCTCGGTGCTGAGCATGGCGCTGGGGGAGTCGCTCGGGCTGGCGCCGCCGGCGGTGCGCGGCTTCGGGATGGCGGGGCTGCTGCACGATCTCGGCAAGGTCCGGATCCCGCGCGAGATCCTCGCGAAGCCGGGGAAGCTCACGACCGAGGAGCGGCAGGTGGTGGAAGCGCACCCCGCGGACGGCGCGCGCATGCTCCTCGAGGGCACCGACCCGCTCGATCTGGCCGCGGTAGTGGCCTACGAGCACCACCGCTGCCACGACGGCGGCGGCTACCCGCGGGCGTGCTACACCCGGCCGCTCCACCAGGCCAGCCGCCTGGTCCACGTATGCGACGTGTACGACGCGCTCCGCACCCGGCGGCCATACCGCGAAGCCTGGTCCTCGACCGAAGCGCTGGACTACCTGCACGCGCGCGCCGGGACCGAGTTCGACCCGGCGATGGTGGCCGCGTTCATCGAGATGATGCGGCGATGGGACCACCGGATCGCGCTGGAGGAGTCGGCGTAGGGTCGTCGTCGAATCGCGATCCTTGGGAGCGGTTAGCGCGCTACCTTCCGGCCCGCCCGCGGCGCCGCGGCCCGCCGGCGGGCCAGGATGTCCCGCACGATCAGCTCGCCGTGCCCCCGCGCGTTCTCGATGAAGAGCCGGTTCGCGTCGTTGCCGCTGGCGATGACGCCGGCCAGGTACAGCCCCTCCACCGGCGTGCCCATGGTGCGCTCATCGTGGGCCGGCACGCCGCTGGCTTCGTCCACCGGCACGTCCAGCCGCCGGAGCAGCGAGGTGTCGGCGTGATAGCCGGTCATGGCGAGGACCGCGTCGGCCGGGATCCGCTCGACCGCCCCGGTGACGTCCGACACCACTTCCACGTCGGTCGGCGTGATGGCCCGCACCCGCGAGCGCCAGCGTACGCCGATGCTCCCCTGGTTCACCCGGTTGGTGATGTCCGGCAGCACCCAGGCCTTGACCGTCCGGTCGAATCCCTCGCCGAAGTGCACCAGCGTGACCGTGGCGCCGGCGCGCCAGCACTCCAGCGCCGCGTCCACGCTGCTGTTCCCCGCGCCGATCACGATGACGCGGCGGTGCCAGTACCGGTGGCCCTCGAGAAAGTAGTGGTGGACGTGCGGGAGGTCCTCGCCCGGGATGCGGAGGAAGTTCGGGTTGTCGAAGTAGCCGGTGGCGAACACCACGTTCGCGGCCAGATACTCCTTCCGGTCGTGCGCGCGGGCCACTTGCGCGCGGAAGCCGCCGTCCGCCTCGCGCGCGACGTCCACGACTTCTTCGCCCGGCCGGACGTCGAGGGCGTAGTGGTCGGCGACCCGGCGGTAGTAGATGAGCCCGTCCTGGCGGGTGGGCTTCTCGTGGCTCGCGATGAACGGAATCCCGCCGATCTCGATCCGCTCGGGGGTCGAGAAGAACGTCATGGCCAGCGGGTAGCGCTCGATGGTCGAGACCACGGTGCGGCGGTCGAGCACCATGCACGCGAGTCCCGCCTGTTTCGCGGCGATGGCGGCGGCGAGGCCGCAGGGGCCGGCGCCGATGACGAGAACATCGGTGGTCTCGGTCATACTTCGATGATCTGGTCGCGGCGGGTGCCGACGCTGACGTAGCGGAGCGGCGTCTCCGAGAGCGACTCGAGCCGGTCGAGGTACGCCCGGGCCGCCGGCGGAAGATCGGCCAGCGTCCGGGCCCCGCCGGTGGGCCGCCGCCAGCCGGGCAGCGTCTCGTAGATCGGCTGTACCCGCCCCAGCGCGTCGGCCTCCGCCGGGATCTGCTCGCAGCTCTCGCCGTCGAGCCGGTAGGCGGTGCAGACCGGGATCTCCGCGAACGAGTCGAGCACGTCCAGCTTGGTGACGGCAAGGCCGGTGAGCCCGTTGACCCGCACCGCGTAGCGTACCACCGTGGCGTCGAACCAGCCGCAGCGCCGCGCCCGGCCCGTGACCGAGCCGAACTCGCCGCCGAGCTCCCGCAGCCGGTCGCCGGTGGCGGTGTCGGCCTCGGTGGGGAGCGGACCGTTGCCCACCCGGGTGGTGTACGCCTTCACCACACCCAGCACCCCCCCGATGGCGGTGGGCCCGATCCCGGCCCCCACGGCGGCGCCGCCGGCGGTGGTGTTGGACGAGGTGACGTACGGATACGTACCGTGGTCCACGTCGAGCAGCGCGCCCTGCGCACCCTCGAGCAGCACCGGCCGGCCCTCGCGGACAGCGCGGTACACCAGCAGCCCGGTGTCGGCCGCGAGCGGCAGCACCCGGGGCGCCAGGCGCTCGAGCAGCGTCACGTGCGCTTCGAGCGAGGCGCGCTCCGGGCTGCCCAGGAGCTCGAGCAGCCGGTTGGCGCGCTCCACTCGCTCGGCCAGCATCGTCCGGGCACACTCGAGGTGCCGGAGGTCGGCGACCCGGATGCCTCGGCGGCCGTACTTGTCCTCGTACGCGGGGCCGATGCCGCGGCCGGTGGTGCCGAGCTGCTGGCTGCGCTCGCTGGCGGCGTCGAGCAGCTTGTGGTATGGGAGGACCAGATGGGCGCGGTCGGAGACGAAGATGCGCCCGGCGGTGTCGACCCCCCGCCGGGCCAGCTCGTCCAGCTCGCCGAAGAACGTCTCGGGCTCGAGCACGACGCCGTTTCCGACGATGCAGGTGACGTTGGGGTGCAGGATGCCCGACGGGATCTGGCGCAGGATGAATTGCGAGTCGCCGATGACCACGGTGTGGCCCGCGTTGGCGCCCCCCTGGTAGCGCACCACGAAGTCGACCCGCTCGGAGAGCACGTCGACCAGCTTGCCCTTGCCTTCGTCGCCCCACTGCGCCCCGACGACCACCACGCAGGCGGTGTTCGCGTCGAACATGTCGGCTCCCCATCTCCCAACGAAAAGAGCCCCGGTCGGGGCTCCAGAATCCTCGGGCAAACCTATGCGGGGGCCGGGCGGCAGTCAATTCGCGGTGCGCCCGGTGCGCTCAGTCCGCCCGGAGCGCCCGCCCCACCCGCTCCGCCATATCCAGCGAAAGCCCTTCCGGCGTGTCGCCCGGCGTGTGGATGGTCCGCAGGGTCCGCCACGTGAGCCGCCCGATCGTCACCGCCGGCACGCCCGCACGCGCGAACGGCAGGCTGTCGGTGAATATGCCGACCGGGAGCCGGCGGACCCGCGGTGCGAGCCCGGCGGCCACGAGGCGGAGCGCCTCCACCCGCGCGAGGCCAGCGCCGCGGTCGTCGTGGCACACGAGAGCGAGCTCGCCCTCCTGGTCGATGGTGTCGAGGTTCACGACCGTGGCGCCCCGGAGCAGCCCGGCGCGCTCCCGCGCGAACACCCGCGCGCCCACCATCCCGAACTCCTCCGCCCCGGTGATCAGGATGCCGGTCGAGGCGACATCCGACGCCTCCGCCGCCGCCAGCGCGGCGGCGACGCCGGTCCCGTTGTCCCGCGCACCGGGCGAGGTGCCGCGAAGCCTTCCCCGGCCCGCCAGGCCGCCCGCGAGCACGGCGAGCGCCGCGCCAGCCGCCGCCGCGGGCAGCGGCACGGGCCCGTCGAGGCGGGCGAGCACGAGCGCCAGCAGCCCCGCCACCGCGAGGCCGATCACCCATACCGCCACCAGCCGCCCGGCCATCGACTGCACCTGCGCCTTGCTGTCGAGGTGGGCGACGATCCACCGCCGCACCGGCTCGTCGCCGCGGGTGGCCACGAGATTCGCGTCCTCGCGGGGCTCGCCCCCGAGCGGCAGCCACCCGAGTCCGATCCCCGCGGCCATGGCCGCGAGCGCCGCCAATCCGCCCGCCAGCAGCAGCACCGCGGCCCACGCGGGGGCCCGGGCGGATGTCAGCAGCGGCAGCTGCAGCAGCGCCAGGCCGCCGAGCCCGGCGCCGAAGACGGGAAACCCGTGGAGGCTGGAGGGGTGGAACGAGAAACGCTGAGGCTCGACCCGATAGCCGAGCGCGGCGAGGTGGTCGGCGACGAGAGTCCGGGCCTCGGTCGCGGCCGGCGTGCCCGCCTCGCGCCGGAGCGCGAGCACCCGGCGCATCGTGAGCTCGAGCTCGGACACGGCCGGCCCGTCAGGCCGACGCGGCCTGCCGGGCGCCCCGCTTGCCGGAGGAGCCGGTCCCGCCGGCGGTACCGAGCGAGAGCGCGACCCTGCCGGTGTCGGCGGTGATGGCACCCCCCGCGACCAGGTCGTCGACGTGTTGCTCGAACGTCTGCGTGCCGAGCTGCTTCCGCCCATCGGCCATGTGCCGGCGGAGGTCGCGGATGCGCGATGGGTCCTTGAGGCATTCGCGGACGGCGGGCGTGGAGATGAGCACCTCGACCGCGGCCACCCGGCCCTTCTCGTCCTTCTGCGGCAGAAGTTGCTGCGAGACGATGGCCCGAAGCGCCTCGGAGAGCCGCATGCGGCCGATCTCCCGCTCCTCGCCGGGCAGCGTGGTGAGGACCCGCTCGATGGTGGTGACCACGTCGGGCGTCGGCATGGTGGCAATGACGAGATGGCCCGTCTCCGCGGCCTTGATGGCGGTGTCGACCGTGCCGGCGTCGGCCATGTCGCCGAGGACGACGACGTCGGGATCCTGCCGCAGCGCGGCGCGCAGGCCGATCGCCAGGTTGTCGGTGTCCACGCCGACCTCGCGCTGGGTGATCGAGCAGCTCAGGTCGCGGTGCAGGAACTCGATCGGGTTCTCGATGGTGACGACGTGCTTGTGCTGGGTGCGGTTGATGTGGTGCACCATGGCCGCCACGGTGGAGCTCTTGCCGCTCCCGCTCACCCCGGTCACCAGCACGAGCCCCCGCTCCGCTTCGGCGATGGACGCGAGGACCTCCGGGAGCCGCAGCGATTCGAGCGTGGGCACGGTGAACGGGATCACCCGCATCACGATCATGAAGGACGAGCGCTGCCGCAGCACGTTCACCCGGAACCGGCCGACACCCGGCATTCCCCAGGAGCAGTCGAAGTCGCGCAGCCGGTCGATCCTGGCCCGGTCCTCGTCGCTGCTGATCAGCTTGAGCGCGATGGCCCGGGTCTGGTCGGGCGTGAGCCGCTGCTTGGTGAGCGCCACCAGCTTGCCGTTGATCCGCGCGCGAAACACGTCGCCCGCCTTGATGTGCAGGTCCGACGCGCCCCGCTCTACGGCCGCCTTGATGATCTTCTCCATGCTACCTCGCCGGCGTGGGTATTCGCCCGTGGTTAACCGGATCTCGGCCGATCGACGAGCGCGGGCGCCGGCGCGAGGAAGCCCATGCGGTCTCGCACCTCCCGCATCGTCTCCGCCGCGAGCCGCCGCGCGGTGGCCGCCCCGTCGCCGAGAATTTCGTCCACTCGATCGGGCTGCCCCTGCAGCACGAGCGCGCGCTCCCGGATCGGCGCGAGCGTCGCGATCATGTTGTCGGCCAGGACCCGCTTGCAGTCGAGGCAGCCCCACCGGGCGCCGCGGCAATTGTCCGCCACCAGCGCGACCGTTTCGGGCGGCGAGAAGTAGCGGTGCAGGTGGTAGATGTTGCACACCTCGGGGGTGCCGGGGTCCCGCTTCGTCACCCGCGCCGGGTCGGTCACGGCGGGGCGGAGCTTCTGCCAGATTTCCTCGGGCGTGTCGAGCAGCCCGATGGTGTTGCCGAGGCTCTTCGACATCTTCGACTGGCCGTCGAGGCCCATGATCCGCTTGGCTTCGGTCAGGAGCGGCTTGGGCTCGGGGAACCACTCCTCGCCCCCGCCGAATTCGGCGTTCCACTTGCGCGCGATCTCGCGGGTGAGCTCGAGATGCTGCGTCTGATCATCGCCCACCGGCACCAGGTCGGCACGGTACAGCAGGATGTCGGCGGCCATGAGCACGGGATAATTGAGCAGCCCCGCCGGGACACTTTCGAACCGCTGCGCCTTATCTTTGAACTGCGTCATCCGCTCCAGCTCGCCGATCGGGGTGATCGTGTTGAGCAGCCACTGGAGCTCCGAATGCTCGGGCACGTGCGACTGCACGAACAGGACCGCGCGCTCGGGATCGATCCCCGACGCCAGGAGCCCGATCGCCATGTCGCGGGTGCGCTGCGCCAGGGTGGTCTGGTCGTACCTGCCCGTGACGGCGTGGAGGTCCACGACGCAGTAGATGCACTCATAGCTCTGTTGCAGGGTGACCCAGTTTTGGACCGCGCCGAGCCAGTTGCCGATGTGGAGCTCGCCGGACGGCTGAATCCCCGAAAATATGCGCGCCATGGTTCCCAACTTACCCGGTTCACGGGAGGCCAGCAAGATAGTGTCTGCCTTGGACTTACTCCACCTGGCCCGGGCCGCGGCGGGCCGGGCCGCCGACTACCTCCGGAGCGTCGAGCGCCCGGCCGACCCCGGCCGGTGGACGCTCAAGGGGAGCCACGACTTCGTGACCGAGGTGGACCGCACGGCGGAGCGGATCATCACCGAGGAGCTGCTCGCCGCCGAGCCGTCCAGTCGGTTCGTGGGGGAGGAGCTGAGTCCGGCGCTGGTGGCGGGCGGGCTGGTCTGGATCGTGGATCCGCTGGACGGTACGACCAACTTCCTGCACGATTTCCCGAGCTATGCGGTGTCCATTGCCGCCGCCC
The DNA here is from genome assembly GCA_035699205.1 of Gemmatimonadales bacterium. Taxonomy (GTDB): domain Bacteria; phylum Gemmatimonadota; class Gemmatimonadetes; order Gemmatimonadales; family GWC2-71-9; genus CAVVWJ01. Next base: position 13,535 of record DASSBA010000219.1, read on the forward strand.
TGGACGGCGAGCTGCAGGCGGCGGTGGTGCTGCAGGTGGCTCGTCAGGAGGTGTACACCGCCACCGCGGGCGGCGGGGCCTGGCAGGGCGAGCGGAAGCTGTCGGTCTCCGACATCGGCGATCCCGCGTTCGGCCTGATCGGCACCGGCTTCCCGTTCAAGGATCCGTCGCAACTCCCGGTCTACCAGGCGCAGTTCGCCCGCGTGTCCGCCGCCACGAGCGGCATCCGCCGACCCGGCTCGGCGGCGCTCGACCTCGCCGATGTGGCGGCCGGACGGTTCGACGCGTTCTGGGAGCAGCGCCTCTCCGCCTGGGACATCGCGGGCGGCATCCTGCTCATCCGCGAGGCCGGCGGCGTAGTCACCGACCTCGCCGGGCGCCACATCGGGGTCGAGCACACCTCCGTGGTGGCGGGCAATCCGGGTATGCACGCGTGGCTGCTGGAGACGCTTGCCGCGAGCTGAGGGGGTGAGCTGGAAGAGATCGTGGCTGTACTCACCACAGAGGCACAGAGGACACGGAGGGACACGGAGAGTCCTGGAAATCGGAGTGCATCGGGGAGCGGGGCCACCATCAATTTTTTGGTGTTGCCCGGGTCCAGGGCGCCGTCCCGATTCGGGAACCCTCCGTGTCCTCTGTGCCTCTGTGGTGAGTACAGCAGCAGTGCCAACCTCTCAAGCGATCGCAGCCCTCACCAACGACCCCAACACCGATGCGCACGCCAATGACCGACTCCGATAGAACCCTGACCGACTGGCTCGTCGCCCTCGCCGCCCCGACGCCCTCCCCTGCCGGCGGATCGGCCGCCGCGATTGCCGGCGCGCTCGGCGCCGCGCTGGTCGAGATGGTCGCGGGCCTGACCGGCAATCGCGAGAAATACGCGAACGTCCATGCCGAGGCCACCAGCGCTGCCGAGCACGCCGGCCGCCTGCGGGACCGCCTGGTCGGGCTCGCCTCGCGGGATGCCGAGACCTTCGCCGGATTCACCGCGACGCTGGCCATGCCGAAACGCACTCCCGAGGAGAAGGCGGCACGCACGGCGGCCCGGGATGCCGCGTTCCGTGAAGGCGCCGCGGTGCAGCTCGACCTGCTCGAGGCGCTGTCGGAGACGGCGGATCTGGCAGCCGCCATGACCGAGCGGGGGCTCAGCGCCGCGCTGGGCGACGCCGCGACGGGCGCGCTGCTCGCCGCCGCCGCCGCGCGGAGTGCGTACTGGGCCGTCCGGAGCAATCTCGCGGGCGCGAGCGACCGCGCCGCGGCCGAGCGGGCGGTGGCGCGGGCCGGCGAGCTGCTCGAGCGGGTGGAGCGGGAAGAGCGGCGGGTCCTGGACCTGCTGGGGGAGCGGGTGCCCTGAGCGTCAGGCCGCGGTGAGGATCCGCGGATCGCCGGCGGTGACCGCCACCGTGTGCTCGAAGTGGGCGGAGAGGCTGCCGTCCACCGTCACCACGGTCCACTTGTCGGCCAGGGTCCGGGTGGTCGGGTCGCCGATGGTGATCATCGGCTCGATCGCGAGCGTCATCCCTTCCAGCAGGCGGGGCCCGCGCTTGGGGCTGCCGTAGTTCGGCACCTGCGGCTCCTCGTGGAACCGCGTGCCGATCCCGTGGCCCACCAGCTCGCGGACCACGCCGTACCCCGCCCCTTCCGCCACCTGCTGGACGGCATGCCCGATGTCGCCCACGTGGTTCCCGACCCGCGCCTGGGCGATCCCGGCCGCCAGGCACTCCTGCGTCACCGCCAGCAGCCGCTCCACCTCGGGCGAGATCTCGCCGACGCCGAGCGTGGTGGCCGAGTCGGCGTGGAGCCCCTCGAGCTGCACCCCCACGTCCACGCTCACGATGCTGCCCTCATCCAGCACCCGCCGGGTGGACGGGATGCCGTGGACGATCTCGACGTCGATCGAGGTGCAGAGGGTCTTGGGGAAGCCGTAGAGTCCCTTGAAGGACGGCGTGGCTCCCTCGTGGCTCCGGATGAACTCTTCGGCGGCCTCGTCGAGGTCCTCGGTCGTGAGGCCCGGCCGGACGATCTCCCGCATCAGCGCGAGCGTCCCCCCCACGATCCGTCCAGCCCGGGCCATCACGTCGACTTCCCGCGGAGACTTGAGCGTGATCATGCTACCGGCCAAGGGCCTGCCGCACGCGGCCGGCGATCTCCTGGACCGTGCCGACGGCGGGTATCTGGTGGACGGCATCCCGTGCCCCGTACCAGGCGAGCACGGGCGCGGTCTGATCGCGGTAGGCGCGCAGCCGGGTGACCACGGTGGCGGGGTCGTCGTCCGCGCGGTGCTCGAGCGCCAGCCGCCGCCCGAGCCGGGCCAGGATCTCCTCGTCGGTCACGTCGAAGAACAGCACCGCGTCCATCCGGCGCCCCTTCTCGGCCAGGAGCCGCTCCATCCCCTCGGCCTGCGGGATGGTACGCACCACGCCGTCGAAAATGACCCCCTTGGCCGCTTCCGGTTTGCCCAGCTCCTCGCGCACGACGCCCAGGATGATATCATCGCTCACCAGGTGGCCGGCCTCCATGACCGCCCTGGCCTTGAGCCCGAGCGGCGTGCCCCGCGCGACCGCGTCGCGGAGGAGGTCGCCGGTGGCCAGCTTCGGCAGCCCGAGCGACTCGGCCAGCAGCGCGCCCTGAGTGCCCTTGCCCGCGCCGGGCGGGCCCATGAGGAGGATATCCACAGTTACCAAAAGGTGAGAGGTAAGCGGTGAGCGGTGAGCGGTGAGCGGGACATCCGGTGAACCGCCCGCCCGCTCACCGCTTACCGCTCACCGTCTACATGTACCGCTGCTGCCGTCCCCGGAACTTCACCCGCCCGCTCTTCATGAACCCGTCGTACTTGCGCAGGGTCCGGTGCTGCTCGATCTGGGCGATCGTGTCGAGGAGCACCCCGACCACGATGAGGACGGAGGTGCCGCCGTATCCCTGGTTGGGGATGCTGAGCGCCTCGGAGACCAGGATGGGCAGCAGCGCCACGCCGGCCAGAAACAGGCCGCCGGGGAACGTGATGCGGCCCAGCACGCCATCGATGTAGTCCGCCGTGCTGGCCCCCGGCTTCACGCCGGGGATGAACCCGCCCTGCTTCTTCAGGTTCTCCGCCAGATCCACCGAATTGAAGATGATGGAGGTGTAGAAGTAGCTGAACAGCAGGATGAGGACGGCGAAGGTCACGTCGTACGGCAGGTCGCCGGGCTGGAAGAAGCTCGCGATCTCGGTGAGCACCGGGTTCTTGGTGAAGCTGGCGATGGTCCCGGGGACGATGATGATCGTCTGGGCGAAAATGATCGGCATGACGCCGGCGGTGATGAGCCGAATCGGGATGAAAGTCTTCTGCCCCTCCCGGATCCGTCCGCGGCCCATGACCTTGCGCGGGATCTGGATGGGGATGCGCCGCGCGGCGATCGTCATGGCCACGACGGCCCCGATGACCGCCACCAGGATGGCCAGGAACAGCACCACCTCGGGCGCGCTCACCACGCCGCTCTTGACGAACTGCACCAGCTGGACCGCGCCCGGCCAGAGCCGCTCCAGGATCGAGAAGGTGATGAGCAGGCTCATCCCGTTGCCGATGCCGCGCTCGGTGATCTGCTCGCCCAGCCACATGACGAAGATGGCGCCCGTCGTGAGCGTCACCACCATGATGAGGCGCGAGGCCAGCCCCGGGTTTGCCACCGCGCCGGGGATCGACTCCGTGAACAGCGCGAAGGTGTACGCCTGCGACAGCGAGATGAACACGGTGAGATACCGCGTCCACTGGGTGATCTTCTTCTTCCCCTCCTCGTCCTTCTGCATCTTGCCGACGGACGGGGCGACCCCGCCGGCCAGCTGGAAGATGATCGAGGCGGAGATGTAGGGCATGATGCCGAGCGCGAACACCGTGGCCCGGGAGAGGCCGCCGCCCAGGGCGTCGTACAGCCCGAAGAACCCCGCCGCGGCGGAGTTCCGGATGAAGTCGGCCAGCGCGGTGACGTTCACCCCCGGGGCGGCGATGTGGGCGCCGACCCGGTAGATCACGAGCGTGAGCAGGGTGAACAGGAGCTTGCGCTTCAGCTCCTCGTCGATGGCCAGGCCGGGAACGCGTGGTGCGGTCACTTACCCCTCGATGCTACCGCCGGCCGCCTCGATCTTTGCGCGCGCCGACGCGGACAGGGACACGCCACGGACGGTGTAGGCCCGGTCGGCGTCACCGGTGCCCAGGAGCTTTACGGGCGCGTCCGGCTTCCCGATGAGGCCCGCGGAATACAGCGTCTCGGGGCTCACCTCGGTCGCGCTCACCTTCTTGAGCTGGGCCAGGTTGACCGGCTGGTTCTCCACCCGGAACGGGTTGGTGAACCCGCGCTTGGGCAGCCGCCGGTACATCGGCATCTGGCCGCCCTCGAAGCCCGGGTTGGTGCTGCCGCCGGTCCGCGCCTTGTGGCCCTTGTGCCCCTTCCCCGCCGTCTTGCCGAGTCCGGATCCCGGACCGCGGCCGACGCGCTTGCGGACCTGGTGCGAGCCGCGCGCGGGCGAGAGGGTGGAGAGCGTGATCTTGTCTGCCATGCGTTGGTCTCCTAGGCGGTGAGCGGTAAGCGGTAAGCGGTGAGCGGGAAGAGCACACCTGCGAGCCTCGGTGTGCCGTTCCCGCTCACCGCTTACCGCTCACCGCGGTCACGTCGACGAGGTGCCGCACCTTGTACAGCATGCCGCGGGCGGATGCCGTGTTCTTGAGCTGCACCACCTGCTGGTGGTGCCGGAGGCCGAGCGCGCGGAGCGTCCGCCGCATCGTCTCCGGGTGCCCGATCTCGGAGCGGATCTGCTTCACCGCGAGCGTCGCGGCCGCGTCCTCGCTCGGGATGACCGCGGCGTGATATTCCGGGCCCTGACGGCCCACGACCGGATTGCGGCCCATGTCAGCCCTCCTGCCGCGGCTTGTACGCGATCTGGTCCAGCTCGACGCCCCGCTCGCGCGCCACCTGGCGGGCGCTCACCAGGCGGGTCAGCCCGTCCATGGTGGCGCGCACCATGTTATGCGCATTCGAGCTGCCGAGGCTCTTGGTCAGGATGTCGGTGATGCCGGCGCACTCGAGCACCGCCCGCACCGGCCCGCCGGCGATGACCCCGGTGCCGGTGGCGGCAGGCTTGAGCAGTACCCGGCCGGCGCCGTGCTCGCCCACGATCTCGTGGGGGATGGTCGAGCCCGTCTTGGGCAGCTCCACCATCGAGCGCTTGGCGGCTTCGACGGCCTTCCGGACCGCTTCGCTCACCTCGTTGGCCTTGCCCGTCGCGATCCCGACCCGGGTCTTGCCGTCGCCCACCGCCACGAGGGCGTTGAATGAGAACCGGCGGCCGCCTTTCACCACCTTGGCCACCCGGTTGATGGCGATGACGTTCTCCACGTGGTCGCTCTGGTGGTCACGGTCGCCCCGGTCGCGCCGCGGGCCGCCCCGTCCGCCGCGCTCGCCACCGCCGCGCCCGCCCCGGCCGCGCGGGCGCTCGGTGCCGCTCGGGCGCTCGGCGACGGCCGGCCCGTCGGACGGGTTGCCGGTCTGCGCCGCGGTGCCCTCGGCGCCTGGACCGGTGTGGATCTCCGGCCCGCCGCTGTTGGTGGTGCCCTGCGTCTCCTCGGCCATTTAGAACTCCAATCCGCCTTCGCGCGCGCCGTTGGCGACGGCCTGCACGCGACCATGGTAACGGTAGCCGGCGCGGTCGAACACCACCCGGGTCACCCCCGCCGCCTTCGCCTTCTCGGCCAGCAGCTTGCCCACCGCCTTGCCGCGGGCCACCTTGCCGGCGCCTTCGATCTGGATCCCCTCGCTGGTGTCGCCCACGCCCAGGAGCGTGACCCCGCGCTCGTCATCCACCAGCTGCGCGTAGATGTGCTTGAGCGAGCGGAACACCGCCAGCCGCGGGCGCCCGGCCGTGCCGGCCACTTTCTGGCGGACCCGGAGATGGCGACGATAGCGCAGCTGGGCGCGGCCTTTCGGCGAGTGAATGGTGCGCATGGCTTACTTGGCTCCTGTCTTGCCGGCCTTGCGGCGGACCTGCTCGCCCTGGTAGCGGATGCCCTTGCCCTTGTACGGCTCGGGCGGACGCACCGCGCGCAGCTCGGCGGCGACCTGGCCGACGATCTCCTTGTCGGCGCCCTCGATCTTCACCGTGGTGTTGTTCTCGACCGAGATCTTGATGCCCTCCGGCGCCTCGTACTTCACCGGGTGCGAGAACCCGACGATGAGGTTCACGCCGTACGGCTTGGCCTCGGCCTTGTAGCCGACGCCCTGGATCTCGAGCGTCTTGACGAACCCCTTCGACACCCCGTCGACCATGTTCTGGACCAGGGTGCGGGTCAGCCCGTGCAGCGCCTTGTGGCGCTTCTCCTCGCTGGGCCGGGAGACGGTGAACGTCCCGTCGGCCAGCGCGAGCTGCATCTCGGGGTGGAGCCGGCGGCGCAGCTCGCCCCGGGGGCCCTTGACCGCGACCTCGTGGCCCGTGAGATCCAGGGTGACACCCGCGGGCACCGTCACCGGCTTCCTGCCGATACGCGACATCGTGCCTCCTACCAGACGACGGCGAGCAGCTCGCCGCCCAGGTTTGCGCTCCGTGCCTCGCGATCGGTCATCAGCCCCCTGGGGGTAGACACGATCGCCATGCCGAGCCCGTTCTTGACCCTCGGCAGCTCGCGGCACTTCACGTAGCGCCGGAGACCCGGCGTGGAGACGCGCCGGAGCTCACGAATGACCGGGAGCTCGTTGTGGTACTTGAGGTACAACCGCAGCACGCCGTGCGCGCCGTCATCGAGGAGCTTGTAGTCCGCGATGTAGTGGTTGTCCTTCAGCAGCCGGGCCACCTCGGCCTTCAGCTTGCTCACCGGCATGTCGACGCGCCGATGGCCCGCGGAGCAGGCGTTCCGGATGCGGGTCAGCATATCCGCGACGGGATCTGTCAGGCTCATTCCGTTCCCCTTACCAGCTGGCCTTGCGCACGCCCGGGATTTCCCCCTTCAAGGCGAGCTCACGGAAACAAATACGGCAGAGGCCGAACTTCCGCAGCACGGCGCGGCTGCGGCCGCACCGCTGGCAGCGGCGCACCCTCCGCACCTTGAACTTCGGAGTACGCTTGGCTCTTTCAATCCAGGCAGTCTTGGCCATCTTCTCCTCGAACAGTCGTGAGTCGTGAGTCGTGAGTCATGGGTTGCAAGCCGGTTGCTCACGACTCACGACCCGCGACTCACGACTGCCCTCATGCCACCCGCTGCGGCGTCTCCCCGCGGAACGGCCACCCCAGCTCGCGCAGCAGTGCCATCGCCAGGTCGTCCCGGCTGGTCGTCGTCACGATGGTGATGTCCATCCCGTGGATCTTCTCCACCTTGTCGAAATCAATCTCGGGGAAGATCATCTGCTCCCGGACGCCGAAGGTGTAGTTCCCGCGCCCGTCGAAGCTCCGGCTGGGGAGTCCCCGGAAATCGCGGAGCCGGGGGATCGCCAGCGAGATGAAGCGGTCCAGGAACTCCCACATCCGCGCCCGGCGCAGCGTCACCGTGGCCCCGACCGGCATCCCTTCGCGGAGCCCGAAGTTCGCGATGGCCTTCTTGGCGCGGGTGATGACCGCCCGCTGGCCGGTGATCAGCCCGAGCTCCTCCACCGCGGACTCGAGCTGCTTGGGGTTCTTCGACGCGTCGCCCATGCCGACGTTGATCACGACCTTTTCCAGCCGCGGCACCTGGTGCGGGTTGGTGAGGCCGAACTCCTGCTGGAGCCGCGGCCGGACCGTCTTCTCGTAATGCTCCCGCAGCCGTGGGGTCCCCTCGGCGGCCCTGGGCGCGTGATCCACCGCGCCCGCCGGCGCCTTGTCCTTGGTCCGGCCCTTGCCCGGCGCTCCGTCACCCTCACGCTTGGGCGGGCTCGCCTTCGGCGACTTCGCTTTGGTCTCGGCCATCGTTACCGGTTCCTCGGGATCGGCTGGTCCGACTTCACGGCGATCCGCTCCACCCTCCCGTCGGCGTCCCTGCGCCGCCGGACCCGGGTGGGCTCCCCGCTCTTGGGGTCGATCAGCATCGCCTTCGAATGGTGGATCGGCGCGGGAAACTCCACGATCCCGGCCTCCGCCGTCTGCGTCGCGCGGCGGTGCCGTTTGACGACGTTCACGCCCTCGATGGTCACCCGGCCGGTCTTGGGGTGGACCCGGAGCACGCGGCCCCGCTTCCCCTTGTCCTCCCCCGACATGACCTGCACCGTGTCGCCCTTGGTGATGGCGAGGCGCTGGCGCACCGGTGCCCGGTGGCGCACCCGCTTGGCCTTCCTGTACACGAGCGGCTTCATGCTACAGCACCTCCGGCGCCAACGAGACGATTTTCATGTACCGCTTCTCGCGAAGCTCGCGGGCCACCGGCCCGAAGATGCGGGTGGCCCGGGGCTCGCCCGCGTCGGTGATGAGCACCGCGGCGTTCTCGTCGAACCGGATGTAGGAGCCGTCCTTGCGCCGGGTCTCCTTGGCCGTCCGCACGATGACCGCCTT
>DASSBA010000220.1:0-1198 GCA_035699205.1 Gemmatimonadales bacterium
GGACCTCGCCGGTAGCAGCGCTAAGCGATGCCCGGTGTCGCTTCGGGGAGCCTGAGGCACTTTTCTTTTCCCTCCGCCCATGACCATCGCACTCGCACGCCGCTACCGTCCCAAGCGCTTCGCCGACCTGCTGGTGCAGGATCACGTGGCCGCCGTGCTGCGTGGCGCCGTGGCGCGCGGGCGGGTGGGCCACGGCTATCTGCTCACCGGTCCCCGCGGGGTCGGGAAGACCACTGCCGCGCGGATCCTCGCGATGGCGCTCAACTGCCCCAACCGCGATGCCGCCGGCGACCCCTGCGGCGAGTGCGAGAACTGCGTGCGCGTGTGGAGCGGCTCCGCCAACCTCGACGTGGTGGAGATCGACGCCGCCAGCAACCGCGGCGTGGATGACGCCCGCGACCTGCGCGAGCGCGCCATGTACGCCGCGTCCCGCGAAGGCCACTTCAAGGTCTACATCGTGGACGAGGCCCACATGCTGACCCGGGAGGCGTGGAACGCGCTGCTCAAGGTGCTCGAGGAGCCGCCGCCGGGGGTCGTCTTCGTCTTCGCCACCACCGAGCCGCAGAAGATCGCCGCCGCCGCGGCGCCGGTGCTCTCGCGGCTGCAGCGGTTCGACTTCCGCCGCATCGGCCCCGGCGCCATCCGCGACCGCCTCCGTCAGGTGCTCGATGCCGAGGGCATCGCCGCGGACGACGACGCGCTCACGCTCATCGCGCGGCACGCCGACGGAGGCATGCGGGACGCGCTCAGCGTGCTCGACCAGTGCCTGAGCTTCGGCGAGGGCGCGGTCACCGCCGCCCGAGTGCGCGACGTGCTGGGCCTCGTGGGCGACGAGCTCTACGCCGAGCTCCTGGCGCTCGCCGCCGAGCGGCGGCCCGAGGGCGTCTTCCCGCTGGTGGACCGTCTGACCAACGCCGGCGCCGATCTGGCCGAGTTCATGGGCGGGGCGGGAGAGACGCTCCGCTCGCTGCTGATGCTGCAGCTGGGCCACGAGCCGGAGGGGCTGACCGAGGCCATGCGCCAGGCGCTGCAGGCGTACCGCGACCGGCTCGAGCCCGGCGACGTGCTCCGCATGCTCCGCCTGCTCGCCGAGAGCGAGGGCGCGATCCGGCGGAGCGTGAACCCGCGGCTCATCGTGGAGACGCTCCTGCTCCGCTGGACCATGCTGGATCGGATCGTGGATCTGGCGCAGGCGCTG
>DASSBA010000221.1:0-9903 GCA_035699205.1 Gemmatimonadales bacterium
TCCGAAACGCCGCGCTCGGACAGTCCGCTCAGGACGATGCTCTCCCCGTCCGGCATCCAGTGGGGCGAGAGCAGCGACACCAGCTCGGGGAACTGGTAGCGGCCGGCCATCCGGTCACGCTCGAGGTCCCAGAGGACCAGCGCGTCCCGGTCGCCGTAGCGCGCGGTGAAGAGGAGCAGCCCGGGGCGCGAGGCGTCCATCCGCGAGTCGAACGAGTGGAACGACTCCAGCTCGGCCGAGCGGCCGCTGGTGACGATGGACCGTGCCTTCCCCCCGTCGAGCGGCGTGCGGTAGATGGAGACATATCCGCCCGCGGGCGAGAGGTAGGCGATCTGCGCCACGCCGTCGCCGCCGGTCGTATCCGGCAGCACGACCGCCTTGACCCCCGGCCGCGCCAGCTCGGTTCCGAGGACGTCGAGCGGGGCCAGGCTGTCCACGGAGGGATAGTACCGGCGCCGCAGGGCGAGCTGGAACTCGTCGCTCAACTGGTCGAGGGTGCGGCCGTAGACGGCCTTGATGGCGGCCTCGAAGCTCTCGTGCCGATTGAGCTCCTGGTACATCAGAGCGGCGCGCCAGTCGCCGTAGGCATCGGCGAGCCAGCGATGGATCTGGCCGCCCAGCGGGTAGACGATACCGCTGGTGACATAGGTGAGCTGCTTGAGCGGCGGCAGGCGCCCGCTCAATGTGAGGTCCCGCATGACCATCTCGTCCCGCGCGTCCTGGCCGGCCGACCAGAGCTCGGCAAGCCCCTCGCTCCACCACAGCGGAAAGGCGAAGCGGCGCGATCGCGGCGCGAGCACGTAGCTCTCCGTGAGCAGGTCGAGCTGGAAGACGTGCACCATCTCGTGGCGCATCGTATGCCGGAACTCGGAGAAGTTGCCGCGGAACGGCAGCGCCACGCGCCGCTTGAGGTAGTCGGTGGCGCCGAGCAGTCCTTCGGGCGGGGTGAAGGGGAGGATGTTCGTCTGCTCGAAGTCGGTATGCGAGGCGTAGACGATCAGCGGGACCCGGCGCGCCACCGCATGGCCGAACTGCACGCTGAGCGTGTCGTAGCTCGCCTCGGCGTAGGCCAGCGCGGCCGGCGCGAGATCGGCCTCGGCCGGGTAGAAGTAGAGGTCCACGTGCGGCCCCTTGATCACGCGCCAGTCGAGCTTGCGGTACTGGATCTTGTTCTGGCCGAAGGCGAAGAACTGGGCGTCGGCGGGAGGACAGAGGACGGAGAGGACGGAGAGGGCGGAGAGCACGGCGAGGGCGACGCGACGCGGACGCCGCTTCGCGTTGGCCTTGCTCGGGCACATCGTGTGATCGCTCATCGGCTGGCTCTCCGTCCGCTCCGTCCGCTCCGTCCGCTCCGTCCTACTTCCGTCCAATCGTCCGAATCAGGTCCCCCTGGGTGATCCGCAGCAGCGCGCCGGTGCCGCCGACGACCTTGCCGAAGACGGTATACGTCCCATCCAGGTGCGGCTGCGGGCTCAGGTTGATGAACCACTGGCTCATGCCGGTGTCGGGGCCGGAGAGGGCCATGCCGAGCATCGGGTCGTCGTAGCGCTCGAGGTTGATCTCGTCCCGGATGGCGCCGCCGGGTCCGCCGAAGCCATCGCCCCGGGGGTCGCCATCCTGCACGACGAAATTGGGGACCACGCGGTGCCAGCGGTTCCCGTCGAAGAAGCGCCGCTCGACGAGGCGGAGGAAGTTGTCCACCGTGAGGGGCGCCTCGGGCCCGAGCAGCTCGATCTCGATTTGCCCCCGGCCCTCGGTATCGATGAGGACGTGGGGCCGGGCGACCGAGTCCGGCGCGGTCAGATAGCGGCTCACGAGGTCGCGATAATCCTGCAGCGAGCGCCCGGTAGCGATCGGATACGCGGGCCCCCACCGCGCCGCTGCCTCGGGCCAGTGTTCCTCCGCCCATCGGCGGATCAGGTAGTCGCTCGGGCGGGCGGAGCCGGCGAGGAAGTCGCCATCGACCCGGGCCTTGGCCGCCGGGCCCGACCGGCGGATGGCGAGGATGCCGCCGAGCGCGGAGAGCGCCGCCTCGGGAAACGAGTCGCGGCCGGTGCGGGCGTACATCCGCGCCAGCGCGGGAAGATCCGCCGGATCCGCCGCCCGGGCCACGATGTCCGCGGCGACGCTGCGGACGCCCGCGTCGGCGTGCGCGAGCAGCGGGCGTGCCGCGGCCAGGAGCGCGGGGTCGGGTCCCTCGACTTCCCCCGCCCACGCCTGCAGGCCGGCCGCGACGACGCGGCCATCGCGGTCGGCGAGGAACCGGGGTGATGGCCCGGGGCCGGCGATCGCGGTTCCCTCGGCCGCGGTGGCGCGCTCCCGCCAGTTCGGGCTGGCTCGCCAGGCCGGCGCCGCCCGGCCGAAGGCCGCCGAGTCCGCCCGGGCGAGCCCCAGCAGCGCCGCGCGCCGGAGCGCGATGGTGCCCTTCCCCGACGCCGCGCGCGCGAGTCCCTTCACGGCCTCCTCGCCACCCAGCTCTCCCAGGGTCTCGGCTGCCTGGACCTGGACGTTCGGGCCGGGATCGTCGAGCAGCGGCACCAGCCTGCCCGAGAGGGTGGAGTCCCGATATCCGGCGAGCGAGCGGAGCGCGTTGGTCCGCACCTGGATGGCCTTATCGTCCACGGCGCGCACCAGGAGATCCGCGACCGTTCCCGGCGCGAGCCCACCCGCCTCCGCGTAACTCCGCGTGAGCGCGCGGGCCGCCAGCGAGCGCACGTAGGGCGCCGGGTCGTGCAGCAGGAGGAGCATCCGGTTGGCGGCGGCTGGCGCCCGGAGCCGGCCCAGCGTGTAGACCGCGCGCTGCCGCAGGACGGGATTGGTGTCCTCCATGAACGGAAGCAGGCCCGTCACGGGCGCATCGACGCCGAGCCGCCAGGCATCTTCGACGAGCCGGGTGGTGGCCGGCGCCGGGTCCTCCTGCGACAGGACCACCGTCCCGCCGAGCACCGCGCCAAAGAACTCGCCGCTTCGCGGCCCGCCGATGGCGGCGAGGGCGGTCACGGCCTCGGCCGCGGTCACGGGATCGAGGGCCGGGAGGCCGGTGAGCCGGTCGATCAGCGCCGGAACCGCGGACGAGTCGCGGAGAAGACCGAGCGCGAACGCGGCGGATACCCGGACGGTGGTATCGGGATCCGTCAGAAGGCGGACCAGCAGCGGCGTGGCGCGATAATCGCCGATGCGGCCGGCCGCGAGCGCGGCGACCCGGCGCACGAGCGAGTCCGGAGCGACCAGCGCGGTCCGGAACAGCTCCGGCCGGAAGTCGCGCGCGTCCTCCGCGGCGAGCACCGGCGCCAGCTGCTCGACGGCGGACGGCTCCTGGGCCGCCGCGGGCGCGCCCGCCAGGATCCCGATGAGCGCGGCCCCGAGGTTCACGAATCGTCTAGCGGGCATCGCGCTCCATCCTGGGAGAATCGGCGGGAACCGCCAGCCGGACCGGGTCGGGGACCACCTGCAGCACGCCGCGCACGTCGTCGGGAAGCCGGCTCAGCGCCAGCGACTCGTCGAGCGCCATGAGCGCCACCATGGCAGTGGCGAGGAGCTCGCCGTTGTCCGCGTGCTCGACGGCATAGCCGAACTCGACGCGCCGCGACGCCAGCGCCCGCACCCAGCAGCGGATGCGCACCGGATCATCGAACCGCGCCGGGCTCCGGTAGCGCACGGCGACCTCGCTTACCGCGAGGCGCAGGCCGCGGGCTTCCAGCTCGCGGTAGCTCGCGCCACAGCGGCGCAGATGCTCCGTGCGGGCGATGTCCAGCCAGACGAGATAGCGCCCGTGGTAGGCGACCCCCATCTGGTCGGTCTCGGAGTAGTTGACCCGGACGAGGGTCTCGGAGACGCTGGGGACCGTCATGACGGCCTCTCGGGGTTGGTGACGCTCGGGAAGGCGGCGGAGTGACACGGCCGTGCGGTTGCCCCACCGCCGGGAGCGGCCCATCTTTGGCCCCGTGCTCGGCCATGCGCTCGTCGTCGTGTCCGACGCCCACCTGGGCGTCGCCCCTCCGGCGGTCGAGGAGGCGCTGTTGGCGTTCCTCGAGGCCGTTCCCACCCTCGGCGACTGCCTGCTGGTCAACGGCGACCTGTTCGACTTCTGGTTCTCCTACGCCCGGGTGGTCCCGCGGCGCGGCTTCCACGTGGCCTCGGCGCTCGCCCGGCTGCGCCGCCGGCTGCCGATCGTGATGGTCGGCGGCAACCACGACCGGTGGGGCGGCGATTTCTGGGAGCGCGACGTGGGCATCCGCTTCGACCCGCACCGGGTGACCTTCGAGATCGGCCGCCGGAAGGTGGCCGCCATCCACGGCGACGGTCTCACCGAGCCCGGGCTCCGCGCGCGACTGCTCCACCGGGCCATCAACCATCCGGTTACCGCCGTGGTGTACCGCGCGATCCACCCCGGGATCGGGCTCCGTCTGGTGGACTACCTGAGCCCCCGGCTTGGCGACCACACGCCGGATCCCGCGCGGGTAACCGCGGCCGCGGCGCGCCAGGTCGAGTGGGCCGCGCGGCTGCTCGAGGCGGAGCGGGATCTCGGGCTGGTCGTCATGGGGCACACGCACCGGGCCGCGGTGACGGAGCGGGCGCCGGGCCGACAGTACCTCAACCCGGGCGCCTGGTTCGACGGTTTTCGGTACGCCGTCGCGACCGAGACCGGCGCCGAGCTCCGCCAGTTCAGTCCAGCGGCACCACCTCCGCGCGCCCCATCCGGCTCCCGATGAACCGGGCGCCCACCTGACGGAACCGCGCCTCGTCGTCGCTCACGGCGAAGCGGTGGGTCGCGGGTGCGCCGGGCGGCGCGGCGAGCGACGCCCTCCGAAGCACCTGCTCCACCGCGGCCGCGGTTTCCTCGCCGCTGTCGATCAGCCGCACCTCCGCCCCCATGACCCGCTGGAGCAGCGGCTTGAGCAGCGGATAATGGGTGCAGCCGAGCACCAGCGTGTCGGCGCCGGTCCGGCGGAGCGGCTCGAGGTACTCGCGCGCGATCAGGTCGGCCGCCGGGTGCTCGAACCATCCCTCCTCCACCAGCGGCACGAACATCGGGCACGGCACCTGCTCGACCCGCGCGTCCGGCCGCCGCCGCCGTATGGCGCGGGCGTAGGCGTTGCTCGCGATGGTGCCGGCCGTGCCGATCACGCCGATCGGACCGGCACCGGACGCCGCCGCCGCGGCGCGCGCGCCCGGCTCGATCACGCCGATGACCGGCACCGGCGAGGCCGCCTGGAGGGTCTCGAGCGCGTGCGCCGTGCTCGTGTTGCACGCGATCACGACCGCCTTGACGCCCTGCGTGAGGAGCCAGTCGAGGATCTCCAGGCTGTAGCGCCGCACCGTCTCGGGAGACTTGGGGCCGTAGGGAACGCGCGCCGTGTCGCCGAAGTAGACGGTGGATTCGTGCGGCAGCCGCTCGTAGACGGCCCGCGCCACGGTGAGCCCACCGATGCCGGAATCGAAGATGCCGATGGGAGCGGAATTCATCGCAGCCGGAACGGGACGGAGATGGTGCCACCGAAGCCGCCGGGGAACGCCTGCAGCCGGAGATCGCCCGGAAAGTCGGTGAGGTGGGCGGAGACATACGCCTCGAGCCCGGCGAAGACGTGATTGAAGGCCAGCAGCACCAGCCAGTCCTCGTGCTCGCGCCGCTTGTCTTCCGCGCGCCCCGAGTTGGTGCGGCGGAGGTAGGCGAGCTCGTGCCGGGTCTTGAGGGCCATCCCCAGCGTGGTGCCTTCCCAGGCCACGAAAATGCCGGCGGTGAGCTTCCGCCCGACGCGGGCCTGACCCCAGCCGGGAAGCAGGAACGAGCGCCAGAACGCGCCCATCGGGCTGGTGCGCAGCGCGAGCGAGTCCGCCGACGGCGGGCCCGCCGAGTCCGCCGGGGCCGTCACCGCCGCCGAGTCCTGCGCGGCCACCTCCCCCGCGGGAAGCGCGCCGTCCAGGGCCGCGAACAGTGCCAGACCGACGAGCGGAAGGCGGAGGCGGAGGATCACGTGACGGCGGTCCCGGAGCGAGAAGGCGCGGAGGTGGCGGGAGCGTGTGGGAATCGAACCCACCGGAGCCGCCGGAGGCGTCTCCGTCGCGGTTTTGAAGACCGGCCAGACCACCAGGCCCGATCCGCTCCCCCGGCTCAGGAAGGTAATACCGCTACCGCGTCGATCTCGACGCGCGCGCCGCGCGGCAGCGCCGCCACCGCCACGGTGGTCCGCGCCGGCCGGTGCTCCCCGAAGGCGCGGGCGTACACGGCGTTCATTTCGGCGAAGTCGGCCATGTCCACCAGATAGACGTTCGTCTTCGCGACGCTGGAGAGGTCGAGTCCCGCGGCTTCGAGGATGGCGAGGATGTTCCGGAGCACCCGGTCGGTCTGTTCGGCGATGCCGCCGTCCACCAACTCCCCGGTGGCCGGCTCGAAGCCGGTCTGGCCCGCGGTGAAGAGCAGCCCTCCGACGCGGGTGGCCTGGCTGTACGGCCCGATCGCGCGCGGCGCGCCGGGCGTCGCGACGAATTCGATCGGCATCAGAACAGTCCTTCGATGGTGCCGTCGGGGTGGACCCGCATGCCCTCGGCGGCGGGGGTCTTGCTGAGGCCGGGCATGGTCATGATCTCTCCCGCCAGCGCGACGACGAAGCCCGCGCCGGCGGAGGCATAGACGTCACGGATGGTGATCCGGAACCCCTTCGGCCGGCCGAGCTTGGTGGGGTCGTCGCTGAAGCTGTATTGCGTCTTGGCCATGCAGATCGGGGTCTGGCCCAGTCCCATCGCGTCGCACTGGGCGATGTTCTTCTCCGCCGCGGCGGTGTAGTCCACGCCGTCGGCGCCGTAGATCTCGCGGGCGATCGTCTCGATCTTGGCCTTGATCGGCAGCGTGACGTCGTAGAGCGGCTTGAAATCGGCCTGGCCCTCGTCCAGCACGGCGAGCACCTCCCGCGCGACGGCTTCGCCCCCTTCCCCGCCCCTGGCCCACACCTCGCTCAGCGCCGCCCGGGAGCCCCAGCTCCGGGCCGCCCGGAGCACGGTGTCGATCTCCTCCTGGGAGTCCGAGGTGAAGCGGTTGAGCGCGATCACGGTGGGCACCCCGAATTTCTGCACGTTCTTCACGTGCCCTTCGAGGTTGACCATGCCTCGCTCGAGCGCCGCCACGTCAGGGGTGCCCAGCGCGTCCTTCTTCACGCCGCCATGCATCTTGAGCGCCCGGATGGTGGCCACCACGACGGCGACCTCGGGCTTGAGCCCGCCGAACCGGCACGCGATATCGAAGAACTTCTCCGCGCCGAGGTCGGCGCCGAACCCGGCCTCCGTGAGGACGATGTCGCCCAGCGAGAGGGCGAGCCTGGTGGCGACGAGCGAGTTGCAGCCATGCGCGATGTTGCCGAACGGACCGGCGTGCACCAGCGCGGGGCCGCCCTCGAGCGTCTGGACCAGGTTGGGCAGGATGGCGTCCTTGAGCAGCAGCGACATGGCGCCGGCGGCCTTGAGGTCGCCCGCGGTAATGGGCTTCCGCTCGCGGGTCAGGCCCACGATGATGCGGCCGATGCGCGCTTCGAGGTCGGCGAGGTCGGTGGCCAACGCGAGAATGGCCATGATCTCGCTGCCGGCGACGATGACGAACCGGTCTTCGCGCACCGGGCCGGCATTGATCCCGCCGAGGCTGACGACGATCGAGCGGAGCGCCCGGTCGTTCATGTCCATCGTGCGGGGCCAGGTGATGCGCCGCGGATCGATGCCGAGCGCGTTGCCCTGGTGGAGGTGGTTGTCCAGCATGGCGGAGAGCAGGTTGTGCGCCGTGCTGACCGCGTGGAAATCGCCCGTGAAGTGCAGGTTGATCTCGTCCATCGGCGCGAGCTGCGCGTAGCCGCCGCCCGCCGCGCCGCCCTTGACCCCGAACACCGGCCCGAGCGACGGCTCCCGGATCGCGACCACCACCTTGTTGCCGAGCCGCCGGAATGCATCCGCCAGCCCCACCGTCACGGTGCTCTTCCCTTCGCCGGCCGGCGTCGGATTGGTGCCGGTCACGAGCACGAGGCGCCCCCTGGGCCGGCCCCGGGCCACGACTTCGGCGCTGATCTTGGCCTTGTAGTGGCCGTACGGGAGAATGTCCTCGGGGCCCAGCCCCAGCTCGGCGGCCACCTCCTGGATGGGCCGCAGCCTGGCTGCCTGCGCGATCTCGATGTCGGTCGGAACCTTGGTCACGGGGGAGTGCTCCCGCTGGGGGTTGAGAAGCGAAAGACGCGGGCCGCGTTGGTCCCGGTGGCGGCGATCAGCTCGTCCACCGGCAGGCCGCGCACGGCCGCGATGCGCTCGGCCACGTGGCGGACGAACGCCGGCTCGTTCCGCTTCCCCCGGTGCGGGACGGGGGACAGATAGGGCGCGTCGGTCTCCAGCAGCAGCCGGTCGAGCGGCACGTCGCGGACGGCCTGATCGAGGTGCCAGTTCCGGAAGGTCACCATTCCGCTGAACGACACATAGTGGCGGAGGTCCAGCCCCGCCCGCAAGAGGCCGGGCCCGCTGCTGAAGGAGTGGAGGATGGCGACGACATCGGGATGGGCGCGGAGCAGCTCGGCCACGTCGTCGTCGGCCTCGCGCGCGTGAATCACGGCCGGCTTTCCGGCCTCACGGGCCAGGGCGAGCTGCGCCTCGAAGGCGCTTCGCTGCGCGCCGCGGGGGGAGTGATCGTAGTGGTAGTCGAGGCCGATCTCGCCCAGGGCCACCACCTCCGCCCGGCGGAGCGTGGTGCGAAGCCACTCCCGGGTCGCATCCGACCAGCCGCTCGCGTCGTGCGGGTGGATGCCGGCCGACACGCTCAGCCTCGGCTCCGCCGCGGCGAGGGCCAGGGCGCGCTCGGCCGCGCCCCGGGACTCGCCGATCACGACGATCCGTGCGACCCCGGCCGCCCAGGCCCGGGCGAGGACCTCGGGCCGGTCGGGCTCGTACTCGGGGCCGGCGAGATGGCAGTGGGTGTCGATCAGCATGCAGGGTCAGTCGTGAGTCGTGAGTCGTGGTGATCACCCACGACCCACGACTCATGACTCACGACCGCCTATCCCACCGGCGCCGTCTTCCGTTCGCCGCCGGCCGGTGCCGGCGCGGCCGCCTTCGGGCCCAGGTGCCCGCGGGCCAGCTCACCCGGCCAGCGCTTCTCGATTTCCATCAGCACCGGCGAGGCGATGTAGATGGACGAGAACGTCCCGGTGAACACGCCGAAGAACATGACCAGCGCGAACGGCCGGATCACCTCGCCGCCGAAGATGATGAGCGCGATGAGCGACGAGAGCGTCGTGCCGTGCGTAAGCACGCTCCGCGGGAGGGTCTCGTTGATCGAGCGGTTGAGGATCTGCTCGAAGCTCTCCTTCTTGTGCTTCCGCAGGTTCTCGCGTACCCGATCGAAGATGATGATCGTGTCGTTGAGCGAATAGCCCACCATCGAGAGCACCGCCGCCACCACCGTCAGGCTCACCTCCAGCCGGAGCATGCCGATGAACGCGATGGTGGCCACGATGTCGTGCGCGGTGGCGCCGACCGCCGCGAGGCCGAAGCGCCACTCGAAGCGATAGGCCAGGTACGCCAGCACGGCGAAGAACGAGAGGAAGATGGCCAGGAACGCCTTGGTCCGGAGCTCGCCGCCCACCTTGGGGCCCACCGCCTCGGTCCGGAGAATGGTGAAGTTCCCGGCCCCGAGCACGCCGGTGAGCGCCGCCTGCACCGCGTCCGCGGTGGCTTGGGTGTCGTTGGCGTCGGTGCCGGCCTTGGCCACTCGCGCGCGCACGACGAATTCGTTGGGCGCGCCGAAGTTCTGGATCTCGGCGCCGTGCAGGCCGTGCTGGTCGAGTCCCGAGCGCAGCGAGGCCACGTCCGCCGGCACCTTGCTCTGGACCTGCACCAGCGTCCCGCCGGTAAACTCGATGCTGTAGTTGAGCCCGTGGA
>DASSBA010000222.1:0-114481 GCA_035699205.1 Gemmatimonadales bacterium
TGCCCGCCGACGCGGTCGCCTTCGCAATGCGGGAGCCGGTGGGCGTGGCGGGGCAGATCATCCCCTGGAACTACCCGCTGCTGATGGCCGCCTGGAAGATCGCCCCGGCGCTCGCCGCCGGGTGCACGGTCGTGATCAAGCCCGCCGAGCAGACGCCGCTCAGCCTGCTCGAGCTGGCCAGGGAGTTCGAGGCGGCGGGGATCCCGCCGGGCGTCGTGAACGTGCTCACCGGCGACGGGCCGGGCGCGGGCGCGCCCCTGGTGGCGCATCGCGATGTGCGAAAGATCGCGTTCACCGGCAGCGCCGAAGTCGGGAGGCTCATCATGCGAAGCGCCGCCGACCAGCTCAAGCGCGTTTCGCTCGAGCTCGGCGGCAAGTCGCCGAACATCTTCTTCAGCGATGCGGATTTCGAGAACGCGGTCGACGGTGCGCTGTTCGGCACCTTCGTCAACCAGGGCGAGGTCTGCTCGGCAGGGAGCCGCGTGCTCGTGCAGCAGGACATCTACCGGAAGTTCGTCGACGCCGCGGCCGCCAAGGCGAAGACCATCCGCCTCGGCCCCGGCCTGGATCGGGACACCAGGATGGGCCCGCTGGTGAGCGCGGAGCAGCGGGACCGAGTGGCCGGCTACCTGCGGATCGGCCGGAGCGAGGCCAGGTTGGCGGCCGGCGGCGGCACGCCGAAGCAGTTCGAGCGGGGCTGGTATGTCGAGCCGACGATCTTCTACGACGTGGACAACTCGGCGACCATCGCACAGGAGGAGATCTTCGGCCCCGTCATGAGCGTGATCCCCTTCCAGGACGAGGCGGATGCGATCCGGATCGCCAACGCCACGCCGTACGGGCTCGCCGCCGCCGTCTGGACGCGGGACATCTTCAAGGCGTTCCGGGTAGTCAAGGCGCTCGAGGCGGGGATCGTGTGGGTCAACCACATGCAGCCCACCTTCGTCGAGGCGCCGTGGGGCGGGTACAAGGCGTCAGGGTTTGGCCGCGAGCTCGGTCACTGGGGCGTCGAGGAATACCTCGAGACCAAGCAGGTGTTCATCAATCTGGACGAGAAGCCGATCGGCTGGTATTGACCGCCGTGGTTCAGGAGATCCTCCCACCCGCCAGCGAACTCGAGCTGGATGCCGCGCTGCTCCAGGCGGCCATCACCGGCGCGCTGGCGCTGCTCTGCGCGTTCCTGTTCCAGCGCTACCGGAAACCCTACTTCGCCTGGTGGGCGGTGGCCTGGGGCCTCTACCTCCTTCGCGTCGGCGCCATCACCAGCTTTCTGCTCACCTCCAGCCGAATCTGGCTCTACTGGCATCAGGTCGTGACCGGCTGGACCGCGCTGGCGCTGCTAGGCGCAGCCCTGGTCTTCTCCCAGCGGATCCGCTGGCGGCCATGGTATCTGGCCGTCATCCTGTTCCCGCCCGCCTGGTCGTACATCGCGATCTACCGGCTCAACCACTTCCTCTGGGCGGTAGGGCCCGCGGTCGCATTCCTCAGCCTGGCCACTCTGTGGACCGGCTGGGTGTTCTTCCGCTATCGGCGGCGAGTCGCCTCGAGCGGAGCCACCCTGCTCGCCGCGGCGTTCGGCCTGTGGGGGCTGCATCATCTGGACTACCCGTTCCTGCGCGCGCGTGGATCCTGGGCGCCGTGGGGCTATTACATCGACATTCTGCTGGCGCTGGCCGTCGGCGCCGGCATCCTGCTGCTGGTGCTCGACGACCTTCGCCGGGGCCTGGGCGCGCTGTCCGCGCTGTCGGGTGATCTCCAACCGGCCGGCCGCGAGCATGATGTCCTCGCCGCGCTGCTGGCCCGGCCGCTCACGCTTCCCGCGGTGCGCGGCAGCGCGCTCTACCTTTACGACGAGCGACGGCCCCGGCTGGTGCGCGGCGCGGGCGTGTGCGAGTGGCGCGGCACGGCCGAGCTCGACCGCGACGCCGCGGCCGTCCTATCCCGGGTGCTGGAAACCGGCCGCACGCAAGTGACCGGCGCGTGGCGCGAGCCCGGCGCGGCCGCCTATCCGTATGCCGCGGCCCTTCCCCTCCTCCGGCGCGACGAGGTGATCGGCGCGCTGGTGCTGGTGGGGGACGCGCGTGATCCCTTCACCGCGCTCGATGATCGCTTCCTCGTGGCCCTGGGCCACCAGGTGGGCGCCGCCCTCGAAAACGCAAACCTCTATGCCCGGCTCCAGGCCCGCACGGTCGACCTGGCCCGGCTCTCCGCCCGGATGATCGAGCAGCACGAGGAAGAACGCCGGCGCCTCTCCCGCGAGCTGCACGACGAGACCGCGCAAGTCTTCTCCGCCGTGAAGATGGAACTCGGTGTGCTGCGGGACGGCGTGGGCCCCGCGCAGGCCGAGCGGCTGGACCGGTCGCTCGCGCTGATCGACACGGGTATCCAGAGCATTCGCAGCGTGACGAACGCGCTGCGCCCGTCCCTGCTGGACGACCTGGGTCTCCTCCCGGCGCTGCGCTCCCTGGTAGCCGACTTCGGCGCGCACAGCGCCATCCGTATCGCGCTGGACGCGCCGGGAGCGCTCCCGCCGCTGTCCAAGGAGGCGGAGCTCGCGTTGTTCCGGGCGCTGCAGGAGGCGCTGTCGAATGTCCGCCGTCATGCCGGCGCCGAGAGTGTGGAGGTGGCAATAGCCGCCGGCTCGGGCGGCGTGCGCCTCACCGTGCGCGACGATGGCCAGGGCCCGCCCGAAGCGACCCCGGAGCAGCTCGAGCGCGAGGGCCACATGGGGCTCGCGGGCATGCGCGAGCGCATCAGCGCCCTCGGCGGCAGCGTCCGGTTCGGCGGGGCCCGGGGGGCCGGCGCGTCACTCGAAGTGCTCGTGCCGGCGGGCCCGGGAAGGGCGACGTGACCGGGGCGCCCATCCGCGTCCTCGTAGCCGACGACCACGCGATCGTCCGCACCGGCATCCGGCATGTGCTCGAAGGCGAGCCCGGCTTCGCGGTCGTGGGCGAGGCGTCGAACGGCACCGAGGCGCTCGCCCTCGCGCTCGAGCTCCGGCCGGACGTCGCGGTGCTCGACATCTCGATGCCGGGCGTCTCGGGGCTCCAGGCCGCGGCCGAGCTGCGCCTCCGCCTGCCGGAGACGCGGGTGCTCATCCTCAGCATGCACGACAATACCGAGTACGTGCTCGAGAGCCTCCGTGCCGGCGTGCACGGCTACCTGCTCAAGGACAGCGCCGCGGCCGAGCTGGGCGACGCGATCCGGGCGGTCTGCCGGGGCGAGTCGTTCTTCAGCCCACCCGTCGCGCGCCAGCTCGGCGACGTGGTGCGCGGCGAGCTGGGCGGCGAGCCGTTCGATGCGCTCGGCCACCTGACGGGGCGGGAACGCCAGGTGCTCGTCGGCGTGGCACGGGGGCAGACCAACAAGGAGATCGCCCAGGAGCTGGGCATCAGCCATCGCACGGTCGAGAGCCACCGCGAGAGCCTCATGAGGAAGCTCGAGGTCTACACGGTGGCCGGTCTCACCAAGCTCGCGCTGGAATCGGGGTTGGTTCCGTAGCAGTCGTGGGCCACGTCCCAGGACTATATTCCCGCCATGAGCAAGGTGAAAACCGGCATCGTCATGATGAACCTCGGCGGCCCCGCCAGCCTCGACGAGGTCGAGCCGTTTCTATTGGAGCTGTTCGCCGACCGGGAGATCATCCAGCTTCCATTTCAGCGCTGGCTCGGCCCGTTCATCGCGCGGCGGCGGGCTCCGAAGGTGCGCGGGCTCTACGAGAAGATCGGCGGCGGCTCCCCGATCCTCCGCTATACGCGGGCGCAGGGAGAGGGAATGGTGGAGCGGCTCGACCGGCTCTCGCCTGACACCGCTCCGCACGGGTTCTACGTGGCCTTCCGGTACGTCCAGCCCAGGAGCGAGGATGCGCTCAGGGCCATGGCCGCGGCGGGGGTGCAGCGGGCCGTGGCCTTCACCCAATACCCCCAGTTCTCCTGCAGCACGACCGGCTCGAGCCTGAACGAGCTCTGGCGCGCCGTCGAGCGGACCGGGCTCCAGGACGCGTTCCAGTGGAGCATCATCGACCGCTGGCCGGTGCACGACGGGTTCATCGGGGCAATGACGGAAACCGTCCGGGAGGGGCTGGAGCAGTTCGATCCTGCGGTCCGGGACCGGGTGCTGCTCCTGTTCAGCGCCCACTCGCTCCCGCTCGCTGTGATTGACCGCGGCGACCCCTACCCGCAGGAGATCGGGGCGAGCGTCCAGGCGGTGGTCGAGCGGCTTGGCCGGCCTAATCCCTACCTCCTCGCCTACCAGTCGGAGGTGGGTCCCGTCCGGTGGCTCGGGCCCAGCACGGAGCGGGTCATCCGGCGGCTCGGCGCGCGGGGACAGAAGCATGTACTGGTAGTCCCGATCGCGTTCACCAGCGACCACATCGAGACGCTTTCCGAGCTCGACCGCGAATACGGCGAGGTAGCGCATCAGGCGGGGATCACACAATACCGGCGCACACCAGCACTCAACGACCGCCCAGGGTTCCTCGACGCGCTGGCGGATGTGGTGCGGGAGCACCTCGCCTCGGGAGCGGTCCACAGCACGCGCTACGACACCCGCTGCCCCGGATGCGAGAACCCGGAGTGCCGTCAGGTCACGAATCCGGTGGGCTCGAGGACGGCGGCGGGAGACCAGCGAGTCACCCTGAGCGACGCAATGAAGGGGGCATGATCTCGATCATGCCCCCTTCATTGCGTCGCTCAGGGTGTGTCACGGCGGCTCACTCCTCCCGAATGGTCCGACTTACCGGATAGAGCACGCGGCGCACCAGGCGCTCGGCCATCTCCCGCACAATTTTCTGCTCCTGGTCCGAGAGGTCGGCCAATTGCGCCAGCGCCCAGGCGGACTCCTGCTCGGCCATCTGCGCGCCCAGGCGGTGCAGCTCCGACAGCCGCGGCGCCTCCGCCCGCCCGCGGAGCGACTGCTCGAGCCGGGCGATCTCGCCTTCCAGCAGGCGTTCGGCCTCGCGCAGGGCGGCGGCCGGCGCGGCTGCGGCCGGGCAGCAGAGCCGCTGGAGATCGTCGAGGTCGAAGAGCTGAATGCCGGGAAGCTGCCGTGCCTGGGGCTGTACGTTCCTCGGCATGCCCAGGTCGATGACGACGAGGCGGCGTCCCGGCCGGCCCGCGAGCGCGGCGGTGAGACGCTCCGTAGTCACGACCGGCCGGGACGCCGAAGTGGCCACGATGAGGAGGTCCGCCGAGGCCATCAGATCGGGCAGATCCTCCCATGCGTGCGGCTCGGCGCCCCACGCGCCGGCGAGCACGCCCGCCCGATTCGGGCTCCGGTTCACCAGCGCGACGCGCGAAGCTCCGTGCCCGTGCAGCGCCCGGAGCACACCCTCGGCGGCTTCGCCCGCCCCGAGCACAGCTACCTGCCGATCGCCGAACCCGTCGCCCCACTCCGTGGCCGCCAATTCCACGGCCGCCGCGCTGACGGATGCGGGGTGGCGGCCGAGGAGCGTCTCGCGGCGTACCCGGCGGCCCGCCGCCAGCGCCGCGGAAAAGATCGCGTCCATCTCACGCGTCGTGGTTCCGGCCGCCCGTGCGGCGTCGTAGGCGCGGCGCACCTGTCCCAGGATCTCGGTCTCACCGAGGATCTGCGAATCGAGGCCGGCGGCCACCGTGAACAGGTGGCGCACGGCCTGCTCGCCGTCCAGCCGGACAACTTCACCGTTGAGGCTGACGCCCCGAGCCCGGGCCAGATCGCTGAACCACGACTCGTGGCCGCGCGGCCCACACCAGTACAGCTCGCATCGGTTACAGGTGAAGAGCAGCAGCGCCGAGCGGCCCGCCGCATGTTCGTGCGCGAGGAGGAGTGCCAGCTCGTCCGCGGTGAAGGCGAACTGCTCCCGCACGCCGACAGCGGCCGTATGGTGGCTTACCCCAACGACGTGGAACGACAGGTTCTGAAGCACGCCTCAAGGCTACATTCCGCCTGAAACCGTGACAATCCGCATCGCACCGGAGGGCCCCTCCGTAGTTCTACGGAGGGGCGCGTGCTTCACCTCGGCGTCTTGCCGGCGGAGCCTTCCTCTTCGGGGTCGCGGGAGAGGGACGACGGCCCACCCCCGGTCCGGGTGCTGATCGGCGTCGAACCGCCGGCCGCGGAGGCGCTGACGGGAATCTCCCGGGGTCGGGCCCGCTCGGCCTTGGGGATCGTGACGGCGAGAATCCCATCGCCGTAGCGCGCCTCGATTCTCTCGGGGTCGACCGTGTTGGGGAGCACGAACGTCCGCTCGAACGTCCCGTAGCTCCGTTCGTAGCGATGCACGCGCTCGCCTTTCTCCTCGGCCTCCTGGCGCTTCTCGCCGCGGATCGTCAGCAGGTTGTTCTCGAGCGAGATCTTCACGTCCTCGGACCTGACACCGGGGACCTCCATCGTGATCTGCAGACTCTCGGGACTCTCGGTCACGTCGGTCGGCGCGAACAAGGTCGAGGTAATCGCCGTTCCGGGCTCGACTCCGGCCCATCCGGCAAACGCCTCGTCCAGCATCCGGTTGAGCCGCTGCAGCCCGATGAGTCCCGGATCGCGGTATTGAGTGATGGCAACCATGCTTCCTCCTGCTCTGCCCTGGGTCTCTGCACGTTGTTCGACAGCATTACGCGGGCTCAAGTCTCGCGCGATCGCCGTCTGCGGCCCGTGACTCTCGTCACCACGCGAACGGACCCTCCGGTGTGCCGGAGGGTCCTCGTCGCCAGTGGCCGTCTGTCGCGGCTTTACGCCACCTTCACCGGGATCTCCCGGGGACGGGCCCGCTCGGCCTTCGGAATGCTGACCGTGAGAATGCCGTGCTCGTAGTTGGCCGCGATCCTGTCCGGATCCACGGTGCTCGGCAGCGAGAAGGTCCGCTCGAAGGTGCCGTAGCTCCGCTCGTAGCGGTGCACCCGCTCGTTCTTCTCCTCCGCCTGCTGCTTCTTCTCGCCCCGGATGGTGAGCAAGTTGTTCTCCAGGGAGATCTTCACGTCCTCCGGTCGCACGCCGGGCACCTCGGCGACGATCTTCACCGCGTCCTTGTCCTCGAACACGTCGCAGGCCGGCAGCCAGGACGAAGTAAGGGTGCCGCTCTCCTGGCTCTGGAACGGCCAGGCGTTGAACGCCTCATCGAGCACGGAATTGAGGCGCCTCAGGCTGGTCATACTGTCCAGCGGGCGCCGGGCGGGGGTCAGGAACATATATCGCCTCCACACGATGTCGGGTTTAGATCGGGCCGGAACTGGCGGAGTGCCGGCCGGCTCGTGACCGAAATCGGTAGCACCGGGCGTGCCCGCCGTTCAAGCCGAATTTCGGTCAGAACGGCGGGATCGAGGGACGGACCGGCAGACGGAATACGGGGTTCTGCATGAATGGCCGAACCGGCACTGCGGGCTGTCGCGCTTACTCCTGCGCGGTCTGCATCCGCTCCTGATAGAGGCCGATGAGACGCCGCACGCGGGCCGAGAGCCGGGGGAGCTCGGCCGGGTCCATCTCGTCGGCCAGCCCACCCGCGGTGCCCCCGATCTGGCGGCCGAGCGAGTCCGCGAGCTCGTGAAATGCCCCGGTGTCCGCTTCGCCCACGCGGGTAAAATCACTGCGCATGGCGGCGGTCATCGAAGCGACGCTGCCCCGGAGCGCGGTCAGGTTTTCCTGGCTGGATGCCCGTCCCGGCTTGGCCACCGCGTCGAGGGCGGCCAGGACCCCCGGGATGCGCCGAGGAGCCTCGAACTCCGCGCCCGTATTGGTTCCTTCGATGCGCTGGTTCATCGCGGTGGTGTCCGTTCCCGTGCTGTAGGGAGACCCGGTCCGGACGCCTTCGGCGGCCTGTGCTCCGCCTGCCGGCTTGTCGGCCGTACGGCAGCCCACCAGCAGCGTGAGGCTCAGCAGGGCCAGCGATACTTGATTCATGATCCGCTCCTCGCTCCGGGGATCGGCAACGACCCCCAATCAAGGCAGCGGACAGAGGCGGGGCGGTGTCGGGGCTCACGGGCGAAGGAGGTAGCCCGGCGGAGGAGGTAGCCCGGCGGCCTACTTCCGAAACAACCTCCCGAACACCCCGGTCGCGACCACCCCGTCGAGCGCGTGGGCCAGCTCGTCCATGGACTGGAAGCGCTCGGCGGGATCGATGGCCAGGCAGCGCAGGATGACGGCCTCGAGCCTGGTCGGGAGCTCGGCGCGGACATCGCGCAGTTTGGCAGGCGACCCGCGGAGCCGGGCGATCATGGTCTCCTGGGCGGACTTGCCGGCGAACGGCAACTGGCCGGTAAAGAGCTCGAACGCCAGGATGCCGACCGCGTACACGTCGCTTCGTCCGTCGAGCGGCTTGCCGCGGATCTGTTCGGGGCTCATGAACTCGGGCGTGCCCAGCACGATGCCCGTCGCGGTCAGCTTGGCCACCTCGGGCGTGGTTCGGCGCTCCTTGGCCAGCCCGAAGTCCATCACGACCGCCCGGTAGCGCGGCTCTCCTGCGCCGGAGGTGCCATCGGGCACCAGCATGACGTTCTCGGGCTTGAGGTCGCGGTGGACGATCTGGAGCTCGTGCGCGTGCTGGAGCCCGTGGCATATCTGGACGAGCAGCGGAATCCCCTCCGCCACCGGAAACGGCCCCCGCCGCGTCTCGTGCTCGCTCAGGGGCTCGCCTTCGAGATATGGCATGACCAGATAAATGGACCGCTCCGCCTCGCCCATTCGGAGGATGGGGCAGACGTTCGGGTGGTCGAGCCGGGTGGCGATCGTGGCCTCCCGGCGGAGCCGCTCGACCGCCGCCGGGTCCCGGGAGAGCCGGGGGAGCAGGATTTTCACGGCCACGGTGGTCTCGGCCTCGACGTCCTGCGCCCGGTAGACGTACGACATCCCGCCCTCACCGAGCCGACGCCCCACCTGGTATCGTCCGTCGAGCAGCTTCCCGCTCAGCGTGGCACAGTGGTCGAGCTCCTCGGGCGTGATCGTGAGGTCCTCCACCAGCACGCCCGTGAGCGGCGGCTCGGGCCGTGGCGCGAAGGCGGCCGCCGGCTCCACGTCGACCAGCGGGGAGCCGTCCTTCACGCAGTAGCGGGCGGGCACCGCGTAGGAGGTCTGGCAGCGGGGACAGCGCCGGGTGCTCAATCCCGGAACCGGTTCCGGCCGTCGCTCTTGGCGCGGTAGAGATGGCTGTCGGCCAGCCGGAGCAGCGACTCGCCGTCGGTGACCCGCTCGTCGGGATAGGACGCGATACCGATGCTGATCGTCACCCGGACCGGCTTGCCCTGCTCCCCGAAGTCGTGGGTGGCGACTCGGCGGAGGATCCGCTCGGCGAAGTTGCGCGACTCGGCGGACGTCGTTTCGGGCAGCAGGACCACGAACTCCTCACCGCCGTACCGGGCGACGATGTCCACCGAGCGCTGCTCCCGCTTGAGCAGGTTGGCGAGCTGCTTGAGCACCCGGTCGCCCACCAGATGGCCGTGGGTATCGTTGATCTGCTTGAAGTTGTCGATATCGATCATCATGCCCGTGAGCATGGTGGCGTAACGCGCGGCGCGGTCCATCTCCTGCTCGAGCTTCTCCATCATGGCGCGGCGGTTGAAGCAGTTGGTCAGCGGGTCGGTCTCCGCCAGATGCCGCATCTGTTCCTGACCCATCACCGCGTGCTCGAGATCATAGGCCTTCTCGAGCGCGGCCACGGCCGCCGCGATCACCTGCTCGGCGAACTGGACGTCCTGCTCGCTGAGCGACTCGTCCTCGCCGGTGGTCCGGAGGAAGAACACCCCCGCCGTCCGCCCCCGCAGCGAGAACCGGAGCGCGATGGCCGAGCGTGTCTCCACCGGGCGCTCCCCGCTGCCCCACCCCGCCCGGACCCCCTCGTACAGCGGATCGGTCGCCGCGTCGCGCACCAGCACCACCTCGCTCGTGGCCAGTGCGCGCCGGATTTCCGGGTACTTGCGGAGGTCCATCGAGAGATTGTGCAGCGTCGGGTTCTCGAACGCGGCGACGACGGTGCCGGTCTCGTCCTCCGGGCCCGCTATGACGATGGAGCAGCGGGAGAGATTGAGACCGTGCGCCACGCGCCGGACGAGGATCTGATAGATCTCCTCCGGCTTGAGCGACGCCGTCACCTCCTGCATGATGTCGATCATTTCCGACCGCGACCGCGCCTCCTCGCGGGCCTCGGTGAGCTCGCGGCCGACGCGGAGGTGCGCCTTGACCCGCGCCAGCAGCTCACGGACGCGAAACGGCTTGGGGATGAAGTCCGCGGCCCCGAGGCCCAGGGAGCGCACGGTGGCCTCCTCCGGGGGCATCGAGGAGATCATCAGTACCGGCAGATCCTTGAACCGCGGATCGGCCTTGACGCGCTGCAGCAGTTGCAGCCCGTCCACCTTGGGCATCATGATGTCGAGCAGCAGCAGGTCGAACGGCTCGGCCTGCAGGTGTTCGAAGAGGTGCTCGCCGCCGGGGACCGCGAGCACGTCGTAGCCGTTCTCCTTGAGGATCCAGGACAGCGTCCGGGAGAGCGCCTGATCGTCGTCGGCGACGAGGATCCTCGGGGCCGGAGTCATTCGGCTACCAGGCGTTGATAGAGCTCGGGATCCACGTTGCCGCCGCTCACGATGGCGACCGTGGATCCGGACGGCTGGACGCGGCCGGCCAGCAGCGCGGCCACCGCCACCGCACCCGAGGGCTCGGGCCGAAGCCGGGTGTGGTGGTGCAGGTAGCGGACAGCGGCACCGATCTGCTCCTCGGTCACCGTGACCGCCTCGCGCACGACGGGCCGCAGGATCTCGAAGGTCAGATTCCCGACCGAGCGGGCCAGGAGCCCGTCTGCGATGCTCTCGGTCCGGTCAAGCGTCCGGGGGGCGCCCGCCGCAAGCGCGGCGGAGAGCTTGGCGGCTCCGGCGGGCTCGATGCCTACGACGCGCACGGCCGGCGCCAGCGCCGCCACCGCCACGGCCACGCCGGCGATGAGGCCGCCGCCGCTCACCGGTACCAGGATGGTACCGACGTCCGGCCGCTGCTCGAGGATCTCGAGTCCGCAGGTGCCCTGCCCCGCGACGACGTCGGGGTCGTCGTAGGGCGGAATCATGGCCAGCTCCTCGTCCCGGGCAATCGCTTCGGCGCGGAGCCGCTGTTCGCCCGAGCGGGTGGCCCCGGCGAAGACCACCTCGCCCCCGTGCCGGCGCACGCCGTCGACCTTGACGGCGGGGGTCGAGGCGGGCATCACCACCACGACCCGGAGACCGAAGCTCCGGGCCGCGAACGCCACCGCCTGCCCGTGATTGCCGCTCGATTGGGTCACCACGCCGCGCACGCCGCGGCGGGCGGCGTGCGCGACGGCATTGTATGCGCCGCGGATCTTGAACGCGCCGACGGGCTGGAGCAGCTCGCACTTGAGCCCGACGGGAACCCCGAGC
Source organism: Gemmatimonadales bacterium (assembly GCA_035699205.1). Classification (GTDB taxonomy): domain Bacteria; phylum Gemmatimonadota; class Gemmatimonadetes; order Gemmatimonadales; family GWC2-71-9; genus CAVVWJ01. The sequence goes on from DASSBA010000222.1 coordinate 11,349, forward strand.
CGGGCGGCGAGCTCGGGGAGATCGAGCAGCGGCGTGCGGACCGCCACGCCCTCGAGCACGCGCGCCGCGGCTCGGAGCGACTCGAGCGAGACGGCGGCGGTCCCGGCGGCGGTGGGCGGCATGGGCGGGGGTGGTGCTAGCCGCGTATCACTCGTCCACGGTCGCCGACGACGTGGCTTCGTCGCCACCGGCGGCATCCTCCGGGCCGGCCTCGTCCTCCTTCACCACCCGGGCCACGTCCACCACGGCGTCGCCGGCATCGAGGTTCATCACCTTGACCCCCTGCGTGTTGCGCCCGATGACGCGGATCCCGTCCACCGGCAGCCGGATGATCACGCCGTGCCGGGTGATCATCATCAGCTCGTCCTCGGGGATGACCTCCTTGAGCGCGACGATCGAGCCGGTCTTGTCGGTCTTCTTGAGGGTGATGATCCCCTTTCCCCCGCGCTTCTGCACCCGGTAGTCCGCGAGCTCGGAGCGCTTGCCGAACCCCTTCTCGCTCACGACCAGCAGCGTGGCGTCGCGCCGGACGACCACCATGCCGATCACCTCGTCGCCCTTCTCGAGCTCGACCCCCTTCACCCCGGTGGTGGCGCGCCCCATCTCGCGCACGTCGCCATGGTGGAAGCGGATGCTCATCCCGTCCTTGGTGGCCAGGACGATGTCGCTGTTCTGGTCGCACACCTGGACGTCGATCAGCTCGTCACCCTTGTCGATGTTGATGGCGCAGATGCCGTTGGTCCGCACGTGACCGTAGGCCGAGAGCAGCGTCTTCTTCACCGTCCCCAGCCGGGTGGCGAAGATGAGGCAGCGGTCGTCGGTGAACTCCCGCACCGGGACCAGCGCCGCGATCCGCTCGGTGGGCCGGATGGCGATGCAATTGACTACCGGCTTCCCCCGTGCCGCGCGGCCGGCCTGCGGGATTTCGTGCACCTTGAGCCAGTAGAGCTGCCCGGCGTTGGTGAAGAACAGCAGGTAATCGTGCGTGCTGGCGATGAACAGGTGCTCGACCCAGTCGTCGGCCTTGAGATCCGCCCCGTTCAGGCCCCGCCCCCCGCGGCGCTGGCGCTTGTAGGTGGTGATCGGGATCCGCTTGATGTAGCCCGAGTGGGACACGGTGATGACCATGTCCTCTTCGGCGATCAGATCCTCGACCGTGAACTCGCCCTGGTCGGACAAGATTTCGGTCCGGCGGTTGTCGCCGAACTGGTCCACCACCTCGGCCATCTCCTGCTTGAGAATGGCCATCCGCTTGGGCCTGGACGCCAGAATGCCCTTGAGTTCCTTGATCGTGGCGCGAACCTCCTTGAGCTCGGCCTCGAGCTTGTCGATCTCCAGCCCGGTGAGCTTGGCCAGCCGCATGTTGAGGATGGCGTCGCTCTGCTTCTCGCTCAGGCCGAAACGCTTGCGCAGCCGGGCATCCGCCTGCGGGGTATCGGCCGAGCCACGGATGATCTTGATGACCTCGTCGATGTGGTCGACGGCGATCTTCAGGCCCTCGAGAATGTGCGCCCGGGCCTCCGCCGCGGCGAGGTCGAACTGGGTCCGCCGGACGACGATCTCGTGCCGGTGTTCGATGTAGCGCTCGAGCAGTTCCTTCAGATTCATGACCTTGGGGGCGCCCTTGTCGAGCGCCAGCATGATCACGCCGAAAGTGGACTGCATGGCGGTGTGCTTGTAGAGCTGATTCAGCACGACGTTGGGAATGGCGTCGCGCTTCAGCTCGACCACGATCCGCATCCCCTCCTTGTCCGACTCGTCGTTGACACCGGAGATCCCGTCGATCTTCTTGACCGTCGCCAGCTCGGCGATGGCCTTGACCAGGTTCTCCTTGTTGACCTGGTACGGGATCTCGGTCACCACGATCTGCGACCGCCCCGACGACTCCTTCTCCTCGATCTGCGCCCGCGCCCGCATGACCACCCGGCCGCGGCCGGTCTCGTACGCCTCCTTGATTCCTTCGCGGCCGTAGATGTAGGCGCCGGTCGGGAAATCCGGGCCCTTGACGATCTTGCGGAGATCGGTGATGCTCGCGTCCGGGCTGTCGATGAGCAGCTCGACGGCCTTGGCCACCTCGCGCAGGTTGTGGGGCGGGATGTTGGTGGCCATGCCGACGGCGATGCCCGACGAGCCGTTGACCAGCAGGTTGGGGATCTTGGAGGGAAGGACCGTCGGCTCCTGGAGCCGGTCGTCGAAGTTGGGCTGGAAGTCGACCGTGTTCTTGTCGATGTCCTCCAGCATGGCGATCGCGGCGCGGGTGAGCCGGGATTCGGTGTAGCGGTAGGCCGCCGCCGGATCGCCGTCCACCGACCCGAAGTTTCCCTGGCCATCCACCAGCGGGTACCGCAGCGAGAATTCCTGCACCATGCGCACCAGCGCGTCGTAGACCGACTGGTCCCCGTGCGGGTGGTACTTGCCCAGGACGTCGCCCACCACCGTCGCCGACTTCTTGTACGGGCGGCCCGGCACCAGCCCCAGCTCGTTCATGGCGTACAGGATGCGGCGGTGCACCGGCTTGAGCCCGTCCCGCACATCCGGCAGCGCGCGGGAGACGATGACGCTCATCGAGTAATTGATGAACGACTGCTGCATCTCCTCTTCGATGAGCCGGGGCAGAATCCGTTCGCGCGAGTTGGGTGCGGTCATGGTGGTCGCTTTCTCGGGGAAACACTACGGTCTCGGAGAGGGCCGAGAGCTCCAAATATAGCCGGGAGCGGGCCTCGCACGCAACGGCCAGGAGCGATCGGAAGTTGGCGGGGGGTAAGGAGTTATGAGAAGACGGCGAGGGCGGAGAAGCCGCCCTCACCGTCTTCCCGGAAATCGTCAGGCGGCGGCGCCCGCCCTGGGCACATCCCGTCGCTGAAGCAGGACGGTGCCGGCGCCCGGCGCGAGCACCGGTTCGCCCGCGGGGGCCACCACCCGGCCGATCGGCCGGTCGCCGTCGAGCACCACATACACGAGCATCGGATCCCGTCCCGCCAGTTGTACCATCGCCCGTCCCGTCCTTTCCTGCGGCTGAAGCAACCGTCCGTCCGTTCGCGTACGAGTCAGATGCCACCCGCCCCCGAAGGGTTGCGTCGGTCCCCCTCCCGGCCGCGCGCAACCCTTTCTCCCGGGCCGGTGTCAGAGTGCCGGTTCGCAGCGATGACCCTCACGCGCCGGAGCCTGTGGACGACCGCGAACTGATAGGCCGAGTGCTGGCAGGCGACCCGAGCGCCGAGCGTGCGTTGTACGACGCGCACGTGGACCGCGTCTTCCGGCTGGTGTACCGCATGACCGACGATGTGCATCGCGCGCAGGACTACACCCAGGAGGCATTCATCCGCGGCTTCCGCCGTCTCGCGGACTTCCGCGGGGACAGCGCCCTCTCGACCTGGCTCTGTGCCATCGCGGTCTCGGTGACGCTGAACGGCCTGCGAGCGCTGCGCCGGCTCAGGGAGCGGGAGGTCGGGCTCGACGAAGCACCCGCGCTCGGCACCCGACGGCCCGAGGCCGACCCCGACCTCCGGACACGGCTCGCCAGCGCGGTCGACGGGCTGCCCGAGGGCTACCGCACGGTGTTCGTGCTGCACGACGTCGAGGGCTACACCCACGAGGAGATCGCGACGATGCTCGGCGTCCAACCGGGCACGTCGAAGGCCCAGCTCTTTCGCGCCCGAGCCCGGCTGCGCGTGGTGCTCGCCGACTTCGCCAGGGACTAGAACGATGGACGACGATCGACTCGAGGAATCACTCCGCGCCGCCGCCCGCGACTATCACACGCCGCCGGCGACCCCGCGCGACGCGATGTGGCGCGCCATCGACGGCCGGCGCCGCGCCGACCGCGTGCGGCGGCCCGCGCGCCGGCCCTGGATCCCGTGGGCCGCCGCGGCCGCCGCATTGCTCGCGGTCGGCGCGGCCCTCGGCCGGTTGTCCGCGCCGGGCACGGCGTCGCCCGGAACCACCTCCGCGCCGGTGTCGGCGCCGGTGTCGGCGCGGGCCACGGCGCCGCGGGTGAACGAGGCCGCCTATCGCATGGCCACGCTCGAGCACCTCGGCCAGTCCGAGGCGTTCCTCACCCTGTTTCGCGCCTCGCTGCACACGGGCGGGCGGGAGCGGCTCGTGACGGCCACCGCGCGGCAACTGCTGGCCAGCAATCGGCTCCTGCTCGATTCACCGGCCGCGCGGGATCCCAGGACGCACCTCCTGCTCGAGGATCTGGAGCTGGTGCTGGCGGAAATCGCCCAGTTGCCCGCCGATGCTTCGGCCGGCGACCGAAAGCTGGTCGGCGAGGGGATGGAACGGGGCGCGGTGCTCCCGAGGCTCCGGACGGTCGTGCCGGCCGGCTCGACCCCAACACGAGGTGACCTGTGATCGATCGGATGTCGTTCGGAGTGGCGCTCGCGGGCGCGCTCGCCCTGGGGGGTACGTGGGGGCCGGTGCCGGCCTTCCTGCAGGAGCGCGGCCGGCCGGCGCAGGACAGCGTCGGCGCGGCGGAGCCGGTGCCGCCGGCGGCATGGCTGCAGGGTGATCCAGCCGACTCCCTGTACCGCGCGGCGCGCGAGGCGCTGGACCGGCGGGACTACCGGCGCGCCGCCGAGCTCTTCGCCCAGGTGCCGGCCCGCTTCGCCCGCTCCGGCTACGCAGCGGATGCCTACTACTGGCGTGCCTTCGCGCTCTACCGGATCGGCGGCACGCCCCAACTCCGCGCGGCGCTGGACGCGCTGGATACCCAACGCGCGCGCCACCCCAGGGCGGCCACGAGAGGCGATGCCCAGGCGCTGGAGCGCCGAATTCAGGGCGAACTGGCCCGCCGGGGCGATCCGGCCGCCGCGATTCAGGTGGCAGAGGCCGCCGAGGCCGCGGCGGTGCCCGCCCCGCCGGCCGCTCCTTCGGCTCCTGCGACCCCCGCGGTGCCCCCGACACCCCCGACACCCCCGGCGCCTGATGGGGAAGACCGCTGCGCCGCCGACGAGGACGACACCAAGCTCGCGGCGCTGAGCGCGCTGCAGCAGATGGACGACGCGCGCGCCCGCCCGATCCTCCGGCGCGTGCTGGCGCGGCGCGACGCCGGCTCGGTGTGCCTTCGCCGCAAGGCCGTGTTCCTGATCGCGCAGGAGAGCGCGGAGGGCGCCGAAGAGATCCTGCTCGACGCCGCACGCAATGATCCCGACCGGGAGGTGCGCGAGCAGTCCGTCTTCTGGCTGTCGCAGGTCGGGTCGGAGAAGGCGGTCGGCGCGCTCGACTCGATTCTCCGGAGCTCGAAGGACCGGGGGCTCCGGGAGAAGGCGGTGTTCGCGCTCTCGCAGCAGGACAGCCCGCGCGCACAGCAGGCGCTCCGCGGGTACGCGGAGCGGAGCGACCTCCCGGCCGACCTGCGCGAGAAAGTCATCTTCTGGATCGGGCAGAGCGGCGGAGCCCAGAGCGAGGCGTTTCTCCGCACGCTGTACGGCCGGCTTACGAATGACACCCTGCGCAACAAGGTCCTGTTCGCGGTCGCCCAGGCGGGCGGCCCCGAAAACACCCGGTTCCTGCTGGGCATCGCCCGCGACGGGCAGCAACCGCTCGAGCTCCGGAAGCAGGCGCTCTTCTGGGCCGGCCAGGCCGACGTCCCGATCGCGGATCTCGCGGGGCTGTACGCCGCGCTGCCGGACCGGGCGCTGCGCGAACAGCTCCTGTTCGTCTACTCCCAGCGGGACGAGCCCGCGGCGGTGGACCGGCTGCTGGATGTGGCCCGGAGCGACCCGGACCGCGAGCTCAGACGGAAGGCGCTCTTCTGGCTGGGCCAGAGCGACGATCCCCGCGCCGCCAAGGCACTGCAGGACATCATCGAGCAACCCTGAGCGCGGGAAAACACCATGCTTCGCCGGTGTGTAACGCTGCTCGCGGTCATGGTCATTCCCGCAGCGCTCGAGGCCCAGTCACTCGCCCAGCGCGTGGCCTCGCTCGGGGACGGCACCCTCCGCCTCAGCTTCGCCGCCCGGGCTGGGGTCTGCGGCAATGGCCGCGGGATCACGATCGCAAGCGATGACGATGCGGAGTGGGAGAGCTCCTGCGCGCCAGGCCCGGTCAGGGTTTCGCTCAGGGTGAGCGACGGACGAGTGGCAGCCGCGCACACGTACGTGGGCGGCCGGTGGCGCCCCGGCCAGGGGCCGACCACCGATCTGGGAATCGTGTCCTCACCACGGGCGGCGGCAGACCTCCTGGTGCTCGCCGAGCAGACCCGTGGCGACGCCGAGGAGCTCGTCACCGCCGCCACGCTGGCGGACAGCGCGGTCGTCTGGCCCGGGCTCCTCCGCATCGCGCGCCGCACCGATCTCCCGCTCGACACCCGGCGGCGGGCGGTCTTCTGGCTCGGTCAGGCGGCCAGCGAGGCGGCCGCACGCGGGCTCGACTCGCTCACGGCCGACGATCGCGAGGACCTCGAGATCCGCAAGCAGGCGGTATTCGCGCTCTCGCAGCGGCCCGCCGGCGAGGCGGTGCCCGCGCTCATCAGGATCGTCCGCACCAGCCCGCGCGCGGAGCTGCGCAGGACGGCGCTCTTCTGGCTGGCGCAGAGCGAGGACCCGCGAGCCCTCACGCTGTTCGAGGAGATTCTCCGCTAACCCGAGCCCCACACCACCCCATTACATTCCCGGCATGCGGCCCCACCCCCATGCCATCATGGCCGCCGCGCTGTTCACGGCGGCGTGCGGTGAGCAACGGGCGCCGGCGCCGGTGATCACCCTGACGCACGCGACCGACTCGGTGGCCGTGACGTTCGGCGAGGTGACCATGGGCGCGTGGCTGACCGGCGGCCGCTGGGCGGTGCTGGCCCCGGCCACCGAACGGGTCGCGATCGTCGACTTCGGGAAGGGAACGATCACCCCCCTCGGCGGCGAGCCGAGCGCGGAGCTGCGCAGCCCCGCGACGATCTTCCGCACCGGCGACACGCTCTATGTGGGCGACTGGGGGCTGCGCCGGACTTCGTTCTGGACGCTCGATGGGCGCTTCGCCGGTGCGGTGCCGGCGGCGAACGCGGTCCGCGGCGCGCTGCCCCGGGCCGCCGACCGCGAGGGACGTTTTTATCTGGAAATGGCACCGCCCCCTGGGCCCGACGGCCTGGGCAACCGCGACTCCGCCGCGGTGGTCCGCACGGGATTCGACTTCACCCCGGTGGACACGCTCGCGCGACTCACGCCGCTCGACATCGCCGAGGTCATGGGCCCCGCGGGGCGCCGTTTCGAGCGGCGCGTCTTCAGCGGCACCGATCAGTGGGGGGTGCTGCCCGACGGTTTTTTGTGGGTGGCGCGGGTGTTCGAGAATCGGGTGGACTGGCGCGATCCGTCCGGGGGATGGACACGCGGCGAGCCGCTGCCGGACCGGGTGCTCGAGGTGACGCGCTACGACCGCGAGCTGTTTCTGCGCCGGTTCCCCCGGGAGCTTCGCGCCACCGCGCAGCAGCTTCCGTTCGCGGCGGTCAAGCCGCCGTTCGAGGCCGGGCTGACCGGCCCCTCCGGCGACGTATGGCTGGAGAAGAGCCGCGCCCCCGCGGACTCCAGCCGCGGCTATCATGTGGTGGATCGCGGCGGCCGCCTGCGCGGGGAGATCCGTCTGCCCGGCCAGGGGCACATCATCGCGGTCGGCCGGGGCCAGGTCCTGGTATATCAGCCGTCCAGCGGCGAAGCCCGGCTGCTCGGCTTTGCCGTTCCCGCGTTCCGTCCGTCAGATTCCCCGAAGGAGTGACCGCATGAAGTTGGCCTCATCCCTGTCCATCCTGGCGCTGCTGACCCTCGGCTGCACCGCTGCCGAAAGCCAGGGCGGCCTCACGCTCGAGAAGAAGCTGCCGGCCAGGTTCGCCCAGTTGAGCAACGTGGTCGAGCTGGGCGACGGGCGCGTAGCCTTCGCCGACACCAGGGCGAAGCTGTTCTTCGCCGCCGATCTCGAGACCGGCAAGCTGGACACCCTGGGGACCCACGTGGATTCGCTGGTCCGCAACGCGCCGGCCGGGCAGTACAAGTTCCCGGGCTGGGTCGCGCACCTGGGTGCCGACACGGTGGCACTCGTGGATTTCAGCGGGCTGCGGACCACGCTGTGGAACGAATCCGGCAAGCCGCTCGGCGTACTGCCGATCGCCCCGGTGGCGGGAGACGCGCCGGTCCTGGTGTACGACACGATGGGACACGGCTACAAGGTGGACTACCAGGCGGTGATCGGCGGCGGCGAGCCGGGCCGGGTGCTGCGGCCCGACAGCATCCCCGTCCTTCGCATCGGACTCACCAGCGGCACGGTGGACACCGTCGCCAATCTGGCGTCGCCGGAGTATGGGGACGCGGTGTTCGGGGAGCAGATACAGCAGGCCGCCAAGGTCTTCGCTCCGAACGACTTCTTCGGCGTGCTGCCGAACGGCACGGCCTGGCTGGCGCGGGGCCATGAGAATCGAGTGGAGTGGCGCGCGCCCGACGGCACCTGGCTTCGCGGCAAGTCGAAAGAGTACCAGAAGGTGCCGGTGACCCAGGCCGACCGGGACCGGGTGCTGGCGCAGGTGCGTGAGCAGGGCAAGGCCTTCGGGATGCCGCAGAACCTGGAAGTCAAATATCCGTTCGCCGACACCAAGGCGCCGTTCGAGTTCGCGCTTGGGCGGCCCAACGGCGAGGTCTGGCTCCAGCGCCCGCGCGCCCTCGAGGACGCGCCGCTCACCTATGACGTCTTCAACCGGAAGGGAAGCTGGCAGCGGAGCATCGATTTTCCGAAGGGAGCGTCGCTCGCGGGGTTCGGCGAGAAGGGCGCGATCTACGCCTCCATCAAGGAGTCGGACGGGCAGCGGACGGTGGGGCGGTTCAGACTGAGGTGAGCGCCCTTCAGTCGAGTATCGGCGGCTCGTCCCCCGGTGGAATGTTGGGCCCCTGCCGATCGGTGCGGCGCCGGTCGCGGCGCCGGCCTTCCTCGTACCAGCGGCGGGTGATCTCGGCCGCCAGCTCCCGGTTGCCGAGCCCGAAGGCAAGCCCCACGGCGAGTGCGACTGCCCCGAGGGTGAGGGTGAATGCCGCGGTCACGATCTCCTCGGCTACCCCCACCTGCTGCAACGCCATGAAGATCGCGATCACGACCACGGCACCCTTCGCCAACTTGGCCACGGTCGGCACGCCGGCCACGGTGCCCGCCGAGGCCAGGATGAGCCCGCGCACGAACTCGCCGAGGATCATCCCCAGGATCACGATCACGATCGCCGCGATCAGCGTCGGGATGAACGCCAGCATGGTGCCGAACATCTGATTGACGCTCTCGAGCCCGAGCGCCGTGCTCGCCAGCAGGATGACCACCAGCATCACCAGCCAGAAGATCAGCTTGCCCAGCGCGCGCACCGGATCGAGCCGCGAGCCGGTGCGCACCACCACCTCGTCGAGCCCCCCCGCCGCGGCCATTCGGTTGAAGTCCAGCCGCTTGAGCGTGTCGTCCGCCCAGCGCTGGACCTGGCGGGCCAGGAAATATCCCGTCAACAGGATCACTGCGGCTCCGAGCAGGGCCGGGACCACGGCGCCGATCTGCTCGGCACCCGCCCGGAGTCGGTCCCAGAGTTCGTTCACGTCGCTACCTCGATCACGAGTTTCCCCACCTGTTCGCCGCGGCTGAGGCGCCCGAGCGCCGCGGGGCCGGCGGCGAGTGGTACCACCTGATCCACGACCGGCCACAACCGACCCTGGTGCGCCAGCCGGACGACCTCCGCGTATTCACGGCGATTGCCCAGCGTCGATCCGAGCAGGCTCCACTGATGCCAGAAGAGCCGCCGCAGGTCGATGGACACCATCGGGCCGGTCGTCGCGCCACAGATGGTCATCCTGCCACCGCGCCGGAGCGCCCGGAGCGATTCCTGCCAGCGCGCCTGCCCGACGCTGTCCACCACGACGTCAGCACCCCGGCCCCCGGTGAGCCGGCGGACTTCGGATACGACGTCGGCCGTGGCGTGATTGAGCGCCGCCTCGGCTCCCCGGCCCCGCGCGACCGCGAGCTTGGCGTCGGAGCCGCTGGTGACGATCGTGTGCGCGTCCAGCAGCCGCGCGACCTGCAGCGCCGCCATCGACACACCCCCGCCGATCCCCCAGATGAGCACGGTTTCGCCCGCCCGGAGCGCGGCGCGCGTGGTCAGCATCCGCCAGGCGGTCAGGGTCGCGAGCGAGAACGCCGCCGCCTCGGCCCACGGCATGTCGGCCGGCACGGGCGCCAGATTCTCGGCGGGCAGGACCACGTAGTCCGCGGCGGTGCCCGACCGATGTTCGCCGAGCACGCCGAAGGACGCGCACAGCGACTCCTCACCATCCAGACACGCGGGGCAGCGGCCGCAGGAGAGACCGGGGTTGAACATCACGCGGTCGCCTGGGCGGAAATGCCGCACGCCGGGTCCGACCGAGTCCACGATGCCGGCGCCGTCCGAGCCCACGATGTGGGGGAACGTGAGCGGCACGCCCGGGAGGCCATCGGCCACGAAGAGATCGAGCCGATTGAGCGCGGCCGCGTGGACGCGCACGAGGACGTCGTTCGGGCCCTCCAGCACGGGTCGCGGCAGCTCGCGCACCGCCACGTGCTCCAGTCCGCCGACCGCCCCGAGCGCGAGGGCTCTCACCGGCCTGCAGCGCTCAGAATGAAGGGCTCAGCACCTGCTCGCCCGGGCGGAGTGGAACGAGCAGCGGCGTACTGCCGGCGGCGAGCGCCTGGATGCGGAGCGTGAGCTTCGACTTGCCCTTGCCGGCGTCGGCGAGCTTGCCGGCGACATAGGCGATGCGCTCGCCGTCGCGGGAGACGTCGAGCGCGACGACCGGCTGATCGATTCGGAGCAGCGGCATCGCCGAGGCGGCGCCGGCAGGGAGACGCATGAGGCGGGCGCCCCCTCCCTTGGCGACGACGAACAGGAGGTCGCCGCTGGGCAGGTAGCGGGGACTGCTCTCCCGGTCCGAGCCCTTGGTGAGCCGCCGCGCCTCGCCGCCGGTGACGTCCATCTCGTACAGCTCCGGATTGCCGTCGCGCGTGGACACGAACGCGATCCTGCGTCCGTCCGGCGAGACGTCCGGTGCCCGGTTGCCTCCGGCCGAGTGGGTGAGCGGCACCGGATCGGTGCCGTCGGGACGAATGCTCACGAGCTGGGGCACGCCGCCGGGTGGCGCGGCGACGTAGATGATGCGGCTGCCATCCCGGGTCCACACCGGTTCGCCTTCGGCTCCGGCGTCCGCCGTGATGCGGCGCGCGTTTCGGCCGTCGGCATCCATCACGTACAGGTCGTAACTGCCGCCCCGGTTCGAGCTGAACGCGATCCGGGTGCGGTCCGGCGAGCGGACGCCCTGAATGTTGGCACCGCCGCCGATGAGCAGGGGCAGCAGCGAGTCGGGACTGTCTGCCCGCACCTGGTAGAGCCCGAACGCGCCGGCGCGGTTGGACGCGACGACCAGGTCGGCCGTCACGTAGACGTCGGCGGCCACCCTGGCGCCCCACGGCGCCGTCGCCGTGACGACCGCGTGTCCGGGGCTCATGCCGCGCACCTCGCCCGCGGCAACCGAGGCCACCTCGGGCCGGTCGCTGCTCCATTCCACGCCCGCGGGCGGCCCGAGGATCGTGTCGCCCGCACCGGCGAGGGTGGCTCCGAGCGTGGTCCGCTCGCCCGGGCGGAGCGCCAGCCGCCGGCGGTCGAGGCCCAGGAGCCCCGGGACCACCTGGACATGCCACACCACCGGCTCGAACCCACGGAGTCGGGCGGTGAGCGTCGTGGTACCGGTGTCCAGTGCCGTCAGGACGCCGGTGGCGGGATCGAAGCCGGCGTGAACCGAGTCCGCGAGCGCCCAGGCGATCTTCGCTTCCTGAATCGGAGTCGAGTCGGCGGCCTCGGCGACGGCGCTGAACTGGCGCGTGCCCGCGAGCGGCACCTGGATCGCTTCCGCCACCGGCTTGGGGGAGACGACCAGCGTTTGCGGCAGCCGGTGGACCAGCAGCGGCGTCCGTCGCTCCTGTCCGAACCCGAGCACCGCGATCTCGGTGCGCCCCGGGCCGCGCGCCTGCACCACCCCCGTGGGCCCGACGACGGCCACGCTGGTGTCGGCCGAGCGCCAGTGCAAGCCTTCGGTGATCTCGCGGTTGTTCTGAGCGGGCACGCGCACGTGCAGCGTCTCGGCCTCTTCGGGTCCGAGCACCCCGCTGGACGCGGCGAGCGCGATATCCGATGGCTCGACGTCAACAGGCGCGGTGGCCATGAGGCCGGCCGCGGTCGAGGCCTGCACGATGCTCTTGCCGGGAGACACGCCAAGCACGACCCCGGCGGAGTCCACCGTCGCGACCTCCGGCTTGAGCGAGTTCCAGATCACCTGCCCGAGCACGGGTGGCGTGCTGTCCTGGCTGAGCGCCTGGGGGGTCAGCCGGATGCTCTCGCCCGGGAGCAGCACCGCGGTGGCGGGATCGAGCGTCAGCAGGGTACCGGCGGCAGCGGCGCCGGCCTGGCCAGCCGCGGCCCCGGTAATGAGCACGGCGACCGAGGCGCGCCTCCCCTGGAGACGGGCCTCGATCTTGGCCAGCCCCGGTGCAATCCCCTGTACCGCACCATCTCCGGAAACCCGTGCGATGGCAGTGTCGGAGCTCCGGAACGCGAACTTGGCGGACGCGATGAGGTTCCCCTGGCGATCATAGGCCGCGGCGAAGATCGGCTGACGCTGGCCAACCGTCAGGGTCATCGTCTCCGGCGTGACCTGCACTTCGTGGGCAGCCTGCGCGACCACCGGCGCGGGAAGGGCCAGCGCGCATGCGCACGCGAGCGCGGCGAGGACGCCGGCCGGTCCCAGCGGAGGCCGCGGCACGGTGCCCTTCGCTTCGGATCGAAGAGATGTCAACGGCAATTGTGTCCAGAGAGAGGGGGCGCGGGCTGCGGATTAAGTATAGCGTACGCCCTGCGCGGTCGCATCAGAGCGGAGAGCGGGCCCTCGCCGGCGGCAGGCAAGGCATCACTCGAAGTCGTTGCGATGCAAATACTTGGGTTCTCGATCCACCGTCACGCGGCGCCCACGCACCAGCCCGGGACGGGAGCTCGAGGCCCGGGATGGGCCGTCGGTGCTCCCGCGAGCTCCGAGCCTTGCACAAGCCCCGAAGATGTGCAAGTTATATCTGAACCGTGAACAGGCGCCTGCGCGCCACGCGACCGGCGGCCGGTTGTGTCTCACCCGCGATCGGAGGGAGCGAAATGGCCGAGCTTCATTATATGGAGATGGGCTGGTCCGGATCGGGCTGGATGGACCCGCTGCCGATCGAGTATCCGCCGGTTCCCGCGGCGCCCCCGGTGGCGCCCTCGCCGGGTGAGCCGGCCGCGCCCCGGATCAGCGCTCCCACCCCGTCGCCCCGGCGGGGAACCGCGCGGAAGCCGGCCCGGTCCGCAGCCAGGAAGACGACGGCCAAGACAGCCAAGAAGACGGCCAAGAAGACAACCAAGAAATCGGCCAAGAAGGCCGCCCGGAAATCATCGAAGAAGGCCAGCCGGAAGACCGCCAAGAAGTCGCCGAAGAAAACGGCCCGGAAGGCCGCCAGGCGCCCGGCCAGGAAGAGTACGAAGAAGGGCGCCGGGAAGTCCGCCAAGAAGAGCGCCCGGAAGAGTTCGAGCCGGCGCGGACGGCGCCGCTGACCCGCGGCTCTACCCGGCGGGCTTGGTGCGGGCCAGCGCGGCGGCGCAGTTGATCAGCGCGATGTGGGTAAACGCCTGCGGAAAATTGCCGAGGAATTCGCCGGTCGCCGGATCGATCTCCTCGGAGTAGAGCCCTACATGATTGGCGTGGCGCAGCATCCGGCGGAACAGCCGTTCGGCCCGCTCGCGCTCGCCGATCATGGTCAGGGCCTGCGCCAGCCAGAACGTGCAGATCGAGAAGGCCCCCTCCTCGCCTTCCAGCCCGTCGGGGTGCCGGTAGCGGTAGACCAGTTCGCCGTCCGCGCTGGTGAGCTCGCGCGCGATGGCGTGAACGGTGTCGTGCACCCGGGGGTGATTCCACGGGAGGAATCGCACCATCGGGATGGCGAGTACCGCGGCGTCGAGGGCGTCGTCGTCGTAGGCCTGGGTGAACGACTGGTGCCGCTCGCTCCAGCCCCGCTCCATGATCTCGGCGTGCAAGGCGTCCCGCTGCCTCCGCCACTCGTCGCCGTTCGACTCGAGGCCGAGCTCGTCGGCCATCCGGATCCCGCGATCGAGCGCTACCCAGCTCATCACCTTGCTGAAAACGTAGTGCCGCACCTCTCCCCGAACCTCCCAGATGCTCGAGTCGGGAAGGTGCCAGTTGCTGCTGACCCAATCCACCAGACCGCGCAGCACGCGCCAGGTGCCCTCCGTCATCTCGTGATTGCGGCGCCAGATGTCGGCGGTCTCGAGCACCTCGCCGTAGACGTCGAGCTGCAGTTGTCCGACCGCCCCGTTACCCACGCGCACCGGCCGTGATCTCTGGTACCCCGACAGGTGATCGAGCTGGCGCTCGACGAGGTCACGCCGGCCGTCGATGCCGTACATGATCTGCAGGTGCCCGCCTCCCTCGTGGCGGGAGATCTTCTTCAGAAACCGCATGAATGCGTCGGCTTCGCGGCGGTGCCCCACCGCATCGAGGGCTGCCAGGGTGAATGCCGCGTCGCGCAGCCAGACGAAGCGGTAGTCCCAGTTGCGCATCCCGCCGATCGTCTCGGGCAGCGAGGTCGTCGGGGCCGCGATGATCGCGCCGGTCTCCGCGTGGGTCAGCAGCTTGAGCAGCAGCGCCGAGCGCTTGACCATTCCCCGGAACGGCCCGCTGTAGCGTACGCCGGCTGCCCAGCGCGCCCAGAACGCGGCGGTGATGTCGAGCTTGCGCGCGCTCTCGTAGCGGTCCACGGGATGGATATCGTCGTCGTCGTACCGCAGCACCATCCAGCGGGCCTCACCCTTCTCGAGCATGAACGCCGCCGTGGCGGTCGACTGCTCGACGGCCCACTCGAACGGCTGCGCGCTGGAGAGCGTCAGCACCTGATCGGTACGGTCGGTAGCGAAGAGGCCGGCGCGCAGCAGCTCCAGTCGTGTGGTCCGCGCGCCGTACTCGAATCGGGGCATGAACGCCAGTTGCATGGCCACGCTGCCGCGGGTGCAGCGGAGCTGGCGGTGGATTTCCGGATGGGGCCCCGAGGGCCGCCCGTCCTCGTCCACCGGCATGAAGTCGGTGAGGACCACCACGCCCGTGGCGGTGCGGAAGGTCGTCTCGAGGATGTTCGTCCGGGGCAGATACCGCTGGGTCGAGGTCCATTCGCCGCGCGGGCGGATGGACCAGGTCCCGCCCCGCTCCGGGTCGAGCAGCGCGGCGAAGACGCTGCCGCTGTCGAAGCGGGGGAGGCAGCACCAGTCGATCGCGCCGTCGAGCCCGACCAGGGCGGCGGTGCGCATGTCTCCGATGAGACCGTAGTCCGAGATGGGCTGTGGCCGCGCCGCCGCGACCCGGCGCTCGGCCTCTTCCGGGGGCGACCCGACACCGAGGTCCGTCATGGCCCAAGTATAACGCGGCCTCCCGCGGATCTTGCACGGGCCCGGTCCCCTCCCCACCTTGCTACACCCTCTTTCCCGCCCAAACATGCGCCTGACTGGTTTTCCCGCGTCCGCCGCCGCGTGGCTGCTGGCGATTGTCCTCCTCGCAGGCTGCCGCCGCGGCGCACCCGACGGCGTGGCCCTCGTGGGCGCGACGCTCATCGACGGGAGCGGCGGGCCGGCGCTGCCCGACGCGGCGATCGTGGTGCGGCGCGGGCGGATCGAGTCGGTCGGCACCCGCGCCGGTTTCCAGCTCCCTCCCCGCACCGTCGAGGTGGAGCTTCGCGGGCGCTGGATCATCCCCGGTCTCATCGACGTCCATGCGCACGTGGAGCCCTGGGCGCTGCCCCGCTATCTGGCCTGGGGAGTGACCACGGTCCGCGACCTGCACGGCAACCTCGACAAGGTCCTCCGGCTCCGCGACCGGGTCAACACCGGCGCCATCCCTGGCCCGCGGATCTACAGCGCGGGGGCCATGATCGATGGACTCCCCACGACCTATCCCGACGCGATCGGCGCCAGCACCCCGCGTGATGCGCGGAAGGCCGTCGACCGTCTGGTCAACGCCGGCGCGGACCTCGTGAAGGTCTATACCCGGGTGGACCCGACCCTGCTCCGCGCCGTGCTCGATGAGGCCAAGACCTTCAATCTGCGAGTCAGCGGCCATCTGGGGATGACGAACGCCGTGGCCGCCGCCGAGGCGGGCATCTGGTCCATCGAGCACCTGAGCGGCGTGCCGGAGGCGTGCCTGGGCGATGCCTCGTCGCTGATGGCCGCGCACTACCGGGGGTTCTTCCCCGGCTGGACCGCGTTCGAGCGGAGCTGGGCGGGGCTGGATTCCGCGTCGCTCGACCGGGTGGCGGCCGAGCTCGCGGATCAGCGGGTGAAGCTGGTGCCGACGCTCGTACTGCACGAGACCTTCAGCCGGCTCGATGATCCTGCGGTGCTGCAGGACAGCATGCTCAGCGCCGTGCCGGAGCTGCAGCGGCAGCGCTGGAACGTGCAGGACATGGTGCGGCGGGCGGGGTGGACGGCACGGGATTTCACTGCGTTCCGTGACGCGCGGCCGCGCCAGGACCTGTTCCTCCGCCGGTTCGCGGCCGCGGGCGGCACCATCGCGGCGGGCACCGATGCGTCCAACCAGCTGCTGGTTCCGGGCTACAGCGAGCACCGCGAAATGGAGCTGCTCGTGGCCGCGGGGCTCACCCCGGGCGACGCGCTCGGCGCCGCAACCCGGAACGGGGCGCTGGTCCTCGGGGTCGACTCACTCGGGCTCGTCGCCCCCGGCAAGGTGGCCGACCTGGTGGTGCTCACGCGAGATCCGCTGGCGGACATCCGCAATACGCTCTCGATCGACCGCGTGATGACCCGGGGCGCGTTGCTCTCCGCCGACTCGATCCGGCGGGCGTGGTAGCGTGACCCTGGGGCGGCTGGCGCTGGCGTGGATGGTCGTATTCGCGTGGCTGGTGGCGTGGTCGCTCGGCGAGCGACAGCTCGGCGCCGGCTCGAGCGGGCGGAAACCCCTCCGTCGGCTGGCCTGGCCCCTCGCCGGCGAGGCGCTGCTGCTCACACTCTTCGCGGCGCTCTGGTTCGGGAGCCTCGGGGCGGGGACGTGGTGGCTCCCGTTCCTGCTGCTCGGGCTGCTGATGGAGTGGCCGGTGGGAGCGGCGAGCGGCGCGGCGCGGGTCGGTCGAATCCTCGCGGCGGGCGGGCTGCTCGCCTGGAGACTCGGGCCGTGAGCCGGCCGCTCGAGCGGCTGGCGCTCTACTTCGCCACGCTTCCCACGCGTCAGGGAATCCTGGCCCGGGCCGCCCTGGACACGTCCGGTGCATCGGATCGCGAGCTGGCCGGTGAGCTCGCCGGCGCGATGGCGGCTGAGCTCCGGCCGGACGGCAGCGTGGGCGGCGCCGCGGTGCCTACGATCTGGCGCGCGCACGAGTTGCTCGATCTGGGTCGGACGCCGGACGATCCGGCGGTGCAGCGGGTCCTCGCCTGGCTGCTGGAGCGCCAGGGCGGCCCGGGGGCGTACGGGTACGGCTGCGACCGGGTGCGTCACGTCCAGCGCATCTGCGAGCACCGGGTACGCGGCTTCTTCGCCGCCGCACCGCCGGGCGAGCGTCTCGCGCCGATCACGCTGCCCAACGGCAAGGTGTTCCGCGCCGAAGCGGCGGCGCGATTCGGGATCAGTTGCCTCGGGCTCCGCGCGGCGCTCCGGGGTGGCCTGGGTGGCCGACCGGGGATCGTGCAGCACCTCGACAGCCTGCAGGCTCTGGCGGAGCAGTGGACCGACTGGACGGGATACTTTCCGCCGGACGTCATCGTGGCCGGGCTCCACGCGCTGGCGCTCGGTGGGCCGGGCTATCGCACCTCGGTCGAGGCGCTGGTCTCCCTCCTGATCTCGCACCAGCGGCTCGATGGTCTCTGGTCCGGCGCCGACCCGTTCGCCACGGTGGATGCACTCCTCGCGACCGGTCACCCCGAAGCCCGGATCCTCCTCCGCCGGGCCATGCCCACGCTGTGCGAGCGGCAGCGGGAGGACGGCACCTTCGGCGCGATGGCTCAGCAGGAGCGGGCGCTGATCGCCGCGCGCGCGCTGGTCTGGGTGGAGGGGTAGCCGGGCCGCGTCGGCGGCCTAGATGCCGGCGGACGCGAGCAGCCACCACGCGCCGATCGCCATGCCGGAAAATCCCACCAGCCGCACCACTCGGCGGCCCCATACGAGCGACCCGGCGGCCGTCCGGCGCATGACGCCCGCCGCGATCAGCGCGAACACCATCATCGCCAGCGTCACCCCGACACCGAAGCACGTGAGATAGCCCAACCCCAGTCCCACGCGCTCCATCATGGTCACGGGCACCAGCGCCACCACGCCGGTGGTTCCGGCCAGGCCGTGGAGCAGCCCCACCAGGGTGATTCCGCCGTGTTCGTGGGGCTCCTGCGCCGAAGCAGCCGGCCCATGGGCATGGGCGTGCCTCGACCGCCCCTCGTGGAGGTGCAGGTGGGCGTGCCCCCCGTGTTCCTCATGGGAGTGCAGGTGTAACTTGCGGGCGGAGTCGAGGGCCCAGGCGCCGAGCCCGATGAGCATGAGGCCGACGAGCGCTTCGCCCGCGGTGTCATAGCGGGCGGGCCAGCGGAGACCGGTGGCCAGCAGCAGCCCGCCCATCGCGAGCACGGCGACCGCGTGTCCGAGTCCCCACCTGAAGCCGAACCGGAGGGCCGCGACCCGCGTGGGCCGCCGGCTGACGAAGGTGGTAACCGCCACCAGGTGGTCCACCTCCAGCGCATGCAGGAATCCCAGCATCGCGGCGGTGCCGAGGGCGATCGCATCGGTCGACATGGGCGGGAATCCTACCACCGTTCACCCGCAATCCCCAACGAGCATGGCGGACGCTATCTCGGGCCCGAAGACCAGGATCCGGCTCACCTCCCTCTCCCACGGGGCCGGCTGCGCCTGCAAGCTGGGCTCGATGGATCTGGCCGAGGTGCTGCGGCACCTGCCGAGCGTGGTCGACCCGCGGGTGCTGGTGGACGCCGCGACGCGCGATGACGCGGCGGTGTTCCGGCTGAGTGACGAGCGCGCGCTGGTGGCGACCACGGATTTCTTCACCCCGATCGTGGACGACCCCCGCGCCTGGGGCGCGATCGCCGCGGCCAACGCGCTGAGCGACGTCTACGCCATGGGCGGGACACCGCTCTTCGCGCTCAATCTCGTCGGCTGGCCGCGGGAGAAGGTACCGTTCGAAGTGCTCGGCGAGGTGCTCGCCGGCGCGGCGGAGATCACCGGACGTGCGGGCTGCCTGATGCTGGGCGGCCACTCGATCGACGTGCTCGAGCCGCTCTTCGGGCTGGTTGTCATCGGGGAAGTCCACCCCGACCGGGCCCTCACCAACGCCGGCGCGTGTGCCGGCGATATCCTGGTGCTCACCAAGCCCCTCGGCACGGGGATTCTGGCCACCGCGCTCAAGCGCGACGCCCTCATCGAGGCGGGGATGGCCGATGCCGTCCGCTCGATGACCGCGCTCAACGACGGCGCGGCCAGAGCGGCGCTGGAGGTCGGCGTGAGCGCGGCCACCGACGTGACCGGCTTCGGCCTGCTCGGTCACCTGGGCAACATCCTCGCGGCGAGCAACGCCGCCGCGGAGGTGGCCTACGAGGCCCTGCCGATCCTGCCGCACGCGTGGAACCTGGCGAACCGGGGCGTGGTCCCGGGCGGGACGCAGCGCAACCTGCAGGCGGCCGACGAACAGGTCGAATGGGCGGACGACCTGGCACCGGCCGACCGCGTGTTGTGCGTGGATGCGCAGACGTCGGGCGGGTTGCTGCTCGCGGTGCCGCCCGAGAACGAGGCGGCGCTGCTCGACGCATTGCGCAAGGCGGAGACGCCCGCGTCCGCCGTGATCGGGCGGGTGACGGCGGGGCCGCGCGGGCGGATTCGCGTGGTGAGGAAATTCGCTTGAGTGTCCGCTGGACCTCCGATCGCATGGACCAGCTGGAGCACGCCGCGCGCCACGGGCAGCGGGTGGCGCTCTCGCGGCGTGGCACGGAATACGTCGTGGTTGCCCTCCGCGTCACGAACGAGGACCGGCACGACGTGCTGATCGGCCGCCTCCCGATGACCGGCGAGGAGCTGTCCTTCCGGCTGGACCAGATCGACAGCTTCCAGGTGGTCGGGTGAGCGGGGTCGCGATCCTGCACCTCGACGAGAGCTGTCTGGGCAATGGCCGGCCGGGAGAGAACCCCGGCGCCGGCGGCGGCCTCATCGAGGCGCGGAGCCGCGACGGGCGCATCCAGCGCCGCGACTTCTACATCAGCTCGCCCGACACCACCAACAACCGGATGGCGCTGAGCAGCGCGATCGCGGCGCTCCAGCTGCTGGCGAAGAAGGGGTCGCGGCTCCGGGTCCTGATCGTCTCCGACTCCCAGTACCTGGTGAAGGGAATGCGGGAGTGGGTGCCCGGCTGGGCCGCGCGGGCGTGGCGACGGAAGGAGGGGGCCATCGAGAATCTCGAGCTGTGGAAGGCCCTGCTCGCGTCGTCGCGGCTGCACGATGTGCAGTGGACCTGGGTGCGCGGCCACAAGGGGCACGCCAAGAACGAGTATGCCAACGATCTCGCGGTGCTGGCGGCCCGGGAACAGCGGACGTCCGAGGGAATCGTAGATTCGGGATTCGACGGCTGGCTGGCCGGCAAGATGACCCAGGGGAGGTTCGCGGAGTACGATCCAGACGCAGACTTCACGACGCTCGAGGCCCGGCTGCTGACCGGTGAGGCCCTGCCGCTGGTGCTGGATTAGCGATTCCGCCCCCGGGCACTACGCTTGCAGCCGCGGACTGATCCGCGCGGCAGGCACGCCCGCTCGTCGCACCGGGCCAACCAGGGACCCAGGAGAGTCACGTGATCGCCTTGCTCCGCGCCCGTCGCTCGTTCGCAGTCGCTCTGTCGTGGGGGCTCGCCGGGTCCGCCTGCGGTGATGCCGGGCCCCGAGAGCTCGCGCCCGCCACCGCGGCGGTCAGCGTGGGGAATAACTTCTTCCGCAGCGACCGGAATGGCACGGAGAATACCGCGGTGGACACGGTCCGGGTCGGCGGGACAGTGACCTGGACCTGGATCCAGGGCAATGGCCTCCATTCCGTGGAATCGCTGGGCAGCCCGAGCTTCACCAGCAGTGACGAGCAGAGCGCACAGGGCAGCCACCACGAGGTGACCTTCACCGAGCACGGGAGCTACGAGTACATCTGCAGCATTCATGGCGAGGCGATGAGCGGCAGGGTGGTCGTCGAATGAGGAGTGTCCCGGTGCTGATTGCCGCGCTGCTGCTCGGCGCGTGCGGTGAGGGCGCGGGGCCTCCGGACACTCCCGACCCCGAGCTGCGGCAGTTGCTCGCCGGCGCCGGTGTCACCCAGCTCCCTCCGCTGCCGGCCCAGGACCCTGCCCTCGTGACGCTTGGGCGCGCGCTGATGTTCGACAAGGAGCTGAGCGGCAATCGGGACGTCTCCTGCGCCACCTGTCACGACCCCGCCTTCCACTCGTCGGACGGCCTCTCCCTCTCGATCGGGTCCGGCGGGGTCGGCGCGGGCGCGACGCGCGAGCTGGGGACGGCCCGTGAGTTCGTTTCCCGGAACGCGCAGGATCTCTTCAATCGCGGGTACCCCGAGTTCACCTCCATGTTCTGGGACGGGAGGGTGGCGCGGCGGGCCAGCAGCGGGTTCGACACACCGGCGGGTGTCGCGCTCCCGGACGGACTCAGCGGGCCCCTCGCCGCCCAGGCGATGTTTCCCGTTTTCACCCGGCTCGAGATGCGCGGGCAGCCGGGCGATCACGACCGCTTCGGCGCGCCCAACGAGCTCGCGGCACTGGCCGACGATCCGGCGCAGGTATGGGCGGCGCTGATGGACCGGCTGCTGGCCATCGACGGCTACGTGGCGCTCTTCCAGGCGGCCTATCCAGGCCGGCCACCGGATCAGCTCGGCTTCCAGGATGCCGCCAACGCCATCGCCGCCTTCGAGGCCACGGGGTTCACCAGCTCCGGCTCGCCGTTCGACGACTACCTCCGCGGCGCCGACGACGCCCTGTCCCCGGCCGCCAAACGGGGTGCCGTGCTCTTTTTCGGGGATGCGGGCTGCGCCCAGTGCCATCGCGGACCCCACCTCTCCGACCAGCGGTTCCACAACATCGGCGTTCCTCAGCTCGGCCCGGGCTTCGCCCCGGAGGAGCCGCAGGATTTCGGGCGGGGCGGGGTGACCGGCGCGGCCGGTGAACGCTACCTCTTCCGCACCCCGCCGCTCCGCAACGTCGCGCTCACCGGCCCCTGGATGCACGACGGCGCGTACACGACGCTCGCGGCGGCGGTGCGCCACTACCGGAACGCGCACGATGCGCTCGGGACGTACGACGCTTCCGGGCTGCGGCCGGAGCTGCGAGGCACGTACCTGGATGACCCCGCGACACTGGACGCCATGCTCCGGACGCTCGACCCGGCGGTAACGGCGCCGCTGACGCTCAGCGATCCCCAGGTGGAGGACCTGGTGGCCTTCCTCGACGCGCTCACCGACCCCGCCGCCGCGGACCTCGACGCGCTGGTGCCGACATCGGTGCCCAGCGGGCTTCCCGTCCGCGAATAGCGCCGCGGCCCGTCACCGCCGCCCATCCCGCATGTGAGGACCACCGTGACCGAACTCGAGCGCTTCTTCCGGCGGCTCGTGGCCAACCTCGTGGCGGACGACCCGGCGCGCCTGCACCAGCCGCTCCCGCTCGAGGAGATCCACGGTTCCATCGTTCCCTACCGCTCCAACCGCCGCGCGCTCGGCCTCGAGAGCAGCGAGGATTACGAGCTGGTGCTGCTGCGCCTCTGCGCGGGCGAAGGCGGCTTCGTGCGCACCGAGCCCGAGGAGGCGCGCGCCGGGTTCGCCGAGGAGCTCCGGAGCCCCAACCCCGATCTCGGGGTCCTGCACCGGTTCGAGCACGTCGTGCTTTCCCTGCGCCCCACGCCGCTCGCGCGGGCGCTCGCACCCGAGCCGGATCCCCATCTGCCGTACGCGCCGCCGTTGCCGCCGCCGATCGCCGGCATCGCCGAGCCCGCGCTCGACCTGCCCCCGCCCGAGCCGCTCGACCAGCCTGCGGTCGGCGGCGGCGCGGAGCCCGAGGGGGTAGCTTCCGGGGAGCCCCGCTGCCTCCACTGCGACGGAGTCCTGCCGGCAGACCGGCCGGCCCGGTTCTGCCCCCACTGCGGGCAGCGCCAGGCGCCGCCCGAGTGCCCGCGCTGTCACAGCGCGGTGGAGGCCGGCTGGCGGCACTGCGTGAACTGCGGGACGGCGCTGGGCGCCGGGTAGCCGGGAGGTGCATCCATGCTCTGGGATTCCACGGTGCGGCCGCAGGACGTGCTGGCGGTCATCATGGGCGGCGGTGCGGGAACGCGGCTCTTCCCCCTGACGAAGGATCGCGCCAAGCCGGCCGTCCCACTGGCCGGCAAGTACCGGCTGGTGGACATCCCCATCAGCAATTGCCTCAACGCCGATCTTCGCCGGATCTTCCTGCTCACCCAGTTCAACAGCGGCTCGCTGCACCGGCACATCCAGGAGAGCTACCGGTTCGACAGCTTCTCGCCCGGGTTCGTGGAAATCCTCGCCGCCGAGCAGCGGCCCGACCGCACCGATTGGTATCAGGGCACCGCCGACGCCGTGCGGCAGAACCTGATCCACCTGAACTCCTACCAGCACCGGCTGGTGCTCATCCTCTCGGGCGACCAGCTCTTCCGGATGGACTGCCGCGCGCTGCTCCAGCAGCACGTGGCCAGTGGAGCGGAGGTGACGGTGGCCACCACGCCGGTGCATGCGGGCGTGGCGGGCGCATTCGGCATCATGGAGGTGGCGGAGGACGGCCGGATCACCCGGTTCGTGGAGAAGCCGAAGGACCCCGCCGTGCAGGCCACGCTCCGCGGCTATCCCGACGCGCTCCCCGCCTCGATGGGGATCTACGTCTTCAGCCGTGAGTCGCTGGCCGACGCGCTTTCGGGGAGCGAGGTGGACTTCGGCAAGCACGTCATCCCCCGGCTCATCGAGAGCCGGAGGGTGCACGCCTTCCGCCACGAGGGCTATTGGGAGGACATCGGTACGATCCGCGCATTCTACGAGGCCAACCTCGATCTCTGCGAGCCGCTCCCGCAGTTCAACTTCTACGACGCGAGCGCGCCGATCTTCACCCACGCGCGCTACCTGCCGGCCACCAAGATCATCAAGAGCCGGATCGAGCGCTCGGTCATCTCCGACGGCTGCATCATCAACGACGCCGTGATCGAACACTCGCTGCTCGGCATCCGGAGCCGGATCCAGGCCGGCGCCACCATCCGCGACAGCCTCATCATGGGCCAGGACTACTACGACAGCCCCGAGCGGGTGCCGGTGCCCGGGGCGCCGACGATGGGGATCGGGCACGAAAGCTGGATCGAGCGCACGATCGTGGACAAGAACGCACGGATCGGCGATGGCGTCCGCATTACCCCCGACGGCAAGCCCGCCTATTTCGACGGCCCCAACTACTACGTCCGCGACGGGATCGTGATCATCCCGAAGAACGCGATCATCATGGGCGGCACGATGATCTGACTGTCGCGTTTGCGACGCGGCCTGCCTGATTTGCGGCACATCCCTACATCGGAATACGGCCATCGGTCGGAGGGGAATGGGACTTGCCTGTGGGGCGGCGACCCCGCGCAAAGCCGAACCCCGCACCCCGCAAAGGACGCCATGGCGACCCTGCGACCGGTCCTCGCGACGACCTGTCTTGCAATCCTCCTGACGGGCACCCTCGGGGCCCAGGACGCAGCGCCCGCACCGGCCGCACCGGCGCTCGATACCACCGCGGATATCCTGGTGCTGGATCGCGACTTCACCAGCGGCGCGCAGGAGTTCGCCCGGGTCTTCCTCGAGCGTGGACAGGTCTACCGCGGTGAGCTGAACTCCGCCGACGTGACGCTCGAGATCCGCTCGCTCGGCGGCAGGATCGCGGCCCCCCGCGTGTACCCGCTGCTGGGCCCCGAGTCCTCGAGCGAGGCCTCGGTCGTCGAGCTCTATCCCGACGTGGACGGGGTCTACGAAATCCGCACGGTGACGGGAACCGGGTCGGGCGTCGGGGCCCGCCTGCGGCTCTATCGTGATGTCCGGGAGTCGCACCGCAGGATGGCGGTTCTCGCCAGGCCCGGATGGGGAATCGGATTCGAGCTCGGCACCGGATGGCACAGCGGGTTTGCCCAGCGCGCCGGGACTCTCCCGGCGCCCACGGCCGACCCGCATGCCGGCACGGATGTGGAAGCCTGCTTCTCCGCGCGAGCCCCTCGCGGGGCCAGCCTCTGCGTCTTCGGTGTGGGCTACCAGAGCCAGGCCGCGGCCCGGAGCATTCTCTGGTTCTACACCGAACCGCGGATACGGCTGATTGGACGCGGTGCCCCCGGGCGGTCCAACTGGGAGCTCGGCGCGCTTTTTCGGTTCGGCCTGGGGAGCATCGAACGGACCTCCACCACACCCGCGATGCTCGCGCCCGGCGCCTACATCGCGCGGCAGATCCGGTCCAACGACCACGGCGGCGGCTGGAGCATCCAGGGCTCCTATAGCCATGCTTTCTACAACGGATTTCGGACCCCCCTGGGAAGCACGGGCGACGAGCATCCGCACAGCGACCGCCTCGCCCTCGGACTCGGCTGGTACCAATAGACTCTGCCGTTTCCTTGAAGTAGGTCTCCCGCACGGGCATATTCCCCCCAGAATGTGCCGCGCCCGTTCCACCCCCCGGAGCTCCGCCGCGTGATCTCGGCCGGCCGCGAGCTCGGTGTCGTATTCCTTTCCGGAGTGCGCACCGGTTTCGGCGCATTCGGCGGTGCGCTCAAGGATCTGTCCGCAACCGATCTCGGCGCCACGGCCGCGCGCGCCGCCCTCGACCGGTCGGGGCTCGAGCCCGCGGCGGTCGACCACGTCGTCTTCGGCAACGTCCTCCAGACCAGCGCCGACGCCCCGTACCTCGCCCGCCACATCGGATTGCGCGCCGGCCTGCCGGTCGAGACGCCCGCGCTCACGGTGAATCGCCTGTGCGGCTCGGGATTCGAGGCCGTCATTCAGGCGGCCGGGCAGATTCTGCTGGGCCAGTCGCGGGTGGTGCTCGCCGGCGGCACCGAGTCGATGAGCCAGGCTCCGCACGTGGTGCGCGGAGCGCGGTGGGGGCTGAGGCTGGGCCCGCCGGCGCCGCTCGAAGACACCCTCTGGGAGGCGCTTCGCGACTCGGCCTGCGGCCTCTCGATGGCCGAGACGGCCGAGAAACTCGCCGAGCAGTACCGGATCGGGCGTGAGGCGGTGGACTGCTACGCCGCCCGGAGCCAGATGTGCGCGAAGGCCGCCTGGGACGCGGGGGCCTTCGCCGACGAGGTAGTTCCGGTCACGGTCAGGGATCGGAAGACCCGCCAGGAGGCCGCATGGGCGGCGGACGAGCACATGCGCCCGGGCACCACCGTCGCCGCGCTGGCCAAGCTGCCGCCCTATTTCCGGAAGGACGGAGTCGTCACGGCGGGGAATGCATCCGGCATCTGTGACGGCGCGGCCGCGCTCGTGGTGGCCGGCGAGGGGTACGCGCGGGAGCGCGGGCTGCGGCCGATCGGCCGGCTGGTGGCGTGGGGGGTGGCCGGCGTGGACCCGGCAATCATGGGCATCGGGCCGGTCCCCGCCTCCCGCCGCGCGCTGGCGGCCGCGGGGCTCACGCTGGACGACATGGATCTGGTCGAGATCAACGAGGCGTTCGCCGCCCAGTACCTGGCCGTCGAGCAGGAGCTCGGGCTCGACCGCGAGCGCACCAACACCGACGGCGGCGCCGTGGCGCTCGGCCACCCGCTCGGCGCGAGCGGCGCACGCCTCACCCTGCACCTGCTCCACGCGCTCCGCCGCCGCGGCGGCCGCTACGGCCTGGGGGCCGCGTGCATCGGCGGCGGGCAGGGCGCGGCCGTCGTGGTCGAAGCCCTGCCCGCCTGAGGAACGCATCATGGACCTGCTGCTGCCACTCCTGCTCGTCGCCGTCCTCTACTCGTTCGTGAGCCTGCGTGTCATCCGGCAGTACGAGCGCGCGGTGGCCTTCTTTCTCGGACGCTACTGGGGCACCAAGGGACCGGGGCTGATCTTCCTGCCGGCCGGTTTCGCCGCGCAGAAGCGCGTGTCGCTCCGGATCATGGCGCTGGACATCCCTCCGCAGGACGTGATTACCCGCGACAACGTCTCGGTCAAGGTCAACGCCGTGCTCTACATGCGGGTGACGGACCCCGCGAAGGCCATCATCGAGATCGAAGATTACATGTACGCCACCAGCCAGCTGGCGCAGACCACGCTCCGCTCGGTCCTGGGCGAGGTGGAGCTGGACGAGCTGCTGTCCGACCGCGAAAAGATCAACGCGGTGCTCAAGAAGATCATCGACGAGCGGACCGAGGCCTGGGGCATCGAGGTCTCGGCAGTCGAGGTGAAGGATGTCGACCTCCCCGACCAGATGAAGCGGGCCATGGCCCGCCAGGCCGAAGCGGAGCGCGAGCGCCGGGCCAAGGTCATCGCGGCGCAGGGCGAGCTTCAGGCGTCGGAGACACTGGCGGAGGCCGCCCGCAACCTCGCCGCCGAGCCGAGCGCCATCCAGCTCCGCTATCTCCAGACGGTCACCGAGATCGCCGCGGAGAACAATTCGACGACGATCTTCCCCATCCCGATCGAGCTGTTCCGCCCGTTCCTGCAGACGCAGGCCGCGCGCCCGGCCGCCGCGCCGGCCCCCGCGCCGGCCCTCGAGGCGGAGCCGCCCGATGCCGCGCTCCCGGCCGCCGACCTCTCGGCCCTGATGTCCTCGCTCCGCCTGAACGCGGCCCGGACTCCGCCGCAGGAATAGCATGACGGAGGGGACCCCGGCCCGGATCGATCGGGCGGCACTCGAGCGGATCATCCAGCGGGCGGCCGAGCTGCAGACCGCGGAGCACGGCCCCGGCGAGGAGTTGACCTCCGACCAGGTCCTGGCCCTCGGGCGCGAGGTGGGAATTCCGGGACGCTACCTCCAGCAGGCGATGCTGGAGGAGCGGACGCGTCTGGTGACGGTGCAGCCGGCGGGAGCCTGGGAACGGATCGCCGGGCCCCCGCGGGTCAGCGCCCAGCGGGCCGTACCCGGGACGGTGGCGGAAATCGAGAGCGCACTGGTCAGGTGGATGGAGGAGAAGGAGCTGCTCTGCATCCAGCGCCGCCAGCCGGGCCGGATCACCTGGGAGCCGCTTGGCGGGATGGCGGCCGCCGTGCGCCGCGGCGCCGCGGCCCTCAACCGCGGCACCGCGGCGATGATGCTCGCCCGGTCGGACACCGTCTCGGCCACGGTGCTCGCGCTCGAGCCGGGGCGATGTCACGTCACGCTGGTGGCCGAGGCTCGGCGCGCTCGCGCGGAATATGTCGGCGGCGGGGTGGCGCTTGCCGGGGCGGGAGTGCTGGGCGCCGGGGTGATGGCCGTGCTTGGCGCGCTCCTGCCCGTGATGCTCATCCCCGTGCCGCTGGCCCTGGGGCTCGGATACGGAGTGGCCCGCCAGTACCGGCCGGCGCTGGCCCGCATCCAGCTCGGGCTCGAGCGCGCGCTGGATCAGCTCGAGCAGGGTGGGATGCAGATCCAGCGCCAGTTGCCCCGCAGGCAGGGGCTGATCGGCATGGTGGCGGAGGAGATCCGGCGGTCGTTGCGCTAGCGGGGCTTCCGAAGAGGAGAACCATGCCCGAGATCTCCCGCGTCGGCGTCCTGGGCTGCGGCCTGATGGGCAGCGGCATCGCCCAGACCGCCGCAACGGCGGGATTCGCGACGCTCGTCCGGGACGTCGAGGACGGACTGCTCGCCCGCGGGGAGGCCGCGATCCAGCAGTCGCTGGACAAGCTGGTCGAGAAGGGGAAGCTCGAGGCCGCGGCGCGTCAGAGCGCACTCGAGCGGCTCACCTTCACGACAGCGCTCGCCGACTTCACCGGGTGCGACCTCGTCCTGGAAGCGGTCACCGAAGAGCTCGGGCTCAAGAACGATCTCTGGCGCGCCCTCGACGGCCTCTGCCCGCCCCACACCATCTTCGCGTCCAACACGTCCAGTCTTTCCATCGGCGACATGGCGGCGGCCACCGGGCGGTCGGATCGCTTCGTCGGCCTCCATTTCTTCAATCCCGTGCCGCTCATGCCGTTGGTGGAGGTCGTGCGGGCGGTCACCACCTCGCGGGAGGTGTTCGAGCACGCCATGGCGTTCGCGCGGCGGCTGGGGAAGGAGCCGATCGCGACGCGCGACCGCTCGGGCTTCGTGGTGAACCGGCTGCTGGTGCCGTACCTGCTGGACGCGGTCCGGGCGTTGGAGCAGGGCGTGGCCTCCGCCGCCGACATCGATCGCGGGATGCGGCTCGGCTGCGGGCATCCGATGGGCCCGCTGACGCTGCTGGATTTCGTCGGACTGGACACCGTGAGCCGGATCGCGGAGATCATGTTCGACGAGTACCGGGAGGCGCGATACGCCCCGCCCCCGCTGCTGCGGCGGCTGGTGACGGCGGGTCACCATGGCCGGAAATCGGGCCGGGGGTTTTATGATTATGCGTCCGACCCCCCGATTCCCATCGATCCCGGACTCTGAGGAGACTCGATGCTCGGCTACGACTGGCCGCGTCTGCACGCTGCCCTGAACGACCTGCCCGCCGCCCTGCTCCTGATCGCGGTGCTGTTCGACCTGGCCGCCGCCCTCGCGCGCCGGCCCGCGCTCCGGGTCATCGGGTTTGCCGTCATGCTGGTCGGCGCGGTCGGCGGCATCCTGGCCGTGGTGTCCGGGCTGCAGGCGGAGGAGCACATCGCCCACGGCGAGGCGGTACACCGGATAATGGAAACCCACGAGACGCTCGCCCTGGTCACGCTGGGCATCTTCGGGGTGCTCGCCCTCTGGCGGGTCTTCCGGGAGCGGCGGATGGGGGCGACCGAACGCGGCGTGACGCTCGCGCTCTCGCTGGGTGGCGTGGGGGTCCTGATCGCGACGGCGGTGTTGGGCGGCCGGCTGGTGTTCGAGCACGCGGCGGGGATCCCGACGGAAGTGCTGCAGGAGGAAATGCACGAGCGGGCGGAGGGCCATCACCATCACGGAGGTGAAGCGGACGAGGCCGACCACGATCACGACGCCGACCCGACGGCTCCGAGCTCCTCGGCCGCGCCGGATTCCGCGGAGCCTGCCGGGCACACGCACGCCCCCGGCACGCCGCCGCATCAGGACTGATACGATGCGTTTCGGGGCGGCGGTGTGGCTGATCGGAGCCGGGCTCGTGGCCTGCCAGCCCCTGACCACCAGGCCGCCGTATCCGCCCGTGCCGGAGGCCGCGACGACCGAAGTCCGCCTGGTGCCCCGGGAGGCCACCCGCCTGCTGGCCGACGGGCTCCAGCGGGACTCGATACCGATGTCCCGCGTCGAGCTGCGAGACGCATGGCTCGAGACCGGCTGGTTCGATACGGCGACCGGCAGGCGCACCAACCACCGCCGCGTCGGCCCCGGCGTGGTACGGGTTCACGCGTGGTCCGACCCTACCCGTCCCGGGTTCAGCAAGATCACCGTCGAGACGACCTACCGGCCGGTGGCGGACCCGTCGCTCCCCGACCGCGCGCTCGACCGTCAGGTGCCGCGGGACCATCCGGTCGCGGTAAAGATGCGGGCGGCGCTGGCTGATCTCGTGAAACAGTACGGCGGGCCGCCGGTGCCCACCGCCCAGCCGCGCGCGGCGCCGGAGGCGGGCGAGGAGGCCGGCCCACCGGCGCCGGGGGAGGTGTCGCCCGCGGACGAGGCGCCACCCGAGGACGACTTGCCCGCCGACGACGCTCCGCCGACGGAGCAGGTGACGCCATGAGCGGGGCCAGGCTGCCGTTTACCGCTTACCGCTGATCCCCAGCCGCGCTCCCCTCACACCACATACGCCCGCACCCACTCCTCGAGCTGCCCGAGGTTCAGCACCGCGTCCTTGCACGGCCCCGACGGCAGCGTCATGGTGAGGCCGAGCACCGGGATTTTCCCGGCCACGTCATGCAGTCCGCTGACCATGTCCCGCTCGCAGGCCACCGCTACCACCGCGCGCGGCCGGCGCTCCCGGATGACCCGCCGGGCAAGCTGCCCGCGCGTGGCCACGAACACCGGCACCCCGTATCTCCCGGCGATGCCGAGTACGCCGTCCAGCGTCTCCTTGGAGAGGCACCGGGGGATGAGCAGCAGCAGCTCGCCCGTCCCGACCTTCCGTCCGCGGAGCAGCGCCAGCGCGTTG
Organism: Gemmatimonadales bacterium; assembly: GCA_035699205.1. Lineage (GTDB taxonomy): Bacteria > Gemmatimonadota > Gemmatimonadetes > Gemmatimonadales > GWC2-71-9 > CAVVWJ01. Next base: position 42,649 of record DASSBA010000222.1, read on the forward strand.
TACACCTTCACCGACGCGTTCTCCACCCAGTCCCGGCGGCCGAACCGCCCGGCCACCCGGGACGTGAGCCGCATCAGCCGAAGGAACGGCCCGCGCTCGGCGAGGCGCTCGGGGAGCAATGCGCGGCCGGTGGCGTATGAGAGAAAGAGCACGCCCCACCAGATCCAGAGCACGACCGCCGCGCCGGCGAGCACCGCCCAGAGGACGCGGGGAAGCCCGGCGTGGAGGTCGGCAAGCCGGGGGCCGAAGAGATAGAGTCCGAGCGCCACGAAGCCAAGACCCGCCACCAGCGCGAGCGCGGACCAGCTGAAGAAGAGTACCGGCGAGGCGTCGTAGTTCCCGCGGTTCGGCAGCGGCCGTCCGTCCCACTCGTCCCATTCGTGGCCGAGCCGGCGGTCCACGTCGATGTGAATGAGTTGCGCGCGGGGAGTCTCCGACATACGGAGACAAGATAGTTACCTTTGGCCCATGCTGCCTCCCCCGCCGATCCGGGGCCTCTTCCGAACCGACCATCGCGCGCGCGCCGCCTATGCCGAAGGCGCCGGGATCTTCCGGATCCTGCCGTCGGCGGTGGGCGTCCCCCGCGACCGCGAGGACGTCGCGTCGCTGGTCCACTGGGCGTCGGCACACCGCGTAGCGCTGGTGCCGCGCGGCGCCGGCAGCGCCATGGGCGGCGGCAACGTGGGCGACGGAGTGGTGGTGGATCTCACGACGCTCCCACGCCGCTTGGAGGTAGACGGCGGGGCACGGCGCGCGCGCGCGAGTGCGAGCGTCACCCTCGCCGAGCTGAACATCGGGGCCGATCGCGCGGGGCTACGCCTGCCGCCCGACCCCTCGAGCGGCCGGTGGGCCACACTCGGGGGGATGCTCTCGACCAACGCGGCCGGCGCGCGCAGCGTGCGCTACGGCAGCGTTCGGCGCTGGGTGGAGGCGGTCGAGCTGGTCACGGCCGACGGCCAGGTAACCGAGCTCCGCCGCGGCCGCGCCGCCGAGCCCCGCGCGCTCGCCGTCGACCGGTTCGAGGCGGAGGCCGCACCCGCGATCCGCGCGGCCGCCGAGCTCGTGCGCGCGCGGTTCCCCCACACCCGCAAGAACGCATCGGGCTACGCGCTCGACGCCTGGCTCGAGTCGGGCGACCTGGTAGACCTCGTGATCGGCGCCGAAGGAACGCTGGGCCTCGCCACCGCGGCGGAGTGGCGGCTCGATCCGCTGCCCGCGGCCCGCGCCGGACTCCGCATTGCGCTGCGCACGCTGGATGCCCTGGGCGACGCCGTGACCGCGCTGCTCGAGCACGAGCCGTCGGCCGTGGAGCTGCTGGACCGCACTTTCCTCGAGCTGGTCGGCGAACGGGGCGCCGAGGCGGTGCTGCTGGTCGAGGTGGAGCGTGGCGACGCGGCCGCCGCCCGCGCAGCGGTCCAGCACGCCGCGCGGGCGGTGGCGCCCTGGGCCCTGAGCACGGACACGGGGCTCACGCCCGCGGCGGCCGAGCGGCTCTGGGCGCTGCGCCACGCGGCGAGCCCGATCCTGGCGGGACTGCCCGAGACGCGCCGCTCGCTGCAGGTCATCGAGGACGGCTGTGTGCCGGTGCCGCGGATGGGCGAGTACATCCGGGCAATCCGAGAGGCGGCGGCGGCGCGGGGACTCGCGGTGGTGATCTTCGGCCACGCGGGCGACGGCCACATCCACGTCAACCTGCTCCCCGAAGTGGGCCGCGCCGGCTGGGAGGACGCGGTGACCGGCTTGCTCGACGCCGTCACCGACACCCTGGTCCGGCTGGGCGGCACGCCGTCCGGCGAGCATGGCGACGGCCGGCTCCGCGCCGGCCTCCTCTCGCGGATCTATGGGCCGGAGGTGGTGGGACTCTTCGAGCGGGTCAAGCGCGCCTTCGATCCGCTGGGCATCCTCAACCCCGGCGTTATTCTTCCCTCCGGCGAGCCGCCGGTGAGCCGGCTCAAGCTCGGCGCCGCCGCCCTCGCGCTCCCCGACGACATCGCGCGCGAGCTCCGGCGCATCGAGCAGCGCGGTGGCTACGCACAGAGCCGGCTGGAGCTGGCGGACGGACAGTCGTAGGTCGAAGGTCGACCTGCGACCCACGACCCACGACCCACGACCAGACACCCATGGACATCCTCCGCGAGCCCCGCGTCACCCTCATCGCCCGCCCCCAGTTCCTCGAGCCGGGTCACCTGCCGGTCCAGTGGAAGGGCGAGGCGAGCGACGGCGAACGGATCGCCGAGTTCGCCGGCCGGCTCTGCTACATGAGCCAGGGCAACCCGGCCGGCCGGACGACGGGCGAGTACCTGCGGAACATCCTCAAGCAGGGCCACGGCTCGGTGTTCGAGCACGCGACCTACGTGATGTTGATCGAGGGGATTTCGCGGAGCTGCAGCCATGAGCTGGTGCGCCACCGGGCGGGCTGGGGCTACTCGCAGCTCTCCCAGCGCTACGTGGACGAGTCCCACGCGGCCTTCGTGATGCCGCCCGCCATCCTCGGGGATTCCGAGCTCGAGGCCGAGTGGACGCGGCAGGTCGAGGCGGCCCAGTCGGCCTACGTGGCCGCGGTGGAGCACCTGATGGCGCGCTACCAGTGGGTGGAGAACAAGGTGCACCGCCGGAAAATGGCGCGCGAAGCGGCGCGAAGCGTCCTGCCCAACGCCACCGAGGTGAAGATCGTGGCCAGCGCCAACGTCCGCGCCTGGCGCACCATGCTCGAGCTTCGTCTCGGCGAAGGCGCCGAGCTGGAGATTCGCCGGATGGCCGTCGCCTGCCTCCGCGTGCTCCAGCGCGAGGCGCCGTCGCTGTTCGATGACTTCGAGATCTTCCGCTCCGCCGACGGGAGCGAGGCGGGTCGGGTGGGGTTTCACAAGGTCTAGTCGGAGTCGTGAATCATGGCCGGACTCACGACTTTCTCCCCAAAAACTATTGTGCTCCCGAAACCTTTTCCTTACTTTAGTTTCGTCGAAGCACCTAACTCGTCGCGGCTCGTCTCTCGTGGACGGCCTTTTTTGTAGAGGGGCGCTCTTGGCAGTTCGGATCGGACTCGCCTTCAATCTCAAGCCCGACGCACCGGCAAACACAGCGGCCGGGGCCACGACCGACCCCTCATCTCCGGACGAGCCCGACAGTCGGGCACTCCGCGACGACCTTCCCCAACCCGATCTCTACGCCGAGTGGGACGAGCCCGCCACCATCGATGCGGTGGAGCGCGCGCTGAGCACCGTCGGCCGGGTCTACCGCCTCGAGGCCAACGCCAGCTTCGCCGCCAGGCTCGCGCTGGTCCGGCCGGACTTCGTCTTCAACATTGCCGAAGGGCTCTACGGGCCGAACCGCGAGGGGCACGTCCCCGCCATCTGCGAGTTCCTCGGCATCCCCTGTCACGCCTCCGACCCGCTCACCCTCGGGCTCGCGCTCGACAAGCGGCGCGCCAAGGAAGTGATGTCGTACCACGGCGTGCCCACGGCGCCATTCGTCCTCGCCCGGAGCCCCGACGACGCCCGGAAGGTGCGGCTTCCCTTTCCGCTCTTCGTCAAGCCGGCGTTCGAGGGCTCGGGCAAGGGCGTCAGCGTGCGGAGCGTCTGCAAGACCCGGAGTCAGCTCGTAAAGCAGGTCTCGAAGCTGCTCGCGACGTATGCCGAGCCGGTGCTCATCGAGACCTATCTGCCGGGACCCGAGTTTACCGTCGCGGTGCTCGGCAACGGGAGCGAGGCGCGCTGCCTGCCCATCGTCGGCATGGACTTTGAAACGCTGCCGCGGGGTGCGCCGCCGATCTACGGCTACGAAGCGAAGTGGCTGTGGGATTCGCCGAGCCATCCACTGGAGATCTTCGACTGCCCGGCCAGGATTCCCGAGGCACTGGCCGAGGATGTTCGCGCCGCCGCGCTGGCGGCGTATCACGCGCTGGACTGCCGCGACTGGTGCCGCATCGATATCCGTTGCGACGCCGCCAATCGCCCCATGGTCGTCGAATTGAACCCGCTTCCGGGCATTTTGCCCGACCCGCGGGACAATTCCTGCTTCCCGAAGGCCGCACGGGCCGCCGGGATGAGCTACGACGAGCTGATCCGTACCGTCGCCGACATCGCCTGGCGTCGGATCAGCGGCCGTTCACTTCTGGCGGAGGTGGCGTGATGAAAGTGGCGATCCTGTACGATGCCGGCAGCGACGAGTGGAGCCCGCAGGACGTCGCGGCGGTCGTGGGCAACGTCCACGAGGTCCGCGACGTCCTCCGGCGGCGGGGGCACGAGGTCGAGCTGCTCCCGGTCCGCCTGGGCGACTTCCGCTGGCTCGGCCGCGTTCGCCGGGTCGACCTCGTCTTCAATCTCTGCGAGGGGATCAACGGCCACGCCCGGTACGAGGACCTGGTCGTCGGGACGCTCGAGCTTGCCGGCGTGGCCTTCACCGGCTGCCGCACCTGGCCCACCACCATCTGCCACCGGAAGCACGTCGCCAACACGCTGCTCTCGGCGGCCGGGCTGCCGGTTCCCGCGTTCATGCTGGCGCAGGCCAACAAGACGCCGGCCGAATTTCCGCTCCCGGCCATCGTGAAGCCGTCGGCCGAGGACGCCAGCGTCGGCATCGACAACGGCGCGGTCTGCACCTCGAAGCGGGCGCTCAAGAAGCGGGTCGCCCTCATGCTCGAGCAGTTCGAGGAGGTGCTGGTCCAGGAGTACGTGGCCGGCCGCGAGTTCAATGTCGGCTTCGTCGGCAAGCGCATGCTGCCGATCGCCGAGATCCGCTTCGACGGGATGCCCGACGGCACCTGGCCGATCGTGAGCTATGCCGCCAAGTGGATTCCCGGAAGCCCCGAGGACGAGGGTACCGTCCCCATCTGCCCCGCCGACGTGCCGGACGAGCTGGCCAGGCGCATCGGAGAGGTGGCCCGGCAGGCCTGGCTTCACATGGCGGGCGGCGAGGGCTACGGCCGAGTGGATCTCCGGGTCAACGAGGACGGCCAGCCCTACGTGCTCGAGGTCAACCCCTGCCCCGATCTTTCGAGCAACGCCGGCCTGGCCCGGATGGGCCGCTCGTTCGGCTGGAGCTACGACGATCTCGTCATGCACATCGTGGACGAGGCGCTGATGCGCTCCCAGACCCACACCGCCGCCGCGGCCCTGGTCAGCGGGGTGTCGGCCGCGTGAGCGGCACGCTCACCCTGGCATCGCTCCGGAACCTCACCGCGGCCGACCGCGGCCGCATCGAGGAGATCAGCCGTGCGGTCGGTCTCTTCCGCCCGGACGAAATCGCGGTCGCCCTCGAGGTCCTCGAGGGAGCCGTGGCGGGCTCGCCCGACTACATCGCTCTCGGCGCGGAGCACGAGGGTCGCCTGGCGGGTTGGATCTGCTGGGGCCCCACTCCGTGCACCCTCGGTACCTTCGACCTCTACTGGATGGCGGTGGACCCGGCGCTCCACGGCACCGGGATCGGCACCGCCCTCCTCCATGCGATGGAACGGCGGCTGGCCGGCGTCGCCCGACTCATCGTCGTGGAGACCGCAGGCCGTCCGGACTACGCGCCCACCCGCGCATTCTACGAGCGGCGGGGGTACCGGGTCGCGTCCAGAATTCCCGAGTTCTACGCCCCGGGCGATGATCAGGTCGTTTACGTGAAGTCCCTCGGCGGCGAGGCCCGGGTCCCGAAGCCGCTCCGTGAGTCACCCTGAGCGAAGCGTGGGGACATGCGATCGGGCATGGCTCCTACGCTTCCCGCTGGACGGCTCTACAATGGAATCGTGCTCTAGGCAGGAGGACGGGTAGCGTCATGGAAACCTGGCAAGAGGTTCTCAAGAACAACTCGATCAAGTCCCTCGACGCGCTCGCGGCCAAGTTCGGCCCCGAGCACTTTCCCGACCTCGACCGCCTGCGGCAGGCGGCCGAGAACTTCGAGTTCCGGATCTCGCCCGCCATGGTGGACCTGATCAGGTCGCCCGACGACCCGATCTGGCGGCAGTATATCCCTACGGTGGACGAGCTGGACATCGTGGACGGGATCGTGGACTCGCTCAACGAGGACGCCGACAGCCCGGTCCCCAACATCACCCACCGCTATCCCGACCGGGCGCTTTTCCTGGTGAGCCCGGTCTGCGCCAGCTACTGCCGCTTCTGCACCCGGCGGCGCAAGGTGGGCGACCCGGAAAAGATCCCGATGTCGCAGTTCGAGAGTGCGTTCCAGTATCTCGAGCAGCACACCGAGATCCGGGACGTCATCATGTCGGGAGGCGACCCACTGCTGCTCAACGACCGGCGGCTCGAGGCCATCCTCACCCGGCTCCGGGCCATCCCGCACCTCGAGATCATCCGGGTCGGAAGCCGGGTGCCGTGCCACCTTCCCGAGCGGATCACGCCCGAGCTGTGCGCCACCCTCAAGCGGTTCCACCCGCTCTGGATCAACACCCACTTCAACCACCCCGACGAGCTCACCCCGGCCGCGGTGAAGGGCCTGGGCATGCTGGCCGACGCGGGCATCCCGCTGGGCTGCCAGACGGTGCTGCTCAAGGGCGTGAACGACGATCCCGAGGTCATGAAGCGGCTGATGCAGCGGCTGCTCGTGGCGCGGGTGCGGCCTTACTACATCTACATGGCCGACCAGGTGGCCGGTGCCGAGCACTTCCGGACCAGCGTTCAGACCGGCATCAAGATCATGGAGGCGCTCCGGGGCTGGACCAGCGGCCTGGCCAACCCACACTTCGTCATCGACGCGCCGGGCGGCGGCGGGAAGATCCCGCTCCTGCCGGAGTACGTCGTGAGCATGAGCGACGAGGAGGTCGTGCTCCGCAACTTCCGCGGCCAGCAGTACGTGTACCGCCAGCCGCGGGAGGAGCCCGGCGTGATCACTCTCAAGCAGGAACGCAAGCGCGCCGCCCGGCGGGGGCGCCGGAGCGCGTGAGAGCCATTCGGGTTACGCGCCGGCGGCCGCCACCTTGACGGGCGCCAGGCGGTTCCTCGTAGTGCCGTCGCCGAGTTGTCCGTGGGTGTTGAGCCCCCAGCAATAGCCCACAGTGGGGTTTGCTTCCGTCCGTCCGCAGGTATGGTCCCTCCCAGCCGTAATGCGGCGATCTGCAGATCGCCAGCGATCGGCACCGGGATCAGGCTCCCCGCAGCCCCCGCGCTTCGGGGGCACAGGTGTGCTCGCCCGGGGCCGGGAACAAGTAGATGCGTGAGCCGCTCACCGGGGTCGGCAGGTACCGGTCGGCCAGGGTGCCGTCCCCGAGCTGCCCGACCTGATTCGCGCCCCAGCAGTAGGCCGCCATTCCGGTCTCGCTGTGACCGCAGCTGACGTCTCCCCCCGCGCGAGTGACCGTGACGGCTACCCCCGGACGCGGTCCGGTCCCGCCCCCGTCGCCGCACACGGCCTGGGCTACCACCGCCGCGCTGATCGCGACGGGCACTACGCACCGGCGAACGCTTCGCATGCCGCCTCCTCTGGAGAGTGGATGGGAGACGGCATGAGGAGTACCCGATCCGAATCAAGCCACGGTCAAGCGGTGTGGTGTGCGCCCACGAACGCTTGGTAGACGTCGTCGCGCCACCACGCCTTGGACTCGGCCATGCGCGCCAGCGCCTCGACCGGGGTCATGGCGGGACGGTAGCTCCGGGTGGTCGTCAGCGCATCGTATACGTCGACGATACAGATGATCTGCGCGTTCAGGGCGATCTCGTCCCCGCGCAGGCGGTCCGGATACCCCGTCCCGTCGTACTTCTCGTGATGCCACCGGATGATCGGCTTGATATCCCACGGAAATTCGACCGTGGCGAGCATCTCCACGCCCCACACCGGATGCATCTGGATCACCCCGAACTCCTCGTCGGTCAGCTTCCCCGGCTTGTTCAGGATCTCGTGCGGGACCTTCACCTTGCCGAGGTCGTGCAGGTACGCCCCGATGCGGATCGTGGTCTGCTGGTCTTCGTCCAGGGCCAGCGCCCGGGCCAGGCGGACCGCGTAGCCGGCCACCCGCTCGCAGTGACCGAAGGTGTAGCCGTCCGACGATTCGATCGACTGGCCCCACTCGCGCACCACCGCGAAGTACGTCTCTTCCAGCCGGTGCACCTTGGTCGAGACGTCCACCAGGTCCACCCGGGCATCGAGCCGGCCGAAGAGGCGGTGCGCGACGTTGAGCAGGCCCAGCGCCTCCTGATTCCGGCTCATCGCCTGGTAGAGCAGCGCCAGCTCGCGCGAGGCCTCGGCCTCGCTCAGCACCGAGCCGGTGCTCACCGCCAGCTCGACCGCCGACCGGAGCCGGGCCTCGGCCAGGGCGTGCCGGCCGGTCTCCCGGTAGGTCCGGCCGATGACCTTGTAGGCGTCGGCCTTGTCGAGCCTGGAGCCCAGCCGGTCGAAGATGCTCAGGGCGGCTTCGGCGTTCTGCCGCGCGAGCTCGTAGCGCTGGCGGGCGAGGTGAACCTCGGAGTGGTTGAGCAGGCCGAGTCCCTGGAGGTGAATGTCCCCGATGGATTCGGCCACATCGAGACTCCGCCGGAAGTACTCGTCGGCGTCGTCCCACAGCTCACGGTCGGCGCTCACCATGCCCAGGTTGTGATACGCGATGGCGCGCCCGCGGTCGTCACCCACCGCCTCGAAAGCGAACAGCGACTGCTGGTAGTGCGCCAACGCCTCCGCCACCGCGCCCTGCATGTTGGCCAGGATGCCGAGGTTCTGCTCGATGCGGCCGCGCAGCTCGGCGCTGCCACCGCCCAGGGCCAGCGCCTCGTAGAAGCCTTCGCGAGCCGCTTCGATGGCTCCGCTCTCGAAGTCGAAGCCGGCGAGCGCGTTGATCGCCTCCGCGGCCAGAACGGCGTGCCCGTGCCGGCCCGCGATCTCGCGGCTTCGGGCGCAGAGCCGGCGGGCCTCCGCCGGCTCGTCGCGAAGATGGTGCACCACGCCGCGCCGGCGCAGCGCCTCCGCCAGCACCGCGGTGTCGCCCGCCGCCTCGGCCGCGCCGATGGCGGCATCATAGCACTGCACGGCCTCCACGATCGCGCCGCCCCGCTCGTGGGCGCGCGCCTCCTGCAGCAAAGCGCCAGCGCGGGACGGCCCGGTGTTCTGGGCCGCCCCGCGCTGAGAGACCGAAACGGGGTCCGGGTGCAAGGCCCTCAGTACGCCACGGCGTAGCGCGAGAAGTGATCGATCGGGCTGGTCACCGTCTTGGTGCGGGTCGCGTCCTTCGTCTGGAGAATGTTCAGGATCTTGAGCAGCTCGTTGGTATACACGATCCGCTTCGAGCCCAGGACCACCAGGCAGTTCTGGTAGCTCATCGTGAGCTGCGCCGGCTTCTCGAACCGCAGGCCTTCGGGGCTGAAGCGGACGGAGTTGACCGAGCCCCGTACCTGCTCCGCCGTGATCGTCACGCTGCTGCGGAGCGCACCGCGCGGGATCACCAGCTTGTGCTGGCCGACGACGATGGTGCCACCCTTCGGCCCGATGACACTGCTGGTCACCGCGTACGGCTGAGCCTGGCACACCAGCAGGTCCACCGTCGACGACACCAGCGTTGTTACCGGCGACAGCAGCGTGCCGATCGGGGCCAGCAACTGGGACGGCGGCTGGACCGCCGGCGCCGCCGGGGCCAGCGGGTCCTCGCTCGAGGTACAGCTCACACCCCCGGTGAGTGCCGTGATCAGGGCGAGCGCGAAGAACCTGCGGTTCCACTTGGACATTTCACGCACTCCGGCTGGGGTGGACTCCATGCGACGATACCGCGACCCGGAATCGGGTCGCCGGAGGACGCCGGAGACCGCCAGCCCGGACGGGCGGCGGATCATCTGACGTCTTCCGGTACGCGGGACACCAGAACTCGATGCGGCGAGGAGGCAATCGTCGTGCCCGCCGAGGCACGCTCTGTCAACGAGTTGGACGGTCAACTTCCATACATCGATAGCGCGCTATGCGTGCCCGGGATACGTCCGGTGCAACATTTCGTCGGACCTGAATCGGCGGCCGACTGCCAGGTTCTGCATCGGCTCACCGTGCCGCAATCGGGGTGTGGCCGCGCGAAATGCGCGAACTTCGGAGCCCGCTCAACCAGCTGTAGGGATCGATATCGAGGCCCTGAATCCGCCGCGACACCGCGGCAAGATTCGCCGGCGCGTAGAGGAAGAGCGCGGGCGCGTCGGCGTTCAGGGTGTCCATGGCTTCCCGGTACAGCCGGCGCGATTCCGCCACGTCGCGGCTGCGGCCGGCCCGGGCGAACAGCGAATCGAACGCCGAGTTCGCATAATGGCCGAAGTTGAGCGCGTCCCAGCCCGCTCGAGTCCACTGATCGGCAAGGCCGCGGGGGCTGGGCTCGTCCAGCCAGGCGCCGATGAACGCGTCGAATTTGCCGTGCCCGAGTCGCTCCTGGAACACCGGGAAGTCGACTGCCGTCACGGTGACCGCTGCCCCCACCGCCTGCCACATCGCCTGGAGCGCCACCGCGAGCTGCCGGCGGGTCGGGCTGGTACTCGGCACGAGGATGTCGAACGCCAATGCCCGGCCGCCCCGCTGCCGGGGCTTCCCAGGCGCGGCCCGCCTCCAGCCCGCCGCAACGAGCGCGCGGCCGGCCTCCGCGGTGTCGAACGGAATGGTGCGGATGCCCTCGTCCCAGATCCACAGCAACTGCGACATCGGCCCGGGCGGTGCCTTCGCGTCCGGCCCGAAGGCCGATCGGGCCAGCGTTGCGCGGTCCACAGCGAGCGCGAGGGCACGCCGGGTCGCCACATCGCCGAACACCGGGTGCGGCTGAGCGCGCGGCCCGCCGGAAATCCTGAAGCCCAGGAAGCCGTAGGTCGCCGAGGGATAGCGGACGAGGCGGAGCTCCGGGTCGTGTGACACGCGCTCCCCCCGATTCGCTGCTCCCACCGTCTCCAGCAGATCGGCCTCGTGGCTCAGCACCAGGTTGAGCGCGGCATCCGGATCGCTGGTGAAGCGCCAGATCACCCGGCGCAGTGCCGGCGGCTGCCTCGCAGCGCTGTCGGCAACCAGGCGCAGAAACTCCCCGTGTTTCCAGGCCTCCACCCGATAGGGTCCGCTCCCCACGAGATCTCCGATCGCCGTGTCGGCCGCCCAGGTCTCCTTCGGCTTGCCGGACCAGATGTGCCTGGGGATGACCCGGACGTGGTACGTCGCATCGTACAGCTGTTCGGAGGACGGCTGGGCGAACCGAACCAGTACCGTGGCCGAGTCCTCGATGCGCACGGCGACGCGGTTCGCGAGGTACGGCCGGGCGGGAGCATCGAGCTGCGAGTCGCTGAACGCTTCGAACGAGAACCGCACATCCTCGGCGGTGACCGGGACGCCGTCCTGCCAGCGCGCGCCCGGGCGCAGGTGGAACCGCCAGGTGAGGGAATCGAGCCGCTCCCAGCGCGTGGCCAGCGCCGGCCGATACGCGGTGCTGTCGATCGGAGCAGCGCCCGGGGCCAGGTCGGCCAGGCGCTCGTAGACCTGGTCGCCGATGTCCCGCGCCACGGTCTCGACCGCAAGCGGCGGCAGCAATTGACTGGGGTCTCCGGTCGCCGCAATCACGACCGTATCGCACTTCTCGCAATTCGACGCGCCCGGCCGGCAGCCGGCCGCCATGGCGATCGCCACGCCAGCGATCGCCTGAGGCCACCGTGCGCGAAGTTGCACGGCACGGAATCGAGCTCGGCGCGCACATTGCGGCAAACCGCGGATCGTCACGGCGGAATCCGGTACCATCGTGTGCATGATCCCCTCGAGGAGAAAACCCATGAGCATCCTTCGACCCCGATACCTGCCCCTCTTCGCGTTGGTCCTCGGCCTCTCGGCCTGCGGCGATTCGAGCGGGACCGGACGGGTCACCTTTCAACTCTCGAGCCGCGCCTCCATGCCCATGAGCGCGTCAATTGCCGGACCGCGGTTCTCCTCGGGCGCGGCAGACCAGGCCGCCATCTCGCTCGGCGGGGACCAGATCGTGATCGACCAGGTCGAGCTCGTCCTGCGGAAGATCCGGTTCGAGGGAATTGGAGCGGGCGCGTGCGAAGGCGGTGGGACCGGGGTCTCGGGGGAAGCAGAGGAGTGTGGGGAATTCCGCGCCGGCCCCGAGCTGTTCGACCTGCCGCTCGGTGAGGGGGTCCTCCAGACCTTCACGGCCACGGTCCCCGTGGGCGCTTACCGGGAGGTCCAGTTCCAGATCCACCGCCCTACCGACGAGAACGGTGACGCAGCGTTCCTCGCCGGCCACCCGGACTTCGGGGGCGCCAGCATCCGGGTCACCGGCACCTACCAGAGGGCGGGCGATCCCACTGTCGTCCCGTTCACCTATGTCTCGGACCTCACGGAGGTGCTGAACGTGGCACTGGCGCAGCCGATCGAAGTGGCCGAGGGCCAGACACTGGCGCTCACGCTCTCCATCGACCTGTCGGGCTGGTTCACCAACGTCGGCGGCACCGGGTTGGTCGATCCCGCCCAGGCCCTCGACGGCCAGCCGCTGGAGACCATGGTGGAGCAGAACATCCGGAGCTCGTTCCACGCCTTCGAGGACGACGACGGAGACGGCACGGCGGACTGAACAGCCGCGAGCGGCGAGCGGCGAGCGGTGAGCGGTGGCTTCCGGAACGACCGCACACCGCTTACCGCTTCGCGCGTTCATGCGACCGCGTGCTCCTTTTCGTTCTCCGCCGCCACTCTGGCCGCCACTTCCGGCGGCGCCTCCGCGTACCCGTGGAACTTCTCCCGGTGGGTGCCCCGACCGTGGGTGATGGAGTGCAGCGTCGTCGAGTACCGGTAGAGCTCCGCCTCCGGCACGATGGCCCGCACCTTGGTGAGCCGGCCGTCCGGCTCGGTGCCGAGGATCTGCCCCCGCCGGGCGCTCAGGTCGCCCATCACGTCGCCGAGGAGCTCGTCGGGCGCCCAGACGGTCACTTCGATCAACGGCTCGAGCAGGACCGGGCGGGCCTTCGCGGCCACGTTCCGGAACGCCAGGATACCCGCCATCTTGAACGACATCTCGTTGGAATCCACGTCGTGGTAGGACCCGTCGAAGCACTCCACCTGGAAGTCCACCATGGGGTACCCCGCCACCACCCCCCGCTCCGCCGACTCCTGGACGCCCCGGTCCACCGCCGGAATGAACTTGTTGGGGATCACGCCGCCGACGATGCTGTCCACGAACTCGTAGCCCGCCCCGCGCGGACGGGGGGAGATCCGGATCCAGCAGTCGCCGTACTGCCCGCGGCCGCCGCTCTGTTTCTTGTGCTTGCCCTGGCCCTCGGCCTTCCCCCTGATCGTCTCGCGGTACGCCACGCGCGGACGCGCCAGCTCGGCGTGCACGCCGTACTTCCGCTCCAGCCGCTGCAGGATGGTCTCGAAGTGCCGCTCTCCCATGCCATGAATCAGCGTCTGGCCGAGCTCGGAACTGTACTCGAAATGAAAGGTGGGGTCCTCCTCGTGCAGCTTGTGGAGGCCCGCGGCCAGCTTGTCCTCCTCACCCCGCTGCTTCACCACGACGGCCGAGGTGGCCTCGGAGGCCGGCAGCGGGATCGGCGGGAGCCGGACCGGCGCGTCGCGCCGGCAGAAGGTGTCACCCGTATGGGTGTCCTTGAGCTTGGCGACCGACCCGATGTCCCCTGCGCAGAGCTGCTCCACCTCGATTCGCTCCTTGCCCTGCTGGATCGAGAGGTGGTTCAGCTTCTCGGCCACGTCGTGCTCGGCGTTCCAGACCTCGTCCCCGTTCCGGAGCTCGCCCGTGTAGAGCCGGAACAGGCTCACATCGCCCACATGCGGCTCGGACATCGTCTTGAACACCCGACCGACCAGCGGCGCGTCCACCGGCGGCGTGCGCTCGGCGGGTGACGGGAACAACTCCACCATCTTCCGGAGCAGTGTCCGGAGCCCATAGGTCAGCGTGGCGCTGCCGCAGAAGAGGGGGACGACCTGCCCCCCCAGCATCGCGTTCTTGACCGCACCGATGAACTGCTCGCGCGGGATCTCCTCCCCCGCGAGATAGCGCTCGATCAGGTCGTCGTCGGTCGAGGCGACCGCCTCCGTGAGGTGCTCGCCGTATTCCCGGTAGCGCGCCTCATATTCCGCGGGGATCGGCACCACCTCGTTCTCGCCCTTGAGCGCGCCCTTCTGGTAGAGGTGGCAGTGACCGGAGAAGAGGTTGATGATCCCGTGGAAGTCGGGGCCGTCGCCGACCGGAATCTCCACCGGCACGACCCTGGACGTCAGATGCGCCCTCACGTGGGCGAAAACCCGCTCGAAGTCCGCGTGCTCCTTATCCATGAGCGAGACGAACAGGGCGCGGGGCAGATGCAGCCGGTCGAGGACCTCCCAGGCCTTTTCGGTGCCCACCTCGACCCCGCTGGTGCCGCTCACCACGACCACGGCGGCGTCGGCGGCATGCAGGCCGGTGACGACTTCACCGAAGTAATCGAGGTAGCCCGGGGTGTCGATGAGGTTGAGCTTGGTGTCCATCCACTCGGCGAAGCCCAGGGCCAGATTGATGGAATGCTGTCGGGCGATTTCGTCGGGGGAGTAATCGGTGAGGGTGGTACCGTCCTTGATGCCGCCATGGCGGCGGCTGCTGCCGGATACCCAGGCGAGGGCGTCCACGAGCGACGTCTTGCCGCTGCCTCCATGACCGACGAACGCCACGTTGCGGATGGCGCTGGAGCCATAGACCTTCATGGCCTCCACCTCCTTCGGAGAGTTGGATTTTCAAGGTGGAGAGGGGGGAAGAAGTTGTCAAATCAGGCTGGCGCGGCCGGCGCCCGGGCTGTAGCATAGTGCCGCATGCCGGTCCTCCCCCCACACTCAGGAGCCCTCATGTCACGCCCGTCGTGCTTCCGCCTGGCTGCTCCGCTGGTGTTGGCAGTGACCCTCGTCGGCACCGCGGCCGCTCAGGGAGTCGAGACCCCTCACATTCCCCTCCGCACGGTGATCGACCAGCTCAACTCCACGCGAGCCTCGTACGAAGAGGCGTTCAACGCCAAGAACGCGGCCGCGGTCGCCGCCATGTACCTGGACGAGGCCATCGTGATCCGGCCGGACGGCAGCCAGCTCGTGGGGGCCAAGGCCATCGGTGAGGCGTTGAAGGCGGATGCGCCCACCTGGCCGCACATGGTGCTCACGTCGGATACCGTCCGGGTGTACGGCGGTACCGCGCTGGACTTCGGCACCGTGACGACGCACCCGAAGGATGGAGGCGAAAACGTGAGCCACTACCTGGCCGTCCTGCGGCGGGGCCTGCGGGGCTGGAAGATCGCGGCGGTCTCGCAGGTACCCGTCACGGAGAAGAAGGGGGACTGAGCAGGCGAGCGCCGCGGCGCTTGCGGCGCTGCATGGCCATCGGGCTTCGAAGAAACGGCCCCAGCCGCTCCAGCCGGCCGAAGGGCGTGAGCCATGCGTCCGGCCGGCGGAGCGCGGACTTGATCCCTTCGGCCGGCATGGTGGGCCGGCCGCGGGGCCGGACCGAGACGCTATCTCACCCGCCCGAGCTGCACCGACAGCGTGACTCCCGCGAATGACCGTGTCCGGTTGAAGTCGGCGAAGCCGTATAAGCCGAAGCCGAGAAACGTCGCGGGTAGCCAGGCGAGTTGCGCCTCCAGCGGGAGGCCGACGACCGTACGCTGATTCTGGCAACTGCTGAAGACCGAGCCTCCCACGCAACCGTCGACAGCCGCGAGGCCGATGGCGGCCCCGGCGCGGTACCGGTCCCTCGCGGTCCGCGTTGCGCGTCCGTACAGAACGGCGATGTCGCTGAACCCGTCCTCGAACAACCCGGCGCTCGCGGCCGCGCGCAGGGAGAACAGGTGTACGCCGTGCTGGTATGAGACCCCGGCGGCCCCGGCGAAGTCCTCGGTTCCGGCCCCGAGCCCGGCGGCAACCCAGAAGACGTCCCGGGGCGCGGCGGGCGTGTACTGCGCCAGCGCACACGCGAGGTGCGTCGGGACGACGCCTGCCAGGATCAGGAGGGTGCGGACGATCTGTCTCGACACGCTTGATCCCTCCGGAAGGCGGGGCGGCAGATCGAAGAGAGCGAGCTTGCGACAGAAGATCGAACTTGGAGGCCGCGGAATGAGCCGTCAAGTCGTCGCGTTCATCGACCGACGCCCCCGCCCTTGCGACGCTGCCGCTTGCGACGCTGCATGGCGATCTGGTTCCGGATGAACGGTCCGAGCCGCTCCAGCTCGCCGAAAGGCGTGAGGCGCACGTCAGGGCTACGCAGCGCGGACTTGAGCCCCTCGGCCGGCGCGGTGAGATCGCCGGGCGCCTCCAGACGGAACCCATAGCTTCCCGGCCGCGTCACTTCACGCGGGAACGGCAGCGGGTCCGTGCCGGGCAGCACCCGGATGCCGTGCCTTGCCGCGTCGGCGAAGTGCCGAGGCGCCGTCCAGAAGGAGGGCCGCCCCGCGGCATCCCCCAGGAAGAATCCGTCGCCCGGCCTAGCCGCCTCAACGAGCTCGCTCAGCAGCCGACCTCGGCCGAAGAGCCATTTGCCCGCGCCCCAGGGGATCACCCGCAGGGCCCCGAGCCGCTCACCTTCCGCCAGGACCTCGCGAATGGGGAGGCGGTCGGGAACGGTGGCTCGGGTGGCCAGGAGCAGGACCTCGAGTCCCTCCCGGGTCACCACCTGCCGGCCCGACACCAGCAGCAGCCGCTCCGCCCCTCGGTGCGCCAGCAGCGCGCTCGGGTCCGGAGTGGCGGCCAGCGCCCACGAACCCAGCGGCAGGTCGCTCGCGCCCGCGGCCACCGCGGCAAGACGGCCGAACCAGTCCACCCCCGCCGACTCCGAGAGCAGGAGCACGCCGGGCGCTTGCTCCCACCCGTGCTCCCGGGCCACTCGCTCGAAATTGCCCGCGGCATGTTCCAGGAACCGCTGCGGCGCGTAGCAATCGTGCAGGTGCACGTGGGCATCGATCAGCAGCGCCGGAGGCGGCTCGAGCTCCAGGGCCAGGGCAGGCTCCATATGTCGGAAGCGGATCGAATCGGGTCGAATCGGGAGGGTACGTTACCGCAGGCGCCGGCTCAGCGGTACCCCGCGGCCTGCAACTGGAACAGCTCGGCATAGAGGCCCCCCTGCAGCACCAGGGCCTCGTGGGTTCCCTGCTCCACCAGCTCGCCGCCCTGGAGCACCAGGATGCGGTCGGCCATGCGCACCGTGCTGAATCGATGCGAGATTAGCACCGCCATACGCCCGGCCGTCAGCTCCGAGAATCGAAGAAACACCTCATACTCCGCCCGTGCGTCGAGCGCCGCCGTCGGCTCGTCGAGGATGAGGAGCTGCGCGTCCCGCATGTACGCGCGGGCCAGCGCCACTTTCTGCCACTCCCCGCCGGACAGGTCGACCCCGTTCTCGAACCGGCGGCCGAGCATCTGGTCGTACCGCCCGGTCAGCCGGGCCGCGACCGTGTCGGCCAGGCTCCGCTGCGCGGCGGTCTCGATCCGCGCCGCGTCCTCCCGCGCGGCGATATTGCCCACCGCGATATTCTCCCGGAGCACGAAATCGTAGCGCACGAAGTCCTGGAAGATGACGCCGACGTTCCGCCGGACGCTGTCGACGTCGTACTCGCGGAGGTCCACCCCGTCGAGCAGAATGCGGCCTTCACTCGGGTCGTAGAGGCGGGCCAGCAGCTTCACCAGCGTGGTCTTTCCCGCACCGTTCTCCCCGACCAGCGCGATCCGCTCGCCCGGGGCGAGCGAGAAGTCGAGGCCCCGCACCGCCCAGCGCTCGGAACCGGGATATCGGAAGCCGACGTTCTCGAACACGAAGCCGGTGTGGATCGGCACCGGCACTTGGCGGGCGCCGGGATTCCGCCGGATCCTGGGCTCGACCGCGAGGAAGCTGAACAGGTCGTCGAGGTAGAGGCTCTGCTCGAACACCTGCGAGAGCGACAGCAGCACCCGCTGGATGAGGTCGCGGCTCTGGCGGAACGAGCCCGCAAGGAAAGTCAGCACGCCGATGGTGAACAGACCGGCCGGTGAGCGGTAGCCCGTCACCGTCAGGTAGATGATCACGGCGTACGCCCCGTAATACCCCAGGGTGCCGACGGCCGCGAGCAGCGTGGAGACGAAGCTCCGCCGGATGGCCAGGCGCTTGTTGGCTTCGTAGAAGTCGTTGCTCAGCCGGTCGTAGCGGTCGACCAGGAAGTCGGACAGCCCGAAGAGCTTGAGCTCTTTGGCGGAGACATCGCTCGCGCCGATGTAGCGCAGGTAGTCGAGCTGGCGGCGCTCGGGCGTCCAGGAGTAGAGCAGCGAGTAGCCCAGCGAGGCGAAGTGGGTCTCGCCTAGGAGCGAGGGCAGCACCGCCATCAGGAGCAGCACCAGGAGCCACGGCACGTACACCGCGAGCGCCGCCGCCAGGGTCGCGAGAGTGATCGCGTCCTGCACCGACGAGAGCAGCATGGTGAAGAGCCCGATCCGGCCCACGGTCTGCCGCCGCGCGCGCTCCAGCTTGTCGTAGAGCTCCGCGTCCTCGAACTGTTCCAGGTCGAGCGTGGCCGCATGCCGCATCAGCTCGACGCTCGTCTCGTTGGCGAAGAGATCACCGAGCAGGCTCTCGAGCAGGGCCGACAGCCGGGCCAGCCCCTCGCCGGAGAGCGCGATCGTCAGTTCGATGGCCACGAGCTCGCCCAACCGGGCCCAGTCGACGCCCGCGCCGCTCCCCGCCACACCCATCGCCACGACCACCTCGTCGACGATGAGCTTTCCGATCCACAGCACCGCCAGGGGCACCAGCGACCGCACGACGCGCAGCACCAGGATGCCCACCACGTAGCGCGGCTCGGTCTGCCAGACCAGCCCGAGCAGGCGGGGCACGTGCCGCAGCGCCTCCAGCCGCTCGCGCCAGCCCGGCGGCGGCTCGACGGGCTTACGAGACCCCCGGTTGGGCCGTACAATCGGGTGCTGCAGCGGAAGCGTCATTCCCCGAAAGCTAATCGCCGGAGAGCGAGCCCATGCCCCAGGTCGACTGGCCCGCGCTGTGGGCCAACCTCATCCACTTCGGCGTGCTGGACAGCGCCACCCATCCCGTCTCGCTGCTCGAGAAGGTGGTGCGGCCGGTCGTCGTCTACCTGCTTCTCGTCCTGGGGCTCCGGGCCCTGGGCAAGCGCCTGCTGGCGCAGCTCAACCCGTTCGACTTCGTCGTGCTGCTGACCGTGTCCAATACGGTGCAGAACGCCATCATCGGCAATGACACCTCGCTGACCGGCGGGATCGTCGGCGCCGCCGCGCTGCTGGGCATCAACGCGCTGCTGGTCCGGTTGTTCTACCGCGGACCCTCGAGGGAGCTGCTCTTCGACACCGACCGCGACACCTGCCTCGTCGCCGGGGGCAGAGTGGACGAGACGGAGATGCGCCGGCTCCGCATCAACGCGGCGGAGCTCACGGCCAAGGCGCACGAGCGAGGATTCGACTCGCTGGAAGAGGTCGAGAGCGCCACGCTGTACCCGAATGGCACCATCTACTTTCGCGGCCGGCCGGCCGAGACCGACGCCGCCCGGCACGCCGAGCTGCTCCGGCGTCTCGACGCGCTCGGCGCCGAGGTGGCCGCGCTGCGGCGGTAGCGCTCCGTTAGATTGCCCACATGCCCGACACGACCACGGCGCTCGTCACCGGCGCCACGCAGGGAATCGGCCGCGCCACCGCGTTCGCCCTCGGACGCGCGGGATTCCGGGTGGCCGTCTGCGCGCGCACCGCGGCCAAGGTCGAGAGGCTCGTGGCGGAACTCGAGGCGGAAGGGATCGAGGCCGCCGGTGCCGCCGCCGACGTGGGCGACGTCGGCCAGGTGTCCCGGGCGGTGGAGCAGCTCACCGGGGCGCTCGGGGAAGTGGGCCTGCTCGTGAACAACGCCGGTGTCATGATCGCGCGTCCCTTCGAGAAGCTGACCCTCGAGGACTGGGATACGACCATGTCGACCAACCTCCGGAGCCTCTTCGTCGTCACCCGGGCCATCATCCCGGGCATGCGGCGCCGGCGCGGCGGGACCATCGTGAACGTGGCGAGCCTCGCCGGGCGGAACGGCTTCGTCGGCGGCGCCGCGTACTGCGCGTCCAAGCACGCGGTGCTCGGCTTCAGCCGCGCGCTGATGCTCGAGTTCCGGAAGGAGGGGATCCGCGTGATCGCCATCTGCCCGGGGTCGGTGGACACCGATATGCTTCGTGACCAGCCGATGCTCAAGTCGAACCCCGAGCGCATCCTCCAATCCGAAGACGTGGCCGACGCCATCCTGCACGCCGTCCGGCTCCCGGGGCGCGCCCTGGTCAGCGAGCTCGACATCCGCCCCACCAACCCCTAGCCATGGCCGGCGTCCAGGTGTCCATGTGCGTCTGCCGGCGCACGCCGTTCGCGCGCCTGCTGCCGCTGGCCCGTGCGGCCGGCTGGCACCTCGAGGGCCTGATTCGCGAGACCGGCTGCGGCGGCCAGTGCGGGCTCTGCCGTCCCTACCTGAGCCGCATGCTCGCCACCGGCGAGACCGAGTTCCACGAGTTGCTTCGGGACGAGGCCGCGCAATAAGGGTTTGCCTTGGCGGGGCGATCCGCTAACGTTCAGGGCGATGCGATCCGTCCGCTCTCCCGGACCATTCTTCCTGGCTCTCCTGCTGGTGCTGGGCCTGGCCGGAGGCGTGGATCGCCATCCGCTCCCCATCGCTCCCACGATCTCCACCATCAGCGCGCCGCGGGAATCGCTTCCGCAGCCGGTGCATGACGAGGCCACCTGCGCCTTCTGCCAGGCCGCCATCTTCCCGCCCTGCGCGCCACAGCCCGCCGGGATCTCGCTCGGCGAGCAGGGTCTGGAACGGTTCGAGCAGTCGGTCCCCGACGCGCACCTTCCGAACTTCACGTCCCACCGCCCCGCCAGTTCCCGGGCCCCACCAGCGCTCCGATCGGTCTGATCGACCGCGCACCCGCCGTGGGTGCGTGATCCTCACACATCGGAGACCCTCATGCACGTCCGTGTCCGGACGGCCTCCGCCCTCGCCCTCTGGTGGCTGGGCGCGGCAACCGTCGCCTGGGCCCAGGTCCCTCAAGCCGCGGCCGACTCCGTCGGCCGGGCCCTGGGGGCGCTGACCGCCCGCCTCGACTCGCTCGAGGCGGGTACTTGCCCCGCGGGACCCGCCGTCGCCGCTCCGGCGCCCACCGGCGAAGCCCGCACCGACAGCCTCATCGTCAACGTCGAGACGCTCAGCCGGCGGCTCGAGACGCTCCGCGCGAGCCGCTGCGCACCCGGCGCCGCCGGTGTCCCCGCCGCCCCTGCGGCCGCCGACACCACCGATGACCTCGCCGCGCTGCGCGCCGCGGCGGCGGAGGCGGCCGGCGGCGGCGCGCCCGGGGCGCCCGCAGCGCCGAGCCCGGCCGACACCGCCGCGCCTCCACGCACCGAATTCATCGGCCGGCAGCGGAACGCGTCGGCCCTGAACCCCGAGATCAGCGCCACCGGCGACATCCGGCTGGTGGCCCGCGAGGGGCGCCAGCGCGACAATGCCGTCGCCCGCGAATTCGAGGTCGCGCTCCAGTCGGCGCTGGACCCCTACTCCAGTACCAAGATCTTCCTCACCTTCGAGAACGAGGAGGTAGGGGTCGAGGAGGGATACATCTACTGGACCGGCCTTCCGGGGCGGCTGCGCGTGGACGTGGGCAAGTTCCGCCAGCAGATCGGCGACCTCAACCGCTGGCACCTCCACGCGCTGCCCGAGACCGAGTACCCGCTGGTCTACCAGCGGTTCCTCGGCGCCGAGGGGCTCACCGGCGTGGGCCTCAGCCTGTATACGGCGCTGCCGGTCTCGCTGGCCGGCGGCACCCACGAGGTCTGGCTCCAGGGCACCACCGCCGAGAGCGATCCGCTCTACGCGGGCGGGCGGCAGCCCACGCTGCTCGTCCGGCTGCAGAACTTCTGGCAACTGAGCCGCAGCACCTACGCCCAGCTGGGCTTTACCGGTACGGGCGGCAACAACGACGGCGCCGGGCTCCGGAGCCGGCTGGGCGGGCTCGACTTCCGGCTCACCTACCGCCCGCCCCAGGCCGGGACCCGCCGCGAAATCACGCTTCGCGCCGAGGGATACCGGCTGCACGCCACCGAGCTCGGGACCACCACCAACCGGTACGGCACATTCGTGGATCTGAACGCGAAGCTCACCCGCCGCTGGGTGCTCGGCACCCGCTACGACTGGGTGGAGGCGCCCCGCGGGCCCAGCGACACGGAATGGCGCCTGACGCCGTCGGTCACCTGGTGGCAGAGCGAGTTCGTCTATCTCCGGCTCGAGGGCGAGCACCGCCACACCGACGTCGATGGCTCGCACAACATGCTCTCGCTTCAGGCCGTCTGGGCCATGGGCCCGCACAAGCACGAGACCTACTGACAGGGAAGGATACCGATGATCACCGCACTGCTGGTCTCGGCCGCGCTGTTCGCGCCGCCGCACGAGGCGGCCCCGCTCAAGGTCGTCACCAGCCTGACCACCTACGGCGCCATCGCCCGCGAGGTGCTGGGCGACAAGGGCACCGTGACCTCGATCGCCCAGGGCGACGAGGACCCGCACTTCGTGCAGCCGAAGCCGAGCTTCGTGGCCGTGCTGCGCGACGCGGACCTGTTCGTCACCACCGGCCTCGACCTCGAACTCTGGGTGCCGCCGCTGCTCGACCGGGCCGGTAACCGCAAGGTCTCGGAGGGCGGTCCGGGCTACGTCACCGCGTACACGGGCATCCAGCTCCTCGAGGTACCGACCTCGCTCAGCCGCTCCGAGGGCGACATCCACGCCGACGGCAACCCGCATATCCACACCGATCCGGTGAACGGCATCATCATCGCCCGGAACATCCTCACGGGTCTCAAGCGGGTGTCGCCCGACAACGCCGCCTACTTCACGCAGCGGGAGCAGGATTTCGAGCGCCGGGTGCTCGAGGCGACCATCGGCGCCGATCTGGTCAACCTGCTCACCGCGCCGGTGGCCTATGACCTCCTGAAGACCGACAAGCTCTACGGCTTCCTGGGCCAGAAGCAGTACCAGGGCAAGCCGCTGCTCGACCGGATGGGCGGGTGGATGAAGGAGAGCGAGGTGTTCCGGGGCAAGGAGATCGCCTGCTACCACAAGGAATGGGCGTACTTCAGCAACCGCTACAAGGTCAACTGCGTGGAATACATCGAGGCCAAGCCGGGCATTCCGCCGACGCCGGGACACGTGCAGCAGGTGATCGCGCTCATGAAGGAGCGGAAGATCCCGGTGCTGTTCGCGTCGAATTACTTCGACCGCAACCAGATCCGCCAGGTGGCCCAGCGAACCGGCGCGCAGGCGGTGATCGTCCCGGAGAACACCAACGGCGCGCCGGGCGTCAATACCTACTTCGACCTGATGAACACCTGGGTGAACGGGCTGGCGTCGGCCTTCAAGGGAGGAGCCTCCTGATGGATCTCAGCCTGTTCCTGCCGCCGCTGGTGGCCTGCCTGGTCATCGTGGCCATCCATTCGTACCTCGGGCTGCACGTCATCGCGCGGGAGGTCATCTTCGTGGACCTCTCGCTCGCGCAGATGGCGGCGCTCGGCTCGGCGGTGGCGGTGCTGGCGGGACGTCAGCCCGACTCCACGGCCGCCTTTCTCTACGCGCTCGGCTTCACCAGCCTGGGCGCCGTGCTCTTCGCCCTCACGCGAACGGAGGAGCGGGGCCGCGTCCCGCAGGAGGCGTTCATCGGCATCGTCTACGTGGTGGCGTCGGCGGCGGCCATCCTGGTGGCCGACCGCACCCCCCGCGGCGGCGAAGCGATCAAGGACATCCTGGTGGGAAGCCTGCTCTGGGTCACCTGGCCCACCATCGCCAGGCTGGCGGCCATCTACGCGGCGATCGGCGTATTCCACTGGTTCCTGCGGCGCCGGTTCCTCACGATCTCGTTTCAGCCGGAGACCGCGCTCGCGAACGGCTGGAGCATTCGCTGGTGGGATTTCCTGTTCTACCTGTCGTTCGGGATCGTGATCACCTTCTCGGTGCCGATCGCCGGTGTCCTGCTGGTGTTCTCGTTCCTGGTGGTGCCGGCGGCAATCGCCTTTCAGTACAGCCGGCGGCAGGGCGTACTCGCCGTCATCTCGTGGGTCGCGGGTGCGGTCGCGTCCGCGGCCGGGCTCTTCGTTTCGTTCAGGTACGACCTGCCGACCGGGCCGGTCGTGGTGTGCATGTTCGGGCTGGTGCTCCTCGTGGCGTTCGCGGTCCGGCGCCTCAGGGGGACCACCGTGGCAGTCGCGGAGCGCGAGTTGCCGGAGCAGTTCATCACCTGACCTTCTTCCACCCGGGCAGGTAGGGCGGCGGGAGGAGCGCCGTCCGGCGCAGCAGCTCGAGGTGGGCGGCAATGATGTCCGCGAGCTGCTGCGCCGGACGCACGTGCACTTCGCGGAGGATCGCGGGGTGCTGTGCCGTGAGGACCAGGGCGCCGTGCACCCGTCCCGCCACCCGAAGCGGGACGATGAGGCGCGCCTCGCCGTGCACCAGCAGGAATGAATGCGGGAGCTCGCCCTGCAGCACCGCGGCGAGGGTCGTGCCGCCCACCGGCACCAGGGGCAGATCGGGAAGCGCCCGCCGCTCGCCGGGCTCCAGCAGCACGACGCGGTCCCCCTCACTCAGGCGGAGGGCGAAGTGCATCGCGTCGAACGGCAGGAACCGCGCGGCCAGGTCGGCCACCCGGAGGGTGGTTTCCGCGAACTCGGCGCCGGTGGCGAGCAGCTCGGCGGCGTCGAGCGCGTTGGGCGGCTCGGGTGCGGCCGGTGGTGGCGGGGCCGGCGCCGGCGGGGCCGACGACACCAGCACCGATACCTGGGCCGCGATGAGCCCGGCCACCCGAGCCAGCAGGGCCGCGTCCTCCTCGTCGTACAGGTCCGCGCTCACGCTGCCCGCGAGCAGGTAGGCGGTGAGCCCCCGCGGACCGCGCACCCGCGCCCCCACCACCGCCCGCAACTCCACCCCCGCGGGCTCCTGCGCCGTGAAGTAGCCGCGCGGCCAGCGCGACTCCTGGTACGTATCGGGGATGAGCGTCCTGTCGTCCTCCCCGAACAGCGCCTCGAGGTCGAGGTACTCCCGGCCGATCTCGATCGACGGGTCCGTCCAGAGGGGGCCGCCGGCGTGCTCACCCAGGCGGTACACCCGCGTACCCTCCGCGTCGGACAGGAGCAGCTCGAGCCCGTCGTGCGGCAGGAGCGGCTCGAGCGCCCGCCCCAGCTCGGCGACGTAGAGCTGCGGCGTACCCGCCTGCGTCCCGGCGAAGGCCACCGCGTCCACCAGCGCCGCGATGCGCGCCACCCGCGGCTCCGCGCCGCCGTTCGTGCTCCATTGGCGCGCCAGGCGTCCGAGCATCGGCGCCAGGCGCTGCGCCACCAGCTCGAGCGTCATGAGCTCGGCGTCGCCGTAGCGCGACGGTTCGAGATCGGCCGCGAGCAGCAGGCCGACATCGCGCCGGCCCGAGCGGATCGGAACGCCGGCTACCGAGCGGTAACCGGCCCGGCGGATGGTGGCTTCGAGTATCGCCAGTTGTCCGGGCTGTACTTGCGGGGTGGGGAGCGGCACCACCAGGCTGTCCTGCGCCAGCGCCTCGGGACCGAGCAGAACCGCCCCGCCATCCATCGGATAAAGCCACAGTCCCAGCAGGTCGATCGGGATATCGGCCGCGAGCGCGTTCGAGAGTGCCGCGTGCCAGGTGGCGAGGGCCTCCGGGTCGCTCAACGCCTGCTCGACCCGCAGCAGCGGGACGAGCGGCTCCCCGCGTGAAGCGGGGTCGCCTTCCTCAGGGGGATGGGAAGGATCGCCGGACGACATGCCGACGCTCGAGGGCAGGAGGTATGCCGCCCCCGGGTGACGACCATCTCGTTCGTGTTCAGCGGCTTAGCTGCCGCGTCCGGCCACTGTGGCACGCACGCGCACCTCGCTCGTGGCGTCCTGCCCGGCGGAAGTGCAGAATTCGGCCACTCTTGACATACCCCCACCCCCTATGCTACATCCCCTGCTGTCACCGCGCCGATGGAGGCAAATCATGCGGGATCTCACGTTGCATATCGAAGGGATGAGCTGCAGCCACTGCCTGGACGCGGTGAGCCGCGCGCTCGTCGATCTCCCGGGAGTCGAGATCGAGTCGCTGAGGATCGGCCGTGCGGACCTCCGGTACGACGAGCGCGCCCTCGAGCCGTCGAGCATCGAGGCCGCGGTCACCGGTGCCGGGTACCCGGCCAGAGCCGCACCATGACAGCCGCACAGGTGATCGTGACCGTGCTCGGTCTCGCCGCCGTGGCCTGGGTGAACTGGTACTTCTTCCTCGCGGGCCGCGGCGCCGCCGCGGTGGCGGCGAGCGATGGGTCGGGTCCGCAGCGGGTGCGTGTCGAGGTGAAGGGCGGCTATTCGCCCGCGGTCGTGCGGGTTCAGGCCGACCGGCCGGTGCGGCTGGAATTCCATCGCGACGAGACCGGCAGCTGCACCGAGGAGGTCGTGCTGCCGGACTTCGGCATCCGCGCTTTTCTGCCGGCGCACCGCACTACGCCGGTCAGCTTCACGCCCGCGGAGGGTAGCTACGAATTCACCTGCGGGATGGGGATGGTGCGCGGGAAGATCATCGCGGAGAGGGCCCGGTGACCGACTCGTGCACCATCCCCGTGACGGGCATGACCTGCGCCGCCTGCAGCGGGCGGGTCCAGCGGACGCTGGAGAAGACGCCGGGCGTGGCTGAGGCCAGCGTGAACCTGATGACGGGGGCGGCCACCGTGGCCTACGATCCGGTCGTCACGACGCCCGAGCGGCTGGTGGACTCGATCCGCTCCACCGGCTACGGCGCCGAGCTGCCGCTCCCCGGGGAATCGGGCGAGGAGCTGCTGGACGCGCGTGATGCCGCGCGCGCCGAAGAAGTGCGGGAGCTCCGGCGCAAGTTCGCCGTCAGCGCCGCTTCGGCGGTCATCTCGATGCTGTTCGGCACGCTGCACCAGACCATGTCCTCGGGCGCCAGATATCTGCTGCTCGCGCTGACGCTCCCCGTGGTCGGGTGGGCCGGTCGCCACTTCTATACCCGGGCGTGGGCGGCGTTCCGTCACCACGGCGCCGACATGAACACGCTGATCGCGGTCGGCACGGGCGCCGCGTTCCTCTTCAGCGCGGCGGTCACGCTGTTCGACCGGTGGTTCATGGCACACGGCGTGGAGCCGCACGTCTACTACGAGGCGGTGATCTGGATCATCGCCCTGGTGCTGCTCGGGAACCTGCTGGAAGCCCGCGCCAAGGGTCACACGTCCGGCGCCCTTCGCCGGCTGATCGGACTCCGTCCCGCCACCGCGCGGGTGCTGCGCCAGGGACGCGAGGAGGACGTCCCGCTCGCGGCGCTCCGCCCTGGCGACGAGGTGGTCGTCCGGCCGGGTGAGACGGTCCCCGCGGACGGCACCATCCTCGACGGCGCCAGCAACGTGGACGAATCGATGCTCACCGGCGAGCCGATTCCGGTTGCCAAGCGCGCGGGGGACCCGGTCATCGGTGCCACCCTCAACCGAAACGGCGCCTTCCGCTTCCGCGTGGAGCGGGTAGGGCGCGACACGGTGCTCTCGCGCATCATCCGCCTGGTGCAGCAGGCGCAGGGCACGCGCGCGCCCATCCAGCGGCTCGCCGACCGGATCTCGGCGGTGTTCGTGCCGGTCGTGCTCTCGATCGCCATCCTCACCTTCGTCGTCTGGTTCGACCTGGGCCCGGCCCCGGCCTACCTCCACGCGCTCGTCTCGGCGGTGACGGTGCTGATCATCGCCTGCCCCTGCGCCATGGGGCTCGCGGTGCCGACGGCGGTCATGGTGTCGACCGGCCGCGGAGCCGAGCTGGGCGTGCTCATCAAGGGAGGTGAGGCGCTGGAGCGGAGCCAGGCGATCGACACCATCGTGTTCGACAAGACCGGCACGATCACCGAGGGCCGTCCCACGGTGCGGTCGGTGCAGCTCGCGCCCGATCCCGACGTCGCGGCGCTTTTCGATGACGAGCGGCTGCTGGCGCTGGCCGCCGCCGTCGAGCGCCTCAGCGAGCACCCGTTGGCCGAGGCCATCGTCGCCGAGGCCGAGCGGCGTGGCGCGGCTGTCCCGCGCGCCACCGGATTCGAGAGCCGGACCGGCCGCGGCGTCGTGGGACGGGTGGATGGGCGCGAAGTCGCGGTGGGGAACGCCGCGCTGCTTCGCGAGCTCGGTGTGGACCCGGCGCCGCTGGCCGGGCAGGCCGATGCGCTGGCGTCGCAGGGGCGCACGCCGATGCATGTGGCCGTCGCGGGCCGTCTGGCGGGACTCATCGCCGTCGCCGATCCGGTCAAGCCCGCCAGCCGCGCGGCCGTCGGCGAGCTCGGGCGCCTCGGGCTGGAGACGGTCATGCTGACGGGCGATAACCCGCGCACGGCCGCGAGCGTGGCCCGGGCGGTCGGTATCGGCCGCGTCGTGGCCGGAATCCCGCCCGAACGAAAGCTCGAGGAAATCCGGGCACTGCAGGCCGAGGGCAGGGTCGTGGCCATGGTGGGTGACGGCCTGAACGACGCCCCGGCGCTCGCGCAGGCGGACGTGGGGATCGCCATGGGCACCGGGACCGACGTGGCCATGGAAGCGGGGGCGATCACGCTCATGCGCGGCGACCCGCTCGGCGTCGTGACCGCGATCCGGCTTGCCCGGCGGACCATGCGGATCATCCGGCAGAACCTGTTCTGGGCCTTCGTGTACAACGTCATCGGGATCCCGATTGCCGCGGGCGTGCTCTACCCGGCGTTCGGCCTCCGGCTCACCCCGGCGATGGCGGCCGCCGCCATGGCCGTGAGCTCGGTGAGCGTCGTCTCCAACAGCCTGCGGCTCCGCCGCTTCACGCCGGAAGGACAGCCATGAGCGAGCCCGTCGTCTCCTGCGCCTGCGGCGCCCGTCCAGGCGACGGCACCCACGCCGTGGCCGTCGACCCCGAGATCAAGCACGCCGTCCTCACCCGGCTTCGCCGGATCGAGGGTCAGATGCGCGGCCTGCAGAAGATGGTGGATGAGGAGCGCTACTGCGCCGACGTGCTGGCGCAGGTGTCGTCGGTGCAGGAAGCGCTCCGCGGCGTGAGCCGCTCGCTGCTGCATAATCATCTGAAACACTGCGCCAGCGAGGCCATCCGGTCGGCGGACCCGGAGCGCTCGGAGGCGATGTACCAGGAGTTGCTGGAGCTGGTGTTTCGGGCGAGCAGATGACGGAAGGGCAGAAAGGCGGAAGGACGGAAAGGCGGAAGGACGGAAAGGCGGAAAGGCGGAAAGGCGGAAAGGTAGACAAGTAGACAGACAGAACGTCGCATGGTGCCGAGACGGTCATCCCGAGCGGAGCGAGGGATCTGGCCGGGCCGAGCTCGGACTCGGGAGAGTAGATCCCTCGCTCCGCTCGGGATGACAGACTGGCTCGGCACGTCCTTCCGCCTTTCCGTCTTTCCGCCCTTCCCTATCTCTCCACCAGCTCCCGATGCATGTCCCTCCCCAGCGTCCGCATCGCCCCCAGCACGACGGCCCCCCCGATGATCACCACTACCGGCAGCAGCAGGATGGCGCGGTCGAGCCCGAACCGGTCGCTCAGGCTGCCCACCAGCGGCAACGCGATCGCATCCCCGGCGAGGTGAATGAACAGCAGATAGGCGCCCGCCACCGTGGCGCTGATGCGCGGGGGCACGACGTCGAAGATCACGGCCGTCATCGGTCCGGTGTACCACGAGAGGCAGAAGAAGGCCACCGCGAATACCGCCTGGAAGAGCGCGGGATCGCGGATGGTGAGAAGCCAGAGCGCCAGCGGCCCACCGAGCAGCAGCCCGAGCGCCACCACGATCACGCGCGCCGTTTCCCACCGCCGCCGGAGCCAGTCGGCGAGCACGCCGCCGAAGAGTGTGCCCGCGGTTCCCGAGATGAGCCCCCACTTGCCCAGCAGCCCCGCCGCTTCGGCGGAGCTCAGGTCGAGCTCGCGGGAGACGAACGTGGGCCCCCAGCCCACGATGCCGTTCAGGCCGAAGGAGATCATCGCCCCGGCGAGGAAGACGTACACCAGCGTCGGCGTGTGCAGCACCGTGCGCCCCGCGCGGACGATTTCGTCGAACGCCCCGCTGATCCCGCTGCCGAACGAGGTATCCGCCGCCACGTCCGCGGGCGTGCGCCGCACCCAGCGGAAGATCGTGAGCGCGAGCCCGAGTCCCAGGGCTCCGCTGAAGACCGCGAGATCCACGGTGGAACCGGCGCCGTACTGGCGGTCCAGCCAGTAGGCCGCCGTGCCGCCGAGGGCCATTGCCACGAGCAGCGGCCACAGGTTCCGCACCAGCGGCATGACGCCGATGCCGAAGTCGCGCAGGAACGACCGGACCGTGAGGCGCGCGGGGGTCCGCGTCGGGTCGATCAGCCGGGAGACGAGCACCGCGAGGATGAAGCCGGGTACGCCCACCGTCATGAACGCCACCCGCCATCCGTACACGCCCTCGAGGTGCCCGCCGAGCAGGAGTCCGAGCACGCCGCCGAGCGCGATGCCGGAGGAGAGGATCCCCATCGCCACCGCGCGGCCGCGGGCCGGGAAGTAGTCGGCCACGAGCGACGCCGCCGCGGGCCCGTAGGCTGCCTCGCCCACGCCGACAGCCGCGCGGCAGGTGAAGAGCTGCCCGAAGGAGTTCACGAGCCCGCTCAGGAACGTGAACGCGCTCCACACCGTCACCCCGCCCGCGATGACCGCGCGGCGCGAGCGCAGGTCGCTCAGCACGCCGAAGGGCAGCGCGGAGACCGAGAAAACGAAGATGTAGGCGGAACCCAGCCAGCCGAGCTGCGAGTCGGTCAGCGCGAGGTCGCGCTTGATCGGCTCGAACAGGGCGTAGATGACGTTCCGGTCGACGTAGTTGAGGAGGTTGATGAGGGCGAGCAGTCCGAGCGCATACCAGCTGTACGCCCGGCCAGGCGGTGCCGGTGGGGTCACCGGCGCGCCGCCGTCTCGGTTCCCCCGGCGCCCGGGTGCATGTGGGCCAGCGACTCCTCCGCGCGCTCGTCGCGGAAGGCGAGGGCCGCCTTGTACTCCTGCACCAGCCGGTCCATCATCGCCTGGCGCTTCCCATATAGGCGCTTGAGCGGGCGCGCAGCGTGCCGCTCCATGGCGTACGCCGTGAGCAGCGGCAGCGCGATCGAGTTGTCGGTGTACACGACCACCGTGCCCGGGAGCTGGTCGGGATCGATCTTGCCCCAGCTCACCGCCTCCGCGGGCGTGGCGCCGCTGAGGCCGCCCGTGTCGGGGCGTGCGTCGGTCATCTGGAGGAAGTAGTCGTGGCCGCGTTCGTCGATCCCCAGCACCTCCTGGATCTGGGGCTCGGTTTGCAGCATGAAGTTCTTGGGGCTCCCTCCGCCCACGATCAGCACCCCGCTCTTCCCGCCGGTACGCTTGGCCTCGAGTACGATGCTCGCCGTCTCGTTCACGTCGGCGCTGACGTCGAACCGGAGCTTGCTGCCGGCCAGCGCCTGCTCGGCCACGTTCATCCCGATCGAGCTGTCGCCCGGAGAGCTGGTGTAGAGCGGCACCTCGAGCTCGTGCGCCGCCGCCAGGACCGAGCGGCGCGAAAGGCCGAGGGCCCGCTCGCGCTCGCGTACGTAGCCGCCGAGGAGGTGATGGTACTCGGCCGAGCTCATGGGGCGCTGGAACTCGGGCCGGGCGGAGACTTCCCGGATGAACGCGTCGGTCGAGAGCAGCACGCTGTAGTCGAAGAAGATGTCGTAGATGCGGACCACACCTTTGTCGCGGAGCTCCACGTCGTCTGCGGTCGGTGTGCCGCGATGCATCGCCAGCCCGAGAGCGAAGTGCGCGTCGTGGTAGAGATTGGCCCCCGTCGAGATGACCCAGTCCACGAATCCCGCCTCCATGAGCGGGATGAGGCAGCTCATGCCCAGCCCGGCGGGTGTCATCGCGCCGGTGAGGGTCATTCCCACCGTGGTGTCCGGCTCGAGCATCCGCCGGGTGAAGAGCTGACAGCCTTCGCGGAGCCGGCCGGCGTTATAGGCCAGGAACGCGTCGTCGATCAGCGCGGCCGCCGTTTCGCCGCCCGCGATGGGCCTGGGCTCGATGCGCTGGCCGCGCAGAAACTGGTCCGAGGGTCTGGTCATCTGGTCATCCCATGATGCGGGCGGCCGCGTCTTCGGGCTTCGCCGCGCGCGCCTCGATGACGATCCGTGCCGCCTCGGCCGGATCGTCGGTGACGCGGAACAGCAGCAGGTCCGTCGGGTTGATCTTGCGCTCCTCGGCCACCGTGCGGGTGAGCCACTCCACCAGCCCGGCCCAGTATGCGCTGCCGAATAATATCACCGGGAAATGCTTCACCTTGCCGGTCTGGATCAGCGTGAGCGCCTCGAACAGTTCGTCGAGCGTGCCGTAACCGCCGGGGAAGACGATGAACGCGGTGGCGTACTTCACGAACATCGTCTTCCGCACGAAGAAGAACTTGAAGTTGAGGCTGCGGCTGAGGTACGCGTTGGACCCCTGCTCGAACGGCAGCTCGATGTTGCATCCGATCGAGAGCCCGCCGCCTTCCTTCGCACCTCGGTTGGCCGCCTCCATGATGCCGGGCCCGCCGCCGGTGATGACCGGAATGCCGGCCTGCGCCAGGAGCATCGTCGTCTGCACGGCCTTCACGTACAACGGGTCCATCGGCGTGGTGCGGGCGGAGCCGAACACCGTCACCCCTTCGTACACGTCGGCCAGGTGATCGAATCCCCAGACGAATTCGCCCATGATGCGGAGTACCCGCCACGAATCCGACTTCTGAAACAGCTGCTCCGGGCGCTGCGGCGACGGGCTCTCCAGCAGCTGCTCGTCCTCGGTGGGGAGCTTGTTATCGTCGAGCCGGCGGTAGGGGCTATTGGTCACGGGTGAGTCGCTCGATGGCCGCCCGGTGGTCGTCCGGGACATTGTAGAAGTAAGGGGAGATCCGCACGTGGCCGGGTCGGCTGTCGGCCACGATGCCGGCGGCGGCCAGGCGGCGGACGGCCGCCGCCGGATCGGCATTCGGCAGCATGACGATGCCGGTGCGGCGATCGGGCTCCGCGGCGACCCGGGGCCGGAGGCCCGCCGCACGGGCCTGCTCGATCAGGTCCTCGGCCAGCGCCATGGTCCGGCGGCGGAGTTCCAGGTCACCCAGTTCTTCGAGCAGTTCGAGCCCGCCGAGCTGGGCGTAAACCGGCATGAGCGGTGGGGTGCCGGCTTCGAGCCGGCGCGCGTCGTCGTGGAGCTGGAGCGACCGGGGGTCGAAGCGGAACTGGTCCCGGTGCGCAAACCAGCCGCTCGCCC
Organism: Gemmatimonadales bacterium; assembly: GCA_035699205.1. Taxonomy (GTDB): domain Bacteria; phylum Gemmatimonadota; class Gemmatimonadetes; order Gemmatimonadales; family GWC2-71-9; genus CAVVWJ01. The sequence goes on from DASSBA010000222.1 coordinate 75,856, forward strand.
TCGGCGCGAGGGTGGGCAGCAGCTCGGGGCGCGCGTACATGAACGCCACCCCGGCGCCGCCGAGCAGCCACTTGAGGCCGCCGCTGCAGTAGAAGTCCACATCGAGCGCCCGTACGTCCACCGGGAGCTGGCCGGCGGCCTGGTAGCCGTCCACGAGGAGCAGCGCGCCGCGCCGGTGTGCCGCCTCGGCCACAGCGTGCACGTCCTGGATGGCCCCGGTGGCGTACCAGACGTGACTGGTGGCGACGAGGGCGGTCCGGTCGTCCACCGCGCGGGTAATCGCCTCGACGGGCAGCGAGATCCCGTCGGGACTCTCCACCATCACCAGCTCGATCCCCTCGCCCGCCCGCGCCAGCCACTGGTACGCGACAGTGGGAAAATCGAGGCTCGTCACGACCACCTTGGGCCGGCGGCGATAGTCGAGCGATTCGGCCACCGCCGCGAGGGCCGACGAAATGCTGGAATGCAGCGCGACCGAGCCCTCCGGTGCCCCGATCCAGCGCGCGTAGCGCGACCGCAGTTCGGCCAGCGCCGCCCACCATACGTCATACCACGCCGCGGCCCCGCGGGTCTCCCAGGCATCGAGGTACTGGTTGACCCGGGCGCGCGAGCGCGACGACAGCGGCCCGAGGGAGCAGCTGTTGAGATAGATGGCCTGGCGGAAAATCGGGAATTCCGCCCGATAGTCCCGGGGCGGCGCCGGGGCGGCGACGGGCATGGTGGACAATATAGGTGGGCCGCGGGCCGCGCTACGCTCGGGATGAGGGTGTGCATATACTTCGGCCCATGTCATGGCCCTCCCTCGCGCTCCGGCTGTTCGGCCGCGGTCTCGTCAACCCGCGCCTGGGAATGGATCTGCTCAGGACCGCCTGGGCGTTCCGCCGCCGCGCCTGGTGGTCCCGCCGGCCGTTCCTGCCGCTCCCCGATCGGGAGTACCTGCGGTGGCGGATGTACACGGCCTACGCCGACGAATCCGCCGTGCCGCCGGCCGGTGATGTCATCCGCTTCGCGCGGTGGCGCCGAGAGACGATGGGGCTCTGACGATGAGCGCACCCCATGTGCTCATCCTCGGCGGCGGGTTCGCGGGAATCTACGCGGCCAAGGCGCTCAGGAACGTGCCTGTCCGGGTCACGGTCATCGACCGGCGCAACCATCACCTCTTCCAGCCGATGCTCTACCAGGTGGCGACCGCCGGGCTCAACCCGAGCGACATCGCCTCGCCGATCCGGTCGATCCTCCGCGGCTCCGCCAATACCGAGGTGCTGCTCGCCGAGGCCGACGCGATCGATGTCGAGCGGCGGGAGGTGCGGCTCGGTGATGGCACGGCCATGTCCTATGATTATCTGATCGTCGGCACCGGCGCGCGGCACTCGTATTTCGGGCACGACGAGTGGGAGCCGCTCGCCCCGGGGCTCAAGAGCCTCGAGGACGCGCTCGACATCCGCCGGCGCGTGCTGCTCGCCTTCGAGCGCGCCGAACGGGAGAAGGACGCGGTCCGCCGCCACGCGTTTCTCACGTTCGTCATCGTGGGAGGCGGACCGACCGGCGTCGAGATGGCCGGCGCCGTCGCCGAGATCCGGCGCTACGCGCTCCGCCGCGACTTCCGGCACATCGACCCCGCGGAGGCCACGGTCATGCTGCTGGAGGGCGGCCCCCGCCTCCTGCCCTCCTACCCCGAGAGCCTGAGCACCGAGGCCAAGCACGAACTCCGGCGGCTCGGGGTCGAGGTACGGACGGAAACCCTCGTGACCGACATCCGGCCGGGCTGGGTGTGCGCCGCGGGCTGGACCATCCCCACCCAGACGGTCGTGTGGGCGGCCGGCAACACGGCAAGCCCGTTGCTCCGGAGCCTGGGCACCCCGCTCGATCGAATGGGCCGTGCCATCGTCGAGCCCGACTGCACCATCCCGGGCCATCCCGAGGTCTTCGTCCTGGGCGATGCCGCTCATTTCGACCGGCCGGGCGGTGAGCCGCTCCCGGGGATCTCGCCCGTCGCGATCCAGATGGGCGAGTACGCGGCGCGGACCATCGAGGGCGACCTGGCCGGCCGGCCGCGCCGCGCGTTCAGCTACTGGGACAAGGGGCAGCTCGCGGTCATCGGCCGGGGTCGGGCGGTGGCGGACATCTGGAAGCTCCACTTCGGCGGCTTTCTCGCCTGGATCGTCTGGATCTTCGTGCACGTCTTCTTTCTCATCGGCTTCCGCAACCGGGTGCTGGTGCTGCTGCAGTGGGCCTGGTCCTACGTCACCTACCGCCGGGGAGCGCGGCTGATCACGGCGGAGGTCCAGCCGCCGGTCACCTCCCCGACACCGGCCGGCGCCCGCGCCGCGTCGCCGTGAGCCTCGCGGAGGACATCAAGGCGCGGGCCGCGGCGCTCGGTTTCCTGGCCTGCGGCATCACGGACCCGGGGCCGCCGCCGCACGCCGACCGGCTGGATGCATGGCTGGCCAAGGGCTACGGCGGCACCATGCGGTATCTGCACCGCCAGGCCAGGCGCCGGAAGGACCCACGCCTCACCGTCCCCGAATCGCTCGCCGTCGTGGTCCTGCTCGAGAATTACTATTGCCCCGAGGTCGAGGCCGACCTCGACGCCCCGCGCATCGCCAAGTACGCGCGCGGAGCGGATTACCACCACGTCACCATGCGGCGACTGGAGACGCTGGCCGCGTTTCTGATGGAGCACGGCGCCCGCGTGGCGCGCCCCTACGTCGATGCCGGGCCGATCCCCGAGCGCGAGCTGGCGCAGCGCGCCGGGCTGGGCTGGATCGGCAAGAACACCATGCTCATTCGTCCCGGCGCCGGCTCATTCTTCTTCATCGGTTCGATCTTCACCGACCTCCCGCTGCCGTCCGATCCGCCGTTCACGGCCGACCGCTGCGGCACCTGTACCCGCTGCCTCGATGCCTGTCCCACCGCCGCGTTCGTCGAGCCGCACGTGCTCGACGCCACCCGCTGCATCTCCTATCTCACGATCGAGCAGCGCGGGCCCATTCCGGAGCCGTTCGCCGAGCGGATGGAGGGGTTCGCCTTCGGCTGCGACATCTGCAACGACGTCTGCCCCTGGAACCAGCGGTTCGCCGAGGCGACAATCGTGCCCGGGCTGCAACCGCAACACTCGCTGGCTGGGATAGACGAGGCGTACTTCGAGGCGATGGACGACGAGGAGTTCCGGCGGCGCTACGGCGGCACCGCGTTCGAGCGGGCCGGTCTCGCCGGCATGCGGCGGAACGTGCGGGCGGCGCTCGCGTCGGTCCACCCGCAGGAGCGTGAGCCATGAGCGCGGAGCTCCGCCGGTTTCGCCGGCTGTTCGAGCACGACGGCTGGGCCAACGCCGCGGTGGTGGTGTCGCTCCGGGAGGGGCCCGCGCCGGACACGGCGCGGAAGTGGATGGCGCACATCGTCGCGTCGGAGCGGCTCTGGCTGGCCCGGCTGCGGCAGGAGCCCTCGTCCCTGCCGGTCTGGCCGGACCTCGACCTCGACGCCTGCGCGGCGGAGCTCACCGAGCTCCAGGACGAGTGGATGAGCTGCCTCGAGTCGCTGGGTGACGAGGATCTCGAGGATGGCGTAGCCTACCGCAACAGCTTGGGCGAGTTCTGGACCAGTACCGTGGGCGACATCCTCACCCACGTCGTACTCCACTCCGCCTACCATCGCGGGCAGATCGCCTCTGCCGTGCGCGAGGCGGGGGGCGCGCCGGCGTACACCGACTTCATCCACGCGGTGCGGTCGGGATTGATCGAATGAGCCCGCAGGGTGGGTCCGGGCCGCTGCTGGTGGGGGTGGGCGTGGTGTGCGTCCTGGTGGGCCTCCTGGTCTGGTCGGGCGCACTCGCCTGGTTGGGCCGGCTGCCGGGCGATATCCGGATCGAGCGGGAGTCGGCGCGGGTGTACTTCCCCATCGTGAGCATGCTGGTGGTGTCGGCGGTGCTGAGCCTGGTGCTGTATCTGGTGCGGCGGTTGTTCTAACTTTCACCGCCATGGACGCACTCCCGACCTCTCCCGCGATGGCCCCCGAGGTGGGCACCATCGACCAGCGGCGGCTCGACCACCTCCACCGCGTCGGTTACCTGCTCGACAACTCCATCGGCATCCCGGGCACCCGCTTCCGGCTCGGCCTCGAGAGCCTGATCGGACTGGTGCCGGGCATCGGCGACGCCGTCGCCGGCCTGCTCTCGCTCTACATCATCGTCGAGGCGCACCGGCTGGGCGTGCCGCGCGCGCTGCTGGCGCGCATGGGCTGGAACGTCGCGATCGACACCCTGGTGGGCGAGGTGCCCATCCTGGGCGACCTGTTCGACATCGGCTTCAAGGCCAACCTGCGGAACCTGGCGCTGCTCGACGGCTTCGCGCAGCGTCCGGTCGCGGTGCGGCGGTCGAGCCGGCTCCTCCTGGCGCTCATCATCCTGGGCGTAGTGCTGGTCACGGCCGGCGCAATCGCCCTCGCCGTCCTGCTCGTGCAGTTGATGTCGGCGCAGCTCCGGTCGGGGCTCTTCCAGTGACCGCGCCCGCCCCGGCGGTGTACAGCATCGCCATCTTCGTGAACGACATGGGCCGGGCGCTCGAGTTCTACCGCGACAAGCTGGCGTTGCCGCTGGCCAAGCAGGGGTCGTTCGGCGCGGAGTTCTTCGGGGAGGGGACCCGCCTCGGCGTGCACCCTGCGGTCCACCGGGACGCGCGCGCGCTCGTCGGCAGACACACCGGAATCACCCTGTTCGTGCCCGATCTGCTGCACTATTGCGGTGAGCTCCACCAGCGCGGCGTCCGCTTCGTCACCGAGCCCACGCAACAGGCGTGGGGGATCATGGCGCTGGTGGCGGACCCCGACGGGAACGTGCTCGCGCTGTGGGAGGACCGGCTGCCCGAGACCGCGGAGCACGCACCCCTGGACCAGGCTGACGGCGCGGCCTGACGGCGGGTCAGGCCAGATCTCGCGGCGGCCGGTACGGTGAGACCGCGAGCGCGGCCGGGTCGCCGCGATACGAGTCTTCCACGATCTGGCCCTGCTGCTCCATTCCGTAGGATTCGAACGACTTCCCCAGCTCCAGCCGATAGCGGTACGGACTCGGGCCGATGCCGAACGAACGGTGCAGCAGATCGCGGAGCTGCGCGGCGGCGCCGCGGCTGAAATACCGCCACCGGCCCCACGCCTGGTACTGTCCGCAGTGGGTGAGCTCATGCGCCAGGATCGCGAGGTCTCCGGCGCAGCGGTCGGGCAGGAAGACGTGGTTGCCGAGCGCGACGGCGCGGCCTCGGCTGACCCACAGGACCATCCGGCGGAGCGCGCCCGCGGCACCGGGCCGCGGCACGCGATGCAGCCGCACGCGGCCGCAGTCCACCCGCGCAGCCAGGCTGCCCAGCCGGGCGCACTCATCGACGGTCAGCCGGTCCACCGTTCCGCCGTAGCGCTCACTTGCCGAGAAACTCCCCGATCGGGGCCAGCGACTCGATGTGGTCGCAGAAAATCTTGAGCGTGGCGAGCAGCGGCACCGCGATGAACGCCCCGCCCACGCCCCAGAGCCACCACCAGAAGACGAGGCCCACCAGGATCGCCACGGGATTGAGCGTGAGCCGCCGGCCCAGCACCATCGGCGAGATGAAGTTGGCCTGAATCAGGTTCACCGCAAGATAGGCCCCGGGCACCAGCAAGGCGTGCCCCATGGTCGGGAAGTTCACGATGCCGGCCATCGTCAGCAGCGCGATCATGACCGTAGCGCCGACATACGGGACGAACTCCGCCAACGCGGCCAGCGACCCCCACAGCACCGCGTTGGGCATTCCGATCAGCGTCATCACCAGCGTCACCACGAGGCCCAGACCGATGTTGACGAAGGTGAGAGTGAACAGATACGTCGAGATGGACGCCTCGGTCTCCCGCGCGATCGCCACCGCCTTCTTCTTGTCCCGGAGCAGCGGCAGCACCTTGATCAGCTTCTGAAGGAAGAGGTCGCCGGCGGCGAGCAGGAAATAGAGCAGGATGACCGTCTCCATCGCGCCCGTGAGCAGGCTCTGGGTGGTGCCGAAGAGCCGCTCGCTGAGCCTGGGCCCCCGCACGACCACCTCCTGGGGGCCGCTCTTCTCGACTTCCGTCGCCGCCTCCACCCGCTCCGCCGTCCGGGTCACCTGCTCCACCGGACGTTGCAGCGCCTCGAGCCGCGACTGCACCCTGGCGATGCTCTCCGGCGCTCGCGCCATCCAGTCTCGCGCCGGCTCGGCCAGGCTGTAGACGCCCGCGCCCAGCGCGCCCAGCAGCACCAGGATGACCAGCGCGGCGCCGGCGGGCTCCGGGATCCGGATGCGCTTGAGCAGCCGGATGATCGGGCTGAGCAGGAAATCGAGCAGGACGGCCAGGACGATGGGCAGGAGAAATGCGCGCGCGAAGTAGAGCGTGTACAGCACCGCCAGCACGAGCAGCCCGGTGATGGCGATCGACCGGACCTCGATGCGGTCGCGGAGCGCCTCCCCCAGCTTGCGGAGGTCCGGCTGCTCGACCGCGCCGCCTTCCTCCGCGGGTCCGGCGGGCGCCGGCACCTCGGGCCGGAACGCCTCGCCCGGCGCCGAGTCTTCGGTGCTGCGAGTGTCCATGCGCTGACTCGAATCGAGGGAACCGCCCTTGTCCGCCCATCCCGGCAGGCGCTAAGGTTACGCGGCGCACGCCCGCGCGGCTGTGCGCCCCAGCACACCGGGCCCTCGGGACGGGAGACCCATGTCGCGCGTCTGGCAAACCATCGTGTCGGTCTGGGCCTGGCTCGTGCTCATCCTGTGCACGCTGCTCTGGCTGCCGCTCATGGCGCTGCTCCGCCTGGCCACGGCGCCGTTCGACCGGGGCCGCTACGCGGTCGGGTACCTCTTCCGCCAGATCCCCGTCATCGTGGCGGCGGCCAATCCGCTCTGGCGATTCCGTTGTACCGGCACCATGCCGGCCGACCCGCGGCACCCGTACGTGGTGGTCTCCAATCACGAGTCGTTCGTCGACATCCTGCTCATCAGCCACCTGCCCTGGGAGATGAAGTGGCTCTCCAAGGCCGAGCTGTTCCGGATCCCGGTCCTCGGCTGGCTGATGCGCCTCGCGGGCGACATCCCGATCAAGCGCGGCTTCGGACCGAGCGCCGTCGAGGCGATGTCCCAGTGCCGCGACGCCCTGGCCAATCGGGTCTCGGTGATGATTTTTCCGGAGGGGACGCGATCCACGACGGCCGACCTGCTTCCGTTCAAGGATGGAGCCTTCCGCCTGGCCATCGACGCGGGCGTTCCGATTCTCCCACTGGTCGTGCACGGTACGTCCACGGCGCTCCCGAAGCACGACTGGCGGTTCGCGCGCTCCGACGCCGAGGTGCGCGTGCTCGAGCCGGTCGCGACCAGCGGCCTCACACCGGCGGACGTCGCGGCGCTCAAGGAACGGGTGCGGCGGGTGATCATCGAGGCGCGGGGCGAGCTCGCGAGTGCACCTGGAGATCGGACGCTGGGGTGACTCGGCGCAGGGGCGGAGCCGTCATCCCGAAGAGAGGGAGGGATCCGGGCCGGCCATGACCCGGGCGCCGCAGGGAAGATCGCTCGTCCGCGTGGCCGTCGATCCGCCTGGCACCGGCCGCGCCCGCCTCACCCGCCCGCTACGCCCTGCCCAGATCCCCCGGCGCCCGTACCCGTCCCACCGCGCCGACCAGGGCGAGCAGCGTCAGCGCGTACGGCAGCATCAGAAAGAGCTGGTACGGCACCGCCAATCCGAGCGACTGGAACACGTACTGCAGGGCCGTGGCGCCGCCGAAGAGGAGCGAAGCCACCAGGATGCCCGCCGGATGCCAGCGCCCGAGCACCACGATCGCGATCGCCACATAGCCGCGACCCGCCGTCATCCCCTCGGCAAAGGTACCCACCTGCGCCAGCACCAGCGTCGCGCCCGCGAGCCCGCCGAAGCCGCCGCCCACGAGGATGGCCCCTGCCCTCATGAGTCGCGTGCGCACGCCGGCCGCGCGCGCCATCGCGGCGGCTTCGCCGGTGGCCCGGAGCGCGAGCCCGAGCCGCGTGCGGAAGAGCACCCACCAGACGAGCGGCAGCGCGAGGAAGGCGAGGTACGTCGGTGCCGGCTGTTCGAAGAGCGCGGGCCCGAGGAGCGGCACGCGCGCGAGCCCCGGGACCGGGAGCGCGGCGAGCGTCGGAAGCGCCAGGCCCGCGCCGCCCGTCCCGAACGCCTGGCGGTAGATCGTCCCGGTGAGACCGACGGCGCCGAGCGAGATCGCGGTGCCGGCGATGATCTGGTCCGCCCCTGCGCCGATCGCGACGGCCGCGAAGACCACGGCGAGTGCCATCCCCGCCAGCACGCCGGCCGCGACGCCGGTCCACGGCCCGACCGCGCTGGCCCCGAGCGTCGCCGCGAGCGCGCCGGCCAGCATCATCCCCTCGAGCCCCAGGTTGATCACACCGGCCCGCTCGGTCACCGTCTCGCCCGTGGCGGCCAGCAGGAGCGGCGTCGCCACCCGCACCGCCGCCGCGAGAAAGCCGCCGACGACGGCGGTCTCGATCACGACGACGCGCGCTCCGCCGGCGTCCGGCGCGCCGCCGCCTCGGCCAGCAGCACGACGATGAGCACCACCGCCTCGACCACGTAAACCGCCACCGCCGGCACGCCGGCGTCGCGTTGCATGGCACCGGCACCTGCTTCGAGGGCGCCGAACAGAAGCCCGCTGGCGAGCACTCCCAAGGGATGGAGCCGTGCCAGCAGCGCGACCGCGATTGCCGTGAAGCCGTACCCGGGCGACAGATTCTGAAACAGCGCGTAGGAGACCCCGCTGACCTCCACGCCGCCCGCGAGTCCGGCCAGCGCCCCGGATCCGAGCAGCGCGCCCGCGGCCACGCGGCCCGCGTCGATCCGGCCGCTGAGCTCCGCGGCGCGGGGACCCGCGCCTACGGCCTTGAGCCGGAACCCCCAGAGCGTACGGCGGAAGAGATACCAGAGCGCCACGGCGGCCACGAGCGCGAGCAGGAGCCCCGCGTGCAGCCGAGTGCCCGGCAGCAGCGGCAGCCGCGCGGCCGCCGCGATGGGGTCGCTCTGGGGATAGATGTGCTGCGCCTCCTGCAGCGGGCCCTGCACCATCAGGCTGACCAGCGACTCGGCGACGAAGCTGAGGAGAAGTGTGCTGATCACCTCCATTACGTCGAACCGCAGCTTGAGCCAGACCGGCACCACGACCCAGGCCGCGCCGGCCAGCGTTGCCGTGGCGAGCACCAGGGCGACGGCCGGCACGGGGGGCCACCCCGCGACGTGCAGGCCGACCCATGTCGCGGCGATGGCGCCGGCGTAGAACTGGCCTTCCGCCCCGATGTTGAATGCACCGGCCCGGAACCCGAGCGCGACACCCAGCCCGATGATGATGAGCGGGATGGCCCGGACGAGGGTGGCGGAGGTGAACGCGTACCAGGAGCCGGCCGCGCCGCGCCACAAGGCCGCGAGTGCCGCCCCCGCGTCGTACCCGGCCGCCTGAAGGCCCCCCGCGAGAACGGCGAGACCGAGCGCGAGCGCGAGCGCCGCGGTTCTAGTGCCCACCGGTCACCATCAACTCACCCACGTATGCTCGCCCGGCTCCCGTCGGCACCTCGATCAGGATCCCGCGGGCGGCCACGAGCACCCGGTCCGCCAGGGCGAGCACCTCGTCCAGGTCGCTCGAGTACACCAGCACGGCACCGCCGGCAGCCGCCGCGCCGCGGAGGCGGGCGTGGATGCCCGCCGCCGCACGGATGTCCAGCCCCCGCGTCGGATTCTCCGCCACCACCACGCGCGGCACGCGGGCGAGTTCGCGCGCCACGAGCAGCCTCTGCTGGTTGCCGCCGCTCAGCGCCGCCACCCGCGTGTCCGGACCCGGGGCCACGATCCCGAACTCCCGGAGCAGCGTCGCCGTGCACGCCCGGGCCGTACGCCAGTCGATGCGGCCGCGCCGGATCCATGGTTCATTCGCGCGCGAGCCGAGCACGACGTTCTCCGTGAGCGTGAGCTCGGGAATGAGCCCTTCGGTCGAGCGGTCCTCCGGCACGAATCCGACGGGCTCCGCGACCGCGCGCCGGCCGCGGAGCAGTCCGATGCGGCCGGCCACCGCGCGGAGCAGCTCCCGCTGCCCGTTCCCTTCCACCCCGGCCACCCCCACGATCTCGCCGGCGCGGACGCTCAGTGAAGCCCGCCGCACGGCGATGCCGCGGCCGGCTTCGCGCGGGATCACCGCGTCGTCGAGCCGCACCAGAGCAGGGCCGGTCGTCGAAGCGTCACCGCGATCGCCGGCAGGACGGCCCGCCGGAGGGCTCGCCGAGGAGTCCACGCCCCCGCCGCCGATCATCGCCGCCGCCAGCGTGGCCGCGGTCTGCCCCTCCACCGGTCCCGCGAACACCACCTCTCCCTGCCGCAACACGGTCACCCGGTCCGCCGCCGTGAGCGCCTCGTCGAGCTTGTGGGTGATGAGCACCGCCGACCCGCCGCGCGCGGTGAACGCGCGGATCACACCGAGCAGGTCGTCCGCTTCGCCCGGCGCCAGCACCGCCGTGGGCTCGTCGAGGAGCAGGATGCGCGCGTCGGAGGCCAGTGCCTTCACGATCTCGAGCCGTTGCTTGAGCGAAACGCTCAGATCGCCGGCCCGGGTGTCCGGATCGAGCGGCAGGCCCGCCCCCTCGGCCAGCGCACGCACTCGCTCGCGCAGCCGGCGGGGGTGCGCGCTCCAGCCCGACGCGAGCGCCACGTTCTCCGCCACGGTCAGCGCCGGGACCGAAGTGGAGTGCTGGTGCACCATGCCGATCCCGAGCGCGCGCGCAGCACGCGGCGAGGCGATCGCGCGCGGCGTTCCGTTCACTTCGATCTGCCCGGCGTCCGGCCGCAGCAGACCGTACGCCATCTGCATGAGCGTCGTCTTGCCCGCGCCGTTCTCGCCGAGCAGCGCGTGCAGCTCGCCGGACATCAGCGTGAAATCGGCTCCGTGCAGTGCCTGCACGGAGCCGAAACGCTTGCCGATGCCGCGCAGTACGAGCGCGGGCGGAGCGGTCACAACCCGGTGGGATGGTCGTGGAACTCCCAGTCGAGGCCGAATCGCTCGGCGACATGGGAGGCGAGCGCCTGGACGCCCAGCGTCTCGGTGGCGTAGTGCCCGGCGAAGATGACGTTGAGGCCCCACTCCATCGCGTCGAAGTAGGTGTAGTGCGCGCCCTCGCCCGTGATGAAGGTGTCGAGGCCCGCATCGCGCGCGGCGCCGATCATGCCGCCCGCTCCGCCGGTGATGATACCGATGCGCGCCACACGTTCGGGGCCGCCTTCGATCAGCCGGGCGCCCGGCTGGAGGGTACCGAGCGCGTGGTTCACATCGGCCAGCAGCACGTCCCGCGGCACCAGGCGCGCGGGTGCGTGGCCCCACACACCGATCGGTACGCCCTTGTAGTCGCCGAACCAACCCTCGACCGCGAGCCCCAGCCGCTCCGCGAGCACGACATTGTTGCCGACGGCCGGGTGCAGATCGAGCGGGATGTGCGCGGAGTAGAGCGCGATGTCGTGCTCCAGCAGCGCCGCCACTCGCCGGTACCGGCGGCCCGTGAGAGGGACGTTGCCGTCCCAGAACAGACCGTGATGCACGAGCACGAGCGGCGGAGCGTCGTCCTCGCCGGAACGATTCGCGAGGACGCCGTCGATGGTCGCCTGCGATGCGTCCACCGCCGCGACGATCCCGCCGATCAGGCCCCGGTTCTCCACCTGCAGGCCGTTGACCGCATTGCGCTCGTCGGGGATCTCGCGCACGCGCAGGTAGCCGTCCAGGTACTCGACGATCTCGGACAGCGGAACGGCGGTCACGTTGGTGCCACCCTCCCGCTTCACCACGGAGGCACGGCGGGCGCGGCGAACGCAACGGATTTCCGGTTGTCTCCGTGTACCTCCGTGCCTCCGTGCCTCCGTGGTGAAGCGGACCCCGGCGAATTCCCCGATGCCTGCATGGACGCGGGTCGCGGCGCCGCGACCAGCGTCCCCGCCGCGATCGAGTCCGACGCGGCCCGCACCCGCGCCGCGAGCGCGCCCGGCACCAGCCTTCCGAGCCCCGGGTTGGGCTCGTAGCGGACGACACCGCTCGAGAGCCCGAATGCTTCTACTTTCGGCGTGAACGTGCCCTGTTTCACCTCCTGCGCCACGAGCAGGAATGCCCGCGGCAGGTCGATGACCGCGTTTCCGAGGACGTGGTCCGGCGCCAGCGACGACTGGTCCGCGTTGGCGCCGAACACATACACCCCTGGCGACTCCTTGGCTGCCTGGAAGACGCCGAGCGCGGCGGCATCGGCGTTGTGATGGAGCATGTCGGCGCCGATCCGGATCAGGGCCAGCGCCGCCTCGCGGCCGGCCGCGGCATCGTCGAAGCTGTTGAGATAGATCTTCCGGCTCTCGACTCGGGGATTCACCGCCTTGGCGCCGTTCACCCAGCCTTCGTACGCAGCCTCGATCGGCGGCAGCTCGATCCCGCCCACGAAGCCCAGCACGTTGCTGCGCGTGAGCCCTCCCGCCACCATGCCGGCCAGGTAACTCGCTTCCTCCAACCGGAAAATCAGGGGCGCCACGTTGCCGTGCGCCCGCGAGCCGGACGTGACGATGAACACCGTCCCTGGGTATTCCGCCGAGACCCGCTCCGCGGCGCCCTGGAATTCGAACCCATGGGCGAAGACCAGCTCATAGCCCTGCGCTGCGTAGGTCCGGAGCGCCTCATCCTGCTCGGCCGGCGTGCGTGCTTCGACGTGGCTGATGGCAAGGCCGAGCGAGTCGTGAATCCGTTGGAGTCCGGCGAACGCACCCGAGTTCCAGGCCGCATCGGCGACGCTCCCGGGCGTGATGAGGCCAACGCGAATTCCTGCCACGGCGGCAGGCTTCGCGCACCCGACGAGCAACACCATGGCGACAGCATGGAGCCAGCTAGCAGGCAACGCGCTCATTTTCCACAACTTAGGCTGGCTTATCAACTCTTGTGGGAATCCTCTGCCGCCGTTCCGGCACCGGGGTCCATTTTCACTTCCCCGCTCACCTTGGCACCCTCGACCACGGCGATGCGGGGCGTGTGAATGTCCCCCGCCACGACGGCCGTCGCTTGGAGCTCGACCCGCTCGCGGGCGATGATGGCACCGCTCACCTGGCCGGCGACCACCGCCTCCTGGGTGTGCAGATCGCCCTCGATCACGGCGCCGGCCGCGACCAGGACCTGGCCGCCGACGCGCACCGTCCCGCGGACGCGACCCTCGACCCGGACCACGCCCTCGGTCTCCAGATCTCCGATCACGGTCATGTCGGCCGCGATGATCGAAAAGGGGATCTGGTCGGTGCGTCGGCGGCGGAGCTCGTTCCCCTCTTCGTCCCGCGCCGGGTTGGTGAAGAACCCCATCAGTTACTCTCCTTGATCATGGTTCGCGGATCGACCGAGACCCCCTTCTGCCGGATCTCGAAGTGCAGGTGCGGCGCGGTCGAGCGCCCGGTGTTGCCGCTGAGGCCGATCACCTGGCCGGGCGCGACCGATGCGCCCGGCGCCACCAGAATGCGGGAGAGATGGCCGTACATCGTCTGGTAATTGTCCGGGTGGTCGAGCAGCACGAACGAGCCGTACTCGGGATCCTCGCCGAGCTGGCGGACGGTCCCACCGCCGGACGCGCGGACGATGCTTCCGACCGCGACCGCGATATCGAGCCCCGGATGTGCCTCGTCGCTGGTTCCGGTCCCGACCTGCCCGCGGGTGATGTACCCTGGCTCGTCGAGCGGCCAGCGACGCGGGATCGAGAGCCCTACCGAGGGGCCGCGAGGCGCGTCCGCCACTCGGGCCTGGACCGAGGGAGCGACCGGCAGCGCTTCCCCGAGCGTCAGCGGGTCGCGCACGATATCCCCACCGATCATTTGACGCACCTGTGCATACCGTGACTCGACGCTGTCGAGAGCCGCGCTGAGCTGGCGCACCTTCGCATTGTCCGCCTCCAGCCGGGCGACGTCGTGCTCCAGTCCGGGCACCCGCGCCGCGGCGCGAACCAGTGGCGCATACAGCGCCGCGGATACCACGACCCCGACGACGGCAGTCCCCATGAAGCCGACCGCGGCCCGGAGCATCCAGTGCGGCACCCGGTATGTCTGCGACCGGGTGGCGCCGTCCGGCTGGACGACGATCGTCACCGCGCGGGCCGCGCGCTTCATCCCTGAAAGGGCCGGCCGAGGATCAGCTCGAGAAGGCGGGCGAGATCGTCGTTGGAGTAGTAGCTGACGGTGAGAAAGCCGCGCCCGCGACGCCGGGTCGTGAGCCGCACATCGGTGCCGAAGTGCTTGCGGAGTGCGTCCTCGACGCGGCGCGCGTCGGCGGCAACGGCGCGCTGGGCAGGCCGGGCGCGCTTCGGGGCGGGTGCGCCTTCGGGGGATCCGCCGGCAGGGCCATCCCCCCGGACGCGCGCCTCGATCTCCCGCACCGACCAGCCCTCGTCCACCGCTTGGCGGGCCAGGCTGATCATCGCCTCCGACTCGGCGAGCGCGAGCAGCGCACGCGCGTGGCCTTCGGAAAGCTTGCGCTCGTGCACCAGCGCCTGCACCTCCGGTGGGAGTTGCAGCAGGCGGAGCAGATTCGCGACCGTGCTCCGGTTCCGGCCGACCAGGCGCGCGATCTCCGCCTGAGGCAACTGGAACTCCGTGCCGAGTCGCTGGTAGCCTCCGGCCTCGTCGATCGGCGAAAGGTTGTCGCGCTGGAGATTCTCGATGAGCGCCAGGGTGAGAAGCGTCGGGTCATCGACGTCCTTCACGACGGCGGGGATCCTGGTCCAGCCGAGCTTGGTGGCCGCGCGCCAGCGGCGCTCGCCAGCGATGAGCTCGTAGCCGCCGTTCCGCGGGCGGACGATCACCGGCTGCAGGAGTCCGGAGGCCCGGATCGATGCCACCAGTTCGTCGAGCGGCCCCTCGTCCATCCGCGTGCGTGGCTGAAACGGATTGGGCTTGATGCTCGACATGGCAAGTTCGCGCAGGGCGCCCGACGCCTCGGCCTGCTCGCGCGACACCGGACCGAGCAGCGCCTCGAGTCCACGCCCCAGCCGCTTCGTCTCGCTCACGTGGCCACCTCTGGCAGCGGCTCGGGGGTCTCGGAGACGGTGGCGCCCTCCAGCCGACGCATCAGCTCCTGCGCCACGGAGAGATAGCTCTTGGCGCCCACCGACTGGACGTCGTAGAGGAGGATCGGTTTGCCGAAGCTCGGCGCCTCGGCGAGGCGCACGTTCCGTGGGATCGGCGTGACGAACATCTTGCCGCCGAAGTACTCCTTGGCGTCCTCCGCCACCTGACGGCACAGGTTGAGGCGCGAGTCGTACATGGTGAGGAGCACGCCGCTGATCGCGAGTCCGGGATTGAAGTTCTGCTGGACGAGGCGGACGGTGTTGAGCAGCTGCGAGATCCCCTCGAGTCCGTAGTACTCGCACTGAATGGGGATGAGCACCGTGTTGGCGGCGGCGAGCACGTTGAGGGTGAGCAGGCCGAGTGAGGGTGGGCAGTCCACTACCATATAGTCGTAGTCGTCGTGCAGGGTGTCGAGCACGCTGCGGAGTGCCGACTCGCGGTTGTCGCGCTCGACCAGCTGCAGCTCGGCGCCCACCAGGTCCTGAGTCGCGGGGAGCACCGAGAGGTGGGGGAGCGCCGAGACGGGAAGGATCACCTCTCGCGGTGGCCGCCCTTCGACGATGGAGTCGTAGAGCGTGAGCTCCAGCTCGTGCTTGACGATACCAAGACCGCTCGTGGCGTTCCCCTGGGGGTCCGCGTCCACCAGCAGCGTACGTCGCTCGGCGATGGCCAGCGAGGCGGCGAGGTTGACTGCGGTCGTCGTCTTCCCGACGCCGCCCTTCTGGTTGGCGATGGCTACAATATGGGCCATGAATCCAGCCGAGCTGTAAGTTGTTTTGCGACAACGGCTTACAGTGATTCAAGCCGATTTGTCAGGCGGGCGGCGCGGGACTGCGATTGGGTCAATATAGAAGGTGAGACGTGGGGCGCCAACTGGCGAACCGTTTCGCGTGAAACGGCGGCACGCTGGGGATGGAAGGCCGGCATGATCTTCGGCCAGGCTCGTTCAAGGTTTCACGTGAAACACCCGTCAGGATGGATGTCGAAGCTTCACGACCTCCATGACCAGGCTCTGAAGATCGCTGGGTGAGACGCCGGGCACCCGACCGGCCTGACCCAGCGATGCAGGCCGGAGTGCCGAGAGCTTTTCACGGGCCTCGAACGACAGAGTGGCGAGGCGGCGGTAGTCCAGGTCCGGGGGGAGCACGAACGCCTCCATCTGCGAGAGGCGCGACGCCGCCGCACGCTCACGCGCGAGGTAGCCCGAATACTTCAGCTCGATGTTCGCCCACGTGGCGGTTCCCTGATCCACACACTCGCCCCCGGCCGCCAGCAGGGCACACAGCGAGGTGCCGGGACGCTTTGCCAGCTCCGCGGCCCGCTGACGCTGCCCCACCACGGAAGAACCAGCCGATTCCAGGATCACATTCGCCACCGCCGGATCGATCCAGGTGGCTTCGGCCAATTCCAGGACTCTCTCTTCGTCTCCCAGACGCCGTTCGGCACTCCGCAGCTCGTCGTCGCTCAGCAACCCCAGCCGCTCGGCGAGCGGGAACAATCGCCGGAGTGCGTTGTCTTGCCGAAGCAGAAGTCGAAATTCGGACCGGGAGGTGAACAGCCGGTACGGCTCGTCCACGCCCCGAGTCACCAGATCGTCCACCAGCACGCCGATCAACGCGATGTCACGCGGGAGCACCACCGATTCGCGCTCGAGCGCGCGCGCCGCCGCATTGAGCCCAGCCAGCGCGCCTTGTCCGGCCGCCTCCTCGTAACCCGTAGTGCCGTTGACCTGTCCCGCCAGGAACAGGCCCGGCGCCCCGCGGACTTCGAGCGTCGGGAGTAGCTGCGTCGGAGGGAAGTAGTCGTACTCTATGGCATACCCTGGGCGGGTCATTCGCACCTGCTCGAGTCCGGGGACGGCACGGAGAAATTCGAGCTGAACCGCCGGAGGCAGCGACGTCGACAGACCGTTCACGTACATCTCGGTCGTGTCGAGCCCCTCAGGTTCCAGGAATACCTGGTGCCCATCGACCTCCGGAAATTTTACGATCTTGTCTTCGATCGACGGGCAGTACCGCGGCCCCCGCCCGCTGATCGCACCGCCATACAACGCTGACTCGTGGAGATGCCGCTGGATGATGTCACGCAGCCGGGCGTCTGACCGCGTGAGATAGCAGGGCCGCTGTTCGGGATGCTGGACCTGCGCGTGGAAGGAGAACCAGAACGGTACCTGATCCCCGTCCTGCCGCTCCAATCGCCCGACGTCCACCGAGCGGCCGTCAACTCGCGGTGGCGTACCCGTCTTGAAGCGAGCAACCGTAAGTCCAATGTATTCAAGAGCTTGCGCTATTTCTACGGCTGGGCTTTCGCCCGCCCGCCCCGCGGCGAGTTGAGTATCCAGTCCGAGGTGAATCCGGCCGCGGAGGAAGGTCCCCGCCGTCACCACCAGCGCGGACGCCTGGAATCGCCGACCGTCAACGGTTCCAATCCCGCATACGCGACCCCCCTCCATGATGAGAGTCGCGGCGGTGCCTTGGGCAAATTCGAGCGCCGAGATTCGTTCCAACGATGAACGCACCGCACGCCGGTACAGCCCGCGATCGCACTGCGCTCTCGGGGACCACACCGCCGGCCCCTTGGACCGATTGAGCATCCGGAACTGGATTCGCGCCAGATCCGTCGCGCGGCCCATGATGCCGCCCAGCGCATCCACCTCGCGAACCACGGTGCCCTTGGCGATCCCTCCGATCGCCGGGTTGCACGACATCTGCCCGATCGTCTCGAGGTTCTGGGTCAGCAGCAGCGTACGCGCGCCGGAGCGCGCGGCCAGGGCAGCGGCCTCGGTGCCCGCATGCCCGCCGCCGATGACGATGACGTCGTAGTGGTTGTGCTTGCGAGGAAATGTAGGGAGAAACGCGTCGAGCGAGGGACGGCGGATGTCCGGCCCCCGGCGCCGAGGCACGGCTCGGCGCCACGGGCCGGATTTGAAGATCAGATGTGGACCCGACGGCCTACCGGACCGCGTCCACCAACCGGCTGATGCTTGTCACTTCGCTCGTCGGAACCAGCAGGTCACGGAGTTCCGCGCGGATGCCGAACCGGTCGCAGCGCCGCAGGAACTCCTGCTTCGACGTGCCCTCGGCCGACGTCTCGTGCACGCCCACGTCGTGGAGGTGCACGCCTTCCTCGTCCTGGCTGTGGAACCGGCCGACGTAGGTTCGCGAACCGCGCGTCTCCACCACCACCGTGACGCCGTGCAGTTCCTGATGTCCTGGGTGGAAGACGTGGCCCGTCACGGGCGCGTCCACCTCAGACCGTCACCGCGAAGTGGCGGTCGAAGGCGGCCGCGAGGTCCGCCGCCACGTCCTGCGGCGGGCGGCCTTCGATCTGATGCCGGTGGACGAAGTGCACGACCTCGCCGTCACGCAGCAGGGCGATCGACGGGCTGCTCGGCTGGTAATCCGCGAAATACTGCCGCGCGCGCGCCGTGGCATCGACGTCCTGCCCCGCGAACACCGTCACGACCTGCTGCGGGCGCACCCCATGCTGCAGCGCGAAGCGCAGCGCCGGCCGGGCGTTCCCGGCGGCACAGCCGCACACCGAGTTCACGAAGACGAGCATCGTGCCCTTCTGGTCGCCGAGCGCGGCATCGACCTCCGCCACGGTGGCGAGCTCACGGGCACCCATGCTGATCATCTCTTCCCGCATGGGAGCGACTAGGGCGGGCGGATACGGCATTTCGGATTACTCCTTCAAATGGTTGGCTGGGCGGTACCGCGATCGAGCGCGGCCTTCAACGTATGCCACGACAGGCTGGCGCACTTTACCCGAATCGGAAACTCCGATACTCCCGAGAACACTGCGAGCTTGCCCAGGGTTTCCGCGTCTCCGGGCGCGAGCGCGCCGGTCACGAGCCGGTGGAATCGGTCGAACAGCAGCGCGGCCTCCTGGCGAGTCTTTCCCTTGACCGCACTCGTCATGAGGGAGGCGGACGCCCGGGAGATGGCGCAACCGGAGCCCTGGAAGCTCACGTCCTCGATGACGTCGCCCTTCGTCCGAATCCAGACCGTGAGCTGGTCGCCACACAGGGGGTTGTGGCCCTCGGCGTGCCGGTCGGCGTCGGCCATGGGCCGG
This sequence comes from Gemmatimonadales bacterium, assembly GCA_035699205.1. GTDB lineage: Bacteria > Gemmatimonadota > Gemmatimonadetes > Gemmatimonadales > GWC2-71-9 > CAVVWJ01. Next base: position 95,056 of record DASSBA010000222.1, read on the forward strand.
TAGTTCCTCGGCGACCGGTTGTGCTCGAGGATGACGTTCTGGTACAGCTCGCTGAGGCTCGACATCAGGCGAACAGCGTCCGCACCCGGCGCAGCCCGCGCGCGAGCGCGTCGATCTCCTCACGGGTGTTGTAGAACGCGAACGAGGCGCGGACGGTGGCCGGCACACCGAACCGGCGCATGACCGGCTGGGCACAGTGGTGTCCGGCGCGAACCGCGATCCCCTCGTCGTCGAGCACGGCGCTCACGTCGTGGGGGTGCACGCCGTCGACGACGAACGAGAGCACGCCGGCCTTCCGCCGCGCGGTGCCGACGAGCCGGAGGCCGTCCAGGTCGCCGACCTGCTCGGTTGCGTACGCCAGCAATTCGTCCTCCCGCGCGCCGATCGGGCCGAATCCGAGTGAGCCCACGTAGTCGAGCGCGGCACCGAGCCCGATGACCGCGGCGATCATCGGCGTGCCGGCCTCGAACCGCGCCGGCGGCCGGGCGAATGTGCTCCCCTCCAGCGTGACGGTTTCAATCATGTCGCCGCCGCCCTGCCACGGCGGCATCCGCTCAAGCAGCGCCTCCCGCCCGTACAGCACGCCGACCCCGGTCGGCCCGAACACCTTGTGCCCCGAGAAGGCCAGGAAGTCGCAGCCGAGCGCCTGGACGTCCACCGGCAGGTGCGGGGCGGCCTGGGCGCCGTCCACCAGCGTCACCACGCCATGCTCGCGCGCCCGCGCCACCAGCTCGCGAACCGGATTGATGGTGCCGAGCGCGTTGGAAATGTAAGTCAGCGCCAGCAGCCTGGTGCGGTCGGTGAGCAGCCGGTCGAAGGCGTCGAGATCGAGCTCGCCGGAATCGGTGATGGGGACGGCGCGCACCGAGGCTCCCGTCTGGCTGGCGAGCAGCTGCCACGGGACCAGATTCGAGTGGTGCTCCATCCCGGTGACGAGAATCTCGTCCCCGGGCTGGACCGTACTGCGTCCCCAGCTCTGGGCGACGAGGTTGATCGCCTCGGTGGTCCCCCGGGTAAAGACGATCTCGCCGGGAGATGACGCGTTGAGGAACCGGGCGATCCGCCCCCGCACCGCCTCGTACGCTCCGGTGGCGCGTTCGCTCAGGAAGTGTACCCCGCGGTGAATATTCGCGTTCTCGGCCGAGTAGAACCGGCCGACCGCATCGATGACGCTCCGCGGCTTCTGGCTGGTGGCGGCATTGTCGAGGTAGACGAGGGGCTTGCCGCGCACCCGCTGCGAGAGGATCGGGAAATCCTTGCGCAGCTGCTCGACGTCGAGTCCCGCGGTTGCGGTGGCCGTCATGCCGGATCAGAGGGTGCCCAGCCGCTCGAACACCAGCCGGTCGAGCTCCTCCCGGACCGGCAGGAGCGCCACCTCGTCCACCACTTCCGCCGCGAAGGCGTAGGTGAGCAGGCGCTCCGCGGCGGCAGCCGGGAGGCCTCGGCTTCGGGCGTAGAAGCGTGCCAGATCGTCAAGCCGGCCGACCGTGGCGCCGTGAGTGCATTTCACGTCGTCGGCGAAGATCTCGAGCTGGGGCTTGGTGTCTACTCGGGCACCCTCGCTCAGGAGCAGGTTACGGTTGGTCTGCTTGGCGTCGGTCTTCTGCGCTTCGGGCTTGACGAACACCTTGCCATTGAACACGGCCCGCGAGCGCCCGTCCAGGATGCCCTTGTAGACCTCCCAGCTCCGGCAGTTCGGCCGGTCGTGGTAGATGGCGGTGTGATTGTCTGCCACCTGGTCGCCGCGGGTGAGGTAGAGCCCGTACATGAGAGACTCGATGTTCTCGTCGTTCAGCCGGACGTGCAGATTGTGCCGGGCGAGCGCCGCCCCCATGTCGAACGCGAACGAGCGATAATGGCTGTCACGCTCCTGATCCACGTGGGTGAGTCCGATGTGGAACGCGCCCTCGCTCTCCCGCTGGATCCGGGTGTGTTCCACCCACGCGCCCGCGGCCACCGCCACCTCGGTCACCGGGTTGGTCCAGTAATTCTGGCCCGGTGCAACGGTCACGTAGCTCTCGATGATCGACGCCCGGGCGCCGCGGTCCACCACGATCAGGTTCCGCGGATGGGCGACCGTGCCGGCCGCGTCCGCGGTAGTGACATAGAGCAGGTGTACCGGCATTTCGAGGTCCACGCCGGCACCGATGTGCACGACACCACCGTCACGCAGGAAGGCGGTGTTGACCGCGGTGAACGGGCTCCCGTCCGCCGGCGCGTGGCGGGTGAGATGGCGCTCGAGCAGGGCGCCGTCCGACCGCAGCGTCTCGGCCAGGCCGGCCACCCGCACGCCGGCCGGCAGCGGCCCCACCGAGCTCAGCGCCTCATGATGGACGCCGTTCACGTAGACGAGCGTGGTCCAGTCGGGGTGGCCGAAGAGGAACGGGGCCAGCTGCTCGCGATGCAGTCCCCCGGCGCCACCTGTGGCCGGACGCCAACTGCCCTGGGCGATCGGGCCGATCGGGGTGAAGCGCCACTCTTCGTCCCGCGCGCCCGGAAAGCCGGTACGCGCGAAGCGCTCCATGGCGGAGCGGCGAATCGGCTCGAGCCACTCGGGCCCGTCCGCGGTGGCCGTCCCGGCCCGCGCCTCGAACTCCTGCACGAACGTCTCGGTCATGACGCCGCTCCCACCGCCTCCTCGAGCCATTCGTAACCCCGGGCCTCGAGCTCCAGCGCCAACTCCTTCCCGCCCGATTTGACGATCCGGCCGTTCGACAGCACGTGCACGTAGTCGGGCACGATGTAGTTGAGCAGGCGCTGATAGTGCGTCACCACGATGGCCGCGTTGTCCGGGCGGCGCAGCTTGTTCACGCCCGCCGCCACGATCCGCAGGGCGTCGATGTCGAGTCCCGAATCGGTCTCGTCGAGGATGGCGAGTTTCGGCTCGAGCACCGCCATCTGGAGAATCTCGTTGCGCTTCTTCTCGCCCCCGGAGAAGCCGGAATTGACGGCCCGGCTCATGATCTCGGGCTCCCACTCGACCAGCTTGAGCTTCTCCTCGAGCAGGTCGAGGAAATCCATCGAATCCACTTCCTCGAGCCCGTGGGCCTTCCGGATCTCGTTGTAGGCGGCGCGCAGGAAATAGGCGTTGCTCACACCGGGGATCTCGACCGGATACTGGAAGGCCAGGAAGACTCCCGCCTGGGCGCGTTCCTCGGGCTCGAGGTCCAGCAGATCCTGACCCTGGTAGCGCACCGAACCGGCGGTCACCCGGTAGGCCGGATGACCGGCCAGCACCTGCGCCAGCGTGCTCTTGCCCGAGCCGTTCGGACCCATGACGGCGTGGACCTCTCCGGCATTGACCGTGAGGTCGATGCCCCTGAGGATCTCCGTGTCGCCGGCGCTGGCGCGAAGGCCGTTGATTTCCAGCACGTTCGTGACTCCTCTCGAAGTGACCGCTTATCCGACGCTGCCTTCCAGCGTGATCCCCAGCAGCTTCTGCGCTTCGACCGCGAACTCCATGGGCAGCTCCTTGAACACTTCCTTGCAGAAGCCGTTCACGATCATCGAGATGGCGTTCTCGGTGTTCAAGCCGCGCTGCTTGAGGTAGAAGATCTGGTCCTCGCCGATTTTCGACGTCGAGGCCTCGTGTTCCGTCGAGGCGGTCGAGTTCTGCACGTCGATATAGGGAAAAGTGTGCGCCCCGCAGCGGTTGCCGATCAGCATCGAGTCACACTGCGTGTAGTTGCGCGCGCGCTCCGCCCTGGGGAGGACCTTCACCTGGCCCCGATAGCTGTTCTGCCCCTGGCCAGCGGAGATTCCCTTGGAGACGATCGTGCTGCGGGTGTTCTTCCCCATGTGGATCATCTTGGTGCCCGTATCGGCCTGTTGCCGCCCGTTCACCACCGCCACCGAGTAGAACTCGCCGACCGAGTTGTCGCCCTGGAGGATGACGCTCGGATATTTCCAGGTGATCGCCGATCCGGTCTCGACCTGGGTCCACGAGATCTTGGCGTTGGCCGACGCCTTGCCGCGCTTGGTGACGAAGTTGAAGATCCCGCCCCGCCCCTCCGCGTCACCCGCGTACCAGTTCTGGACCGTCGAGTACTTGATGGTGGCGCCCTCGAGCGCCACCAGCTCGACCACGGCGGCATGGAGCTGGTTCTCGTCCCGCTTGGGCGCGGTGCAGCCCTCGAGATAGCTCACCGCGGCGCCTTCATCGGCGATGATGAGGGTGCGCTCGAACTGCCCCGTTTCCGCCGTGTTGATGCGGAAGTAGGTGGAGAGATCCATCGGGCACTTCACGCCCTTGGGCACGTAGACGAACGAGCCGTCGCTGAATACCGCGGCGTTGAGCGCGGCGAAGAAATTATCGCTCAGCGGCACGACCGAGCCCAGGTACTTCTGCACCAGCTCGGGATGCTCGCGCACCGCCTCGCCGAACGAACAGAAGATGATCCCCTGCTCCGCGAGCTTGGCCTTGTACGTGGTGCCGACCGAGACGCTGTCGAAGATGGCGTCCACCGCGACACCCGCCAGGAGCTTCTGCTCGCGGAGCGGGATGCCCAGCTTGGTGTAGGCGTCGAGCAGCTTCGGGTCGACGTCGTCGAGGCTGCCGATCGGGTTCTTCGTCCGGGGCGCCGAGTAGTAGCTGATGGACTGATAGTCGACCGGCGTGTACGTGAGGTTGGCCCAGTGGTGCGGCTCCGTCATTTTCCGCCAGCCGCGGAATGCCTTCAGCCGCCACTCGAGGAGCCACGCCGGCTCCTGCTTCTTGGCGGAGATGAGACGGATGATGTCCTCGTTCAGCCCCTTCGGCGCGACATCGGCTTCGATGTCGGTGACGAAGCCGTACTTGTATTCCCGGTTGACCAGGCTCTCGACGGAAGAGCTCATGAGTTCTCCTGGGCGGTCTTGAACCGCACGTGATATTCGCAGCTGCTGCACCCGCTCAGCAGGTGCTCCCGGCGATCGACTTCGGCTCCGAGCACCTCGGCCAGGAAGCGGGCTTCGGCGGCGCAGATCTCCGGGAACCGCTCGGCCACCGCGGGGATGGCGCAGTTGTGCTCGGTAAGGATGCCCGCGCTCCCGGTGGCCGTCACCTCGGCCATGTAGCCTTCATCCGAGAGTACCCGGCCGATCGCGTGAAGTCGCTCGGCGGGCGTGGCGCCAGCCAACTTTCCCTCGAGGCGGCGCGCAAGACCCGCGAAGTATGACTCCAGCAGCGCGACGGCCGCCTCCCGCCCATCGCGTGCGACCATCTGGTCCAGGACGGCGGTGAGCGTGGCTTCGTAGCGCCGAGGGAAGAGCGCCTCGCCCGACGCGCTCAGGCGATAGGCAAAGACCGGCGCGCCCACGCCCCGGTGTTCCCGCTCGTATTCGACCAATCCCTCCGCCTGCAATTCCTTCAGGTGGTGCCGGGCTGCGTTCAGCGAAACTCCGAGCCGGCTCGCCAGCTCTCGTGCCGTGAGCCGCTGAGCCCGCTTGAGCTGCACGAGGACCGCTCCGCGCTGGCCCTTGTGGCCCAACGGGCCGCTGACGTTTGCGAGAAGCGGAAGGGCGGCACTCATAGACCAGAAATCTTAAGTGAACTAGTCGGGATTGTCAATTCGTTCAGTATTATTGGTGCGAACGTTGTAACGCTCTCAACCGCAGCAGCTTGCGTGACAGCGGATGCGTGCTTTACCGCGGAGGCTGGAGGGGCACGGAGGCAACGATGCAGTAGCCCGCCGTGCCCCGTGCCTCCGTGGCGAACCAAGCAGCCCATGCCTTGCGGTGTAGCCGCGAATAGTGGTCGTAAGTCATACAACCAAAGTTGCTCTCCGAGTGCGCGGGAGTCTGGCCGCGCGGCGCCCCGGACCGCATATTAGGGTCGGAAGGTGCCTGCCCCTGTGCACCAACGGAAAGGCTTTACCCACATGACCATCCACCGCATCCGGCTGCTGGGTGACCCGATACTCCGGGCCAAGTGCGAGCCGATCACGAAGCCGCGCTCGACCGCTGTCCGGGTGATCCTGGACGACATGCGCGAGACGCTGCGCGATTGGCAGTCGCGATTCGGAAGCGGTCGGGCGATCGCGGCCCCCCAGATCGGCGCGCCGGTGCGCATGGTCTATTGCGAGCTCGACCGGCCCTGGGCGCTGATCAACCCCGAGATCGTGGACATCGGCAACGAGGATTTCGAGGTCTGGGACGATTGCTTCTCGTTCCCCAACCTGCTCGTGCGTGTGTCCCGGGCGCACCGGATCCGACTGCGCTACCAGGATACCAAGGGCGAGTGGCACGAGGATGATCTGGAGGGAGACCGCGCCGAGCTGCTGCAGCATGAGATCGACCATCTCGACGGCGTGCTCGCGGTGGACCGACCCCATGGGTTGGATCCGTTCTGCCTGCGGGAGGAATGGCACCGACTGCATGGTCCGGACGGCCGGTACGGGCCGCCCGAGGATCGCACGACCAGTTACGCGACGCCGCTCACGGGACTGCTGTAGCTAGAACCAGCGTCCCAGCCGCACGAACAGCGCGTCCCGGCCTCGCAGCGCCACCCCGTACTCGAACCGAACCGGCCCCACCGGCGTTTCGGCCCCCAGGCCGGCGCGCACGCCCGCGGTCCAGCCGCCTCCCTCGAATCGCCGGTCGGTGGCGTCCGTGCCGCCAGCGGCCAGCTCGACGCGTGCGAGCAGCGGCCCCCGGAGCGGGACGGTAAAGAGCAGCCCGGCCATCGCCTCGCGATCGCCCCGGCGCTCACCAAGATGGTAGCCGGGGAAGCCGTCATCGCCGCCCAGCGGGAAGCCCAGTTGAAGGGGGAGCCCCGCCCCCCAACCGATGCGCAGACGGGGTGAAAAGCCAACGACACCCAGTCGCGAGTGGAGCACGCCCTCGAACGCGGCCCGCTGATAAATGCCGGTCCACGCGAGCTCCGCCTGCACGATCCGGCCCTGCTGACGGCTCGCGGCCGTGACCCGCGCCACGCCGCCCAGCGTGGAGCGATCGGGCCGGCCCGGCTCGTCCCAGGTCCTGCCCAGGGCGCCGAGCGCGAGATCCCAGCCCGGTACCAGCGGACGCTCGATTCCCAGAAACCCGATGGCCTCGCGCGTCTTGCCCTGACCGAGCTCTTCGCCCGCACGATCGAAGCGTCGCACGTCCTCGTCGGCGAGCCGCAGCGTAAGGGTCGGATCGAACAGCTGTCGGCCGAACTGATAGTTGCGCCGGAGGCCGAGCAGCAGCTCGCGCCGCAGTTCGCCCAGGAATACGGCACCGCTCCCCTCGAGCGCGCGGCCGAAGAGCCGGCGGTCGACCAGGCCCGCCCACATCCGCCCGCCGAGCTCGTTGTCGTACGCCAGCCCCAGGCCCGCGATCCGGCGGGCGGCGCGCCGGACCGAAATGTGAAACGAGACCGAATCGCCTGCGCCGGTCGGCCCCAGCCAGACCGACTCGTACGCCTCCGACGCGGCGGCCAGGTTGCGGAGCCGCCTCCGGAGCAGCTCCGCGTCGAGGGTATCGCTGAGGCCCAGTCCGAGCAGCCTCAACAGCGCCAGCCGCTCGGACGCATTGGCGCCCTCGATGCTCACACCGGTGACGTGGACCGGGAGCTCCCGCGGCGTGCCTTCCGGCACGGGCGCGCGGCAGGCGCTCCGCTCCAGCACCGTATCCGCGGCCCCGGCGCCAAGCGAGAGCAGCCGCTCGACCCGGCGGGGCGCGAAGTTCAGGCTGGCGAAGCCGTCCACGTCCGGCCGGACGAACAGATCGCCGGGCCGGAGCGAGTCCTCGGGCTGGTGGAAAAGGAACTGCACCAGCCGGTCGGCCACGAGCAGCGGCGAGGAGACCTCCAGCGAATCGCTCAGGTGCTCGGTCGCGTCCACCACGATGACGCGCTCGGCCCCTTCGGCGCGAGCCACGGCCACCGGGATGTTGGCCGAGAGCCCGCCGTCGATCAGGTAGCGCCCCTCCCGGCGCTCGGGGGCGAAGAGCAGGGGCACCGCCGCGCTGGCGCGCGCCGCCTGCGCCAGGTCGCCCGACCGCATGACCACCACCTCGCGGTGCGCCAGGTCGGTGGCCACGGCACGGAACGGAATCGGCAGCGAGTCGAAATCGCCCCGGGCGAGCAGGTTGCCGCGCAGCATGGCGGCGTTCACGAGGGCGCTGGCCTCCGCCTCCACGACCGAGGCGCTCTGAAGGGCGAAGCGCCGCTCGCCCTGTTCCCAGACCACCAGGGGCTGGAGGATGCCCAGCGAGCGTGGTGCGAGCGGCTGATAGGTACGAAAGAGGGCGGCGAGGGGCACCACGCGGGCGAGGGAGTCGAGCTCTCGCCCGGTATACCCGCTGGCATAGAGCGCCCCGACGACCGCGCCCATGCTGGTCCCGACGACCAGATCGGGGCGGATGCCGAGGCTGTCGAGGACGCGGAGGACGCCGATGTGAGCCAGGCCCTTCGCCCCGCCACCGGAGAGCACCAGCGCGGTGCGGGGAGTGGGACACTGCTGGCCGGCGAGCGCCGACTGGCCGGCTCCCGACCAGGCGAGCGTGAGGAGAGTCAGCGTCAGAGATGAATGGCGGAGCATCGAGCGGAAGATACCACGACCCCTTGCGCCACCCCACGCACCTTCGTATACCTACTCGCAGACGCGCCGCGTGCGGCGCCTGGCCAGCCACTCCGGAGGAACTGCGGCAATGACGTACGTGATCGCCGAGGCATGCATTGGTGTGAAGGACCGCGCCTGCGTAGACGTGTGCCCGGTGGACTGCATCTACGAGGGCGAGGACCAGCTGTACATCCACCCCGACGAGTGCATCGATTGCGGCGCGTGCGAGCCGGAGTGCCCGGTGACGGCCATCTTTCCGGAAGAAGATGTGCCGCCGAACATGACCTCGTACATCGAGAAGAACCGCGAGGTGTTCAACAGCGACACGCCGCCGGGGAGGCCGCAGCGGTAGCCGTTCGCGGCGACGGTGCGAGCAGGAAGCAAAGCGAGCGGTGAAGCAGCGAGGGGGCCCCGGAGTCGGCGGCCCCCTTCGTACGTCTTGCCGGTTGCTGCGCACCGCTCGCAGGAGAGTGGCCCCGGGACCGTACTACCTGGCCGCGACCCCGGAGCCGAGTTTGGTGGGACTGCCCTTTAGCGGGAACGGTTGGGAATCCGTCACACCGCCGATTCCACAACGCGGCCGGTCCGGCAAAGGTTTCACCCCACCACCCGCAGGAAGTCCAGCAGCGCGGCGTTCGTTTCGGCGGGGCGCTCGACCGGCGGAAGGTGGCCCGCTCCGGGCAGCAACAGGAGCCTGGCCCCCGGAATCGCGGCGGCCATGCGCCGCGCGGCGTCCGGAGGCGTGAGCGCGTCCTCCACGCCGACCACGACCAGGGCCGGAATGCCGCCGAGTGTAGGAAGGAGGTCGGTGCTGTCGCGCCGGTCGCGCATGGCGGCGAGCGCGCCGACGATCCCGGCCACCGGCGTAGCGGCCATCATGCGTCGAATCCGCTCCGCGATCGCGGGCGAATGCCCGGCCGTCGCGGGCGCGAGCAGTTTCGGGAGCATCGACTCGGCGATCGCCTCGGCGCCGTTCTCGCGCGCGGTGGCGGCCGCGGCGTCCCGTGCGCGGCGGCCCGCCGTATCGTCGGCCTCGGCGCGGGTGTCCATCAGCACCAGGCCGCGCACGCGATGGCGCCAGCGGCGCAGGAACTCGAAGGCCACATAACCGCCCATCGAGAGCCCGCAGAGCACGACCTCATCCACGCCAAGGGCGTCGAGAAGGGCGGCAAGGTCGGCGGCGTAGATGCTCATTCCGTATCCCAGATCCGGAGCGTCCGACTGGCCCATTCCGCGGAGGTCCGGCGCGATGCGGAGGTACCCGTCGAGCCCGTCGATCTGGTCGCGCCAGATGGTATGGTCGAATGGATAGCCGTGAACGAACAGCACGGCCGGTCCTTCGCCGCGGGTCTCGACGGCCAGCCTGACCCCGTTCAGCGTGAGATGCCGCAGAGTGCCGGGTGGGCGCGCGGCGTTCATGAAGTCGCCGAACTCGGCGGGCACCGGAGTCGGCCGCCCGTCGCGATCGATGCAGACGAAGACGAACTCGGCCGTGGCGATGAGCGCATCGTCCTGCAGCCTGCGCGCGGTCTGGCGCATGGTGAAACTGGTCCGGCCGTGGTGGGTGAGCGCCTGGTGGAATCGCAGCACGTCGCCCGGGAAGGCGGCGGCGTGGTAGTCGACCATGGTCTTGCGCACGGCCGGCCAGGCGCCGGCCCGGGTGAAGACATCCATCCCCGGTCCGCGCATCAGCATCTCCCAGCGCGCCCGCTCGAACAGACTGAGGAACGACGCCTGGTTGAGGTGCCCGAACGCGTCGCACTCATCGGGGTAGACGGGGAGGTCGATATCCGGAATGAGCATGGGAATAAGATAGGCGGACGGAAAGGTGGAAAGCCGGAAAGGTGGAAAGCCGGGAGGGAGACGGCGAGCGAAATCCCGCGCGGGCGGCTACACTTCCGGCGACCACCCGGAGACCATCTCTCCGCCTTCTCCGCCCCCCTCCGCCTGCTCCGCCCTATGAAACCCGCCACCGACTACATCCGCCACGCCGCGAGGCTCGCCCGCAAGCTGCAGATGGACGCCGCGCTGGGCGGCACACCACAGCCCGATGCCGACTTCTACAAGGTGCTCTCGAAGGCGCTCGACGAAATCGCGGCAGGGCTCGAGCTGGTATCGAAGGCCGAGTGAGCCCCGGCGTACCGCTGATCCAGTCGCAGTCGGAGCTGGAGGCGCTGTTCGCGCGTCTCCGCGGCGCGCCGCTGCTCGCGGTGGACACCGAGGCGGCGAGCTTCCACCGGTTCACCGACCGGGTGTACCTGCTGCAGATCAGCTCGCGAGAGGAGACCGCGGTGGTGGACCCGCTGGCGATCGAGAGCCTGTCGCCGCTGGGAGAGGTGCTCGCCGATCCGGCAGTGGAGACGGTGTTCCACGATGCCGACTACGATCTCCGGCTGCTCCACCGGGAATACGGCTACCATGCCGCCGGGCTGTTCGATACCCGGATCGCCGCGCAGCTGCTCAACGAGCCGGGGGTGGGGCTCGCGGCGCTGCTCGAGAAGTACCTGGGGGTCCGGCTCGACAAGCGGTTCCAGCGCGCCGACTGGTCGGCGCGGCCGCTCTTGCCGGCGATGCTCGAGTATGCCGCCGCGGACACGCGCCATCTCCCCGAGCTGCGTGATATCCTGCGGGCACGGCTCGAGGCCCGCGGGCGGCTCGGTTGGGCGGAGGAGGAGTTCGCCCTGCTGCACGACCTCCACTGGAATCCGCCGGACGGCGAGCCGGGCTACCTGCGGCTCAAGGGCGCCAGGGCGCTCAAGGGGCGCGAGCTGGCAATCCTGCGGGAGCTTCACGAGTGGCGCGAGGGAGTGGCCCAGCGAAACGACCGGGCCACCTTCCGGATCCTCAATAACGAGCCCATGCTGACGATGGCGCGGAAGCCGCCCGGCGACCTGGCCGAGCTCAAGGCGATCCCCGGTATCAGCAGCGACCAGGCGGAGCGGCGAGGACGGGAGATCCTGGCGGCGGTGCGGCGCGGACTCGATGTGCCAGAGGGGGAGCTGCCCCGGATCGAGCGGCTGCCGCGCCGGGCGTACGATCCCGCGTTCGAGGCCCGGGTCGAGCGGCTCAAGGCGGTGCGGAACCGAGTCGCGGTCCGGCTCGATCTCGCGCCCGGTGTGCTGTGCCCGAACGGCACCCTGGAGGCGATCGCCCGGGTGCACCCGGCCTCGCTCGAGGAGCTGGCGGCGGTGCCGGGGCTTCGACGATGGCAGCTGCGGGAGCTCGGGGCGGAGTTGCTGGAGGCGGTCGGGGAGCCGAAGGGTCAGGGAGACGAGACTGCCGTGTAGCCGAGCGATTGCCTCAGAAGCCCAGAAACGCCCGCACCCGCGGATCCATCTTGTCGGGCGTCCAGTACGGATCCCACACCAGCTCCACCTCGACCGCTTGCACTCCCTCGAGATCGGACACCACGCGCTTCACGTCGTCGATGATCTCGGTGCCCGCGGGGCAGCCGGGTGAGGTGAGCGTCATCCGGACGTGCACTTCACCGGCTGCGCTCACTTCGGTGTCATAGACCAGACCGATGTCGACGATGTTGAGATTGAGCTCCGGGTCCTTCACAGCGCGAAGAGCCTTCCGGACGGTATCGGGGGTGGGCGCGGAGGCGGAGGCGGGGTTGGTCATGCCGGAAAGCTAACAGCGTGTGAATGGGATGTGCGAGCTGGTGGGCTTCGCGTACATCAGCAGCGGGCGACCAGCTCCTGGTTGCAGCCGTGCGGCACCAGCCGGATGGCGGCGTCCGACAGCGACGTGCGAACCACCTTCAGCTCCTTGAGAGAGTCCCGGATCCGCGGGTCGAAGGCGCGGTTGGTGAGGAAGACCAGGTACAGGTCACGAGACGGGTCGATCCAGAGCTCCGTGCCCGTGAAACCGGTGTGGCCGTACGCCGCGTCACTGATCAGCGTCCCGAAGATGCTGGGCTCGTCGGCGTCGAGCTCCGGGGTGTCCCAGCCGAGCAGGCGGGAGCCGCTGTTGGGGCCCTTCACGAGGAACTGGCGGACGGTGCCCGGACTCACCCATTGGCGCTCCGGGCCGGCGCCCCCGCGAAGCCAGACGGTGGCATACCGCGCCAGGTCCATTCCGGTCGAGAACACGCCGGCGTGTCCCGCCACCCCGCCCATGGCGGCCGCGTTCTGGTCGTTGACGTCGCCCGGGACGGGCCGGCCCCGCCAGATCCCGCTGGGCACGATCCGGGAGCGGAGCGAGGCGGGCGGCTTGTACATCGTCCGGGTCATGCCCAACGGGCTGAACACCTCGCGGCGGGCAAGCTGATCGAGCGACACGCCGGAGACCTTTTCGAGGAGCAGTCCCATCAGCAGGGCGTTGAGGTCGCTGTACTCGGCGCTGTCACCCGGCGCGCGGACGAGCGGCTCCGCGTAGAGCAGATCGATGACGCGCGCGCGGCTCCGCCGCGCCTTGGCGTAGAACGGGACGTAGCTCCGGAGGCCGCTCGTGTGATCGAGCAGCATGCGCACGGTCACCCGGTTCTTGGGGCCGCCGGAGAACCGGGGCAGGTAGCGGCGCACCGGGGCGTCCAGATCCAGCTTGCCCCGGTCTACCAGACGCATCGCGGCGCTGGTGGTCGCCACGACCTTGGTGATCGAGGCGATGTCCCACATCGTCGAGTCCGGATCGGGAACGCGCGAAGCCGGGCTCCAGGTGTAGTGGCCGTACCCACGGGCGTAGAGTACCGAGTCGCGCCGGCCGATGACCACTACGGCGCCGGGGTAGAGGCCGCGCTTGATCCCGTCCCGGACCGTCGCGTCGATCTCGGCGAACGATTGGGCGGGTGCGGGCGTGGTCCTCATGACCGCGGCGAGCAGTGCCCCCAGTAGGCCGGCAGCCTTGGGGGTGATGACGACCATGCGCGTCTCCACGTTGCGGAATGCGGGCGGTCTCGAGCGGTCCGGGACCGCCGTGCCAGGTGAGCGGGATCGGCCGGGCAGCGGGGCAACGATCGTGCCCGCCGGTCTAGCGATCCTCGCCGGACACGAGCTCGCGCACGGGGCCGGGCGGCAGCCGGTAGAGCACGGCGGCGGTGCGCCGGTCGCGATCGGAGAGGACGCCGGTGCGGGTGGCGGGGAACATGACGTCGTTGGAGTCCGCCGAGTGCGGGAGACCGATGGCGTGACCGGTCTCGTGCACGGCGACCGAGAGGAGCGCGTCGTCCGGCAGGACCACGCCGGTGTTGGTGCGGAGCGCGAGCGAAACCAGCGCCCGGCGAACCCGGCCCGACTGGTCCCAGGTGAGGTCGGTCTGGCCCGCGCGGTCGAAGTCGAAGTGGTCGATCCAGCGCACCAGGATCTCGGCCCTGGTCGTGTCCTGGACGAGCGAGAACCGGAGGCCGATGCCCAGGCCCTCCCACCGCTCCAGCGCGGTCCGCACGTACCCGGCCATCTTCGGCGTGTAGTCCGCCGGCCCGCCTTCCACGATCGCGACCCGGATCGGCGAGCCCCAGCGGTCGGGCCAGCGCCGGACTACGGAGTCGGTGCTCAGGATGAGCGAGTCGAGGTAGGTCGAGCCGGCTTCCCGGGACAGTGCCTCGCGCGCAGCCAGCCGCGCCCGGCGGGCCGGGACGGCGGGGTCCACCGGCGGCCGGCTGATGTCGGGCGTGGCGCTCCGGGTCTCGTTCGCGACCTGTTCGGGGTCGGGCCGCTCGGCCTTGAGCGCCCGCGCGGCGCGGTCGGCGAACACGAGAACCAGCAGCCCGAGAGTGAGCAGGGGAAGAAGACGCCGCATGGTCTCAATATGGGCGCGCCTCCGCTCCCGCCGCCAGCCGGTCCCGGCCCGCTGGCGTGGGACCCGTGAGCCGCCTAAGATTTTGCCACCTTCGAGGCAGGGCCGGACTCCCGGGAGGACCAACTGAACCTGATGGACCGATTCGCCCGGGGGCTTGTGCGCTGGCCGTGGGCGGTGGTGGCCGTGTGGGCGGTGGTCGGCGCGGTGGCGGCGGTCCAGGCTCCCAAGACGCCGGCGCTGCTGAACATCCGGGGCGGCAGCATCCACCACACCGAAGCCTCCATCACCGAAGCGCTGCTGGCCGAGCGGTTCAGCCGGCCGATCGGCGAGTTCTTCGCCGTCACCGTCGAGTCCCCCCGCCCGTTCGACGAGCCAGCCCCGCGCGCAGCGCTCGACAGCCTGCTCGGCGCACTCGGCCGGCAGCCGTACATCCGCGGCCTCGTCTCCTGGCCCGGCACCAACGACACCACCTTTCTCAGCCGAGACCACCACGCGACGTTCGTGATCGTGGCGCTCGAGGCCACGCCGGGCGACAGCGCGGGCTCGCTGGTCGCCCCGGTGCGATCGCTGGTGCGGGAGACCATGCGGCGGGTGCCGGGTGGCGAGCGCTATCGGGTCCGGGTCACCGGCCGAGCGCCGCTCGATCTCGACGTCCGCACGGTGGTGACACGTGACAGCGCCGAGGGCGAGCAGCGGCTGCTGCCGCTCACGCTGATCATCCTGGTCCTCGCGTTCGGCGCGCTGGTGGCGGCGGCGCTGCCGCTCATCGTGGGGGTGCTGGCCATCGCGGTGTCGCTCACCATCATCGGCGTGCTGGCGCACTTCACGCCGATGTCGGTCTTCGTGCTCAACATGACGACAATGATCGGCCTGGGCGTGGGGATCGACTATTCGCTGCTGGTAGTCACCCGGTTCAGGGAGGAGCTGGGCCGCGGCACCAGGCGGCGCGAGGCGGCCGCCAATACCCTGGCCACCGCCGGGCGGGCGGTCATCACGTCGGGGCTCACGGTCTTCGTGGGGTTCGGCGCGCTGCTGCTGACGCCGCTGATCGAGACACGGAGCGTGGGGATCGGGGGGCTGGTGGTGGTGGCGGTGGCGGTGGCGCTCTCGATCACCCTCCTCCCCGCCCTGCTGGCCCTGCTCGGCCGCGAGATCGACCGACCGCGCTGGCTCGCGCGGCGGCTCACGTGGTATCACGCCCCGCAGGTCTGGGAGAAGTGGGCCCGCACGCTGAGCCGGCACCCGGTCCGGGCACTGGTCTACGGCGGCGTGGTGATCGCGATCCTCACGATCCCGGTCTTCTACATCAGGATCGGCCTCCCGTCACGGCACTGGTGGCCTACCGGCACCGAAGCGGGCGAGGGACTCGATGCGCTCTCGGCGATGGGCGTCGCCGGGTTCATCCAGCCGGTGCGCGTGCTGGTACAGCTCCCCGCAGGGCGGAGCGCGGTCGAGGCGGCCTCCCTCCGCGGCCTCATGACGCTGGCGGACTCGCTCGCGGCCGACCCCCGGGTCCGCGAGGTCCGGAGCCTGGTGAACGTGGAGCCGCACGGAAGCCTGCTCGGCTACTCGGTGCTCTACAGCGACCTGGCGGCGGCGCGCACCCGATTCCCCGACTTCCTCGACGCCTACCTGAGCACCGACCAGCGGCTCGCGCTGCTCGACGTCATCCTGGCCGACACCACCTCGCTCACCACCGCGACCGACGTGGTGATCCGCGCGCGGCAGCTCGCGCGGACGCCGCTTCGCGGGACCAGGGGAATGACGATCACGGTCGGCGGCTATTCGGCGGCGGCGCTCGATTTCCAGGAGGACCTGCTCGCGCGCTTCCCTCTCCTGGTCGCGCTGATTCTCGGCGCGACGGGGGTGATGCTGGCGATAGCGTTCCGGTCGGTGCTGGTGCCGATCAAGGCGATCATCATGAACACCCTCTCGGTGAGCGCCACGTTCGGGCTGATCGTGCTGGTGTTCCAGTACGGAGTCGGCGTCCAGCTGTTCGGGCTGGACGGGCCGACCTCGGCGATCTTCGTGGCGGTGCCGGTGCTGGTCTTCGCCGTGGTGTTCGGGCTGAGCATGGACTACGAAGTGTTCCTGCTGAGCCGGATCAAGGAGGCGTTCGACCGGACCGGCCGAAACAAGCAGGCCACGATGGAAGGGTTGAGCGCGACGGCCTCGGTCATCACCTCGGCGGCGCTGATCATGATCCTGGTATTCGGCATCTTCGCCTTCGCGCGCGCGCTGCCCATGCAGCTCATGGGGTTCGGCCTCGCGGTCGCGGTGCTCCTCGATGCCACCGTGATCCGGATGGTGCTCGTGCCGGCGTTCATGCAGGCGATGGGGCGGTGGAACTGGTGGCCGGGGGTGCGGCGGAGGGGACGAAAAGACGGAAAGGTGGAAGGACGGAAAGGGAAAGCGGAATCCTGATCGGACGGCTACCGCGCCGGCCCGACCCCGGCCACCCTTGCCGCGAGGTCGTTAAGGCCGGCGGCGAGCGTCACGACCAGCCATCCCACCACCGCGAGCAGCACCAAGGCCCAGACCAGGCCGACTGCGGCGAAGCGCGGCCCCGTGTCGCGCGGGATGGTCCGGACTTCCACGGCGACGGGTCCGGTTCGCATGCGCTCGTATGCCTCCCGGCGGCGCTCCCGTTCGTCCTCGTCGTCCGGGAGGGTCCGCGCGAGGGCCGTCATCGAGGGCAGCGTCGGCAGGCCCATCCCCGCCGAGCCGGGAGGCCGGAATCGGAGCCGCTCCGCCCAGGCGGCCCGGATCTCGGGGTGCATGCCCACCGGCTGCCAGCTCTGCCGCGCGGCGTCGAAGACCGGCGTGGTGGGCCGCACGAGCGCCGCCTCGAGGGCGTCGAGCACCTCCTCGACGTCGGCAAACTCGAAGTCGCCGGCGTCCGGGTCGGTGCAGACGAACCGTGCCCGGCTCATCGCTTGGCGTCCAGCCAGTTGGATCCCACGCCGATGTCCACCACGAGCGGCACCCGGAGCTCCACCACCTGCTCCATGTTGGTGCGCACGAGCGAGCGCATCGTGTCGATCTCATCGGGGGGAACCTCGAAGACCAGCTCGTCGTGGACCTGGAGCAGCATGCGCCCGCGCAGCTTCCGCTCGCCGAGCGCCGCGTGGATACGGATCATCGCCAGCTTGATGAGATCGGCGGCGGAGCCCTGGAGCGGCGAGTTCTGGGCGTTGCGCTCGCCGTAGGCCCGCATGTTGAAGTTGCGGTCCTTGATCTCGGGGATGTAGCGCCGGCGCTTGAAGATGGTTTCCACGTAGCCCTGCTCGCGCGCGAGCCGTACCTGGGCGTCGAGGAAGCCGCGAACCCCGGCGAAGCGCTCGAAGTAGCGGGCGATGAACGTCCTCGCGTCCTCCTGCGAGATACCGAGCTGGCGGCTCAGCGCGAACGGCCCCTGCCCGTAGATGGTGGCAAAGTTGATCGTCTTGGCGCGCGCGCGCATGTCGGCCGTGACCTGCTCGAGCGGGACGGCGAAGATGAGCGCCGCCGTCTGCCGATGGATGTCGCCGCCCTGGTGGAACGCCTCGATGAAGCCGGGATCGCCCGAGAGGTGCGCCATGAGGCGCAGCTCGATCTGGGAGTAGTCCGCCACGAGGAAGCTCCAGCCGCCGCGGGGGACGAACCCGCGGCGGATCGCCTCGCCGCGCGGCGTCCGTACCGGGATGTTCTGCAGGTTGGGCTCCGACGAGCTGAGCCGCCCGGTGGCGGCGCCGGCCTGGTTGAAGCTGGTGTGGATGCGCCCGGTGTGCCGGTTGACCCGCTCGGGCAGGGTGTCCACGTAGGTGCTCTTGAGCTTCTGCAGCTCCCGGTACTCGAGGATGAGCCGGGGCAGATCGTGGCCCATGGCCGCGAGCTGGTCGAGCACGTCGGCGTCGGTGCTCGGGCCGGTCTTGGTGCGCTTGAGAATCGGGAGCTGCTGCTTCTCGAACAGGATGGTCGCGAGCTGGCGGGGCGAGTTCAGGTTGAGCGCCTCGCCGGCGACGCCGGCGATCTCGCCCTCGAGCCGGGCGAGCTCGGCGCCGAGCTCTCCGCTCAGCCGCGCGAACACCCCGGGGTCGATGGAGATGCCTTCCCACTCCATGTCCGTCAGCACCGGTACCAGCGGCATCTCGATCTGGCGGAAGAGCGGCTCCATCGCCATCTCGCGGAGCGCGGGCGCGAGATAATCGTGCAGCGCCAGCACCGTGCCGCTGTCCGCCCCGCAGTATGCCGCCGCCGCGGCGATCGGCACCTCGGCGAACGGAATCTCGGCCTTCCCCTTCCCCGCGACGTCCGCGTACGTCTGCATGGCGCGGCCGAGGTGCTCGAGGCAGAGCGTATCGATGGCGTGCGACCGGCGGCCGGGATCGAGGACGAAGCTCGCGAGCATCGAGTCGTAGGCCACCCCGGCGAGCTCGACCCCGGCGCGGCGGAGCACCTGCCAGTCATACTTGATGTTGTGGCCGGCCTTGGGCACGCCCGGATCCTGGAGCAGCGCGAACAGGGGCGCGCAGGCGAAGTCGGTGATCGGCGGAAGATTCTTCACCGGCTCGGGCGCGGCCAGCTCGCCGGCGGGAGGGCGATGGGCGAACGGCAGGTACCAGACCTCGGTCGGGCTGGCGGCGAGCGAAAGTCCCACGAGCTCGGCGTCGTGCGGCTCGAGCGAGCTGGTCTCCGTGTCGAGCGCCATGAGCGGCGCGGCGCGAAGTCGTTCGACCAGCGCGGGGAGGTCATCGGGGTCGTCCACGATCGTGACTTCCGGCGCCGGGCCCTCGTCGAGGGCGAGCCAGTCGGAGGCGGTGGCTGGGAGGGTGGCGGTGGCGGGGGCGGAGTCACCCTGAGCGGCGCCAAAGGACCCCGCGTCGGGGTATGCCCCCTTCGCGCCGCTCAGGGCGACTGGCTCGCCGGCGTCGGACTCTCCCTCTGCTCCGCCGTCGCCGCTCGGCATCCCCGCGCCCGCGCCACCGGGCCCCTGCCCTCCCAGCCGCCTTGCCAGCGAGAAGAATTCCAGCTCCGTCAGCATTCGGATCAGCGCGTCGCGGTCGGGCTCCTGGAGCACGAGGTCGCCCACGTCGAGCTCGACCGGCACGTCCCGCTTGATGGTGACGAGCTCCTTCGAGAGCCGCGCGGCGTCGGCCTGCCCGAGAAGCGCCTCGCGGGTGCGC